>JAFGJK010000065.1 GCA_016929135.1 Spirochaetota bacterium | reverse complement strand
AGCTTGATATAGGGGGTCTCGCCGCAGCCGGCACAGGCCCCGGAGAATTCGAAGAGGGGCTGACAGAACTGGCTCCCCTTGACCGTGTTCCTGGGTATGAGATTGTCCTTGTAGGTGACATTATGGTGCATGTAGTTCCACCGGGCCTCCTCGCCCATCTGTGAACCCAGGGGCCGCATGACCAGTGCCTTCTCCTTGGCGGGGCACACGTCCGCGCAGTTGCCGCAGCCGGTGCAATCCAGGGGGCTGATCTGGATCCTGAATTTGAAACCCTCAAGGCCCTTCCCCTTGGCGTCCCGCAGTACCGTCCCCCGGGGAACACCCTTCGCCTCCTTCTCGTCCAGGAGGAAGGGGCGGATGACCGCGTGGGGACATACGTAGGCGCACTGGTTGCACTGGATA
This sequence comes from Spirochaetota bacterium, assembly GCA_016929135.1. Classification (GTDB taxonomy): domain Bacteria; phylum Spirochaetota; class UBA4802; order UBA4802; family UBA5550; genus JAFGJK01. The sequence continues at coordinate 147,951 of JAFGJK010000065.1, read as the reverse complement.
CAGTGGTCCGGCTGCCATTCCGGCACATGCACCGCGATGCCGCGCTTCTCATAGGCTGTGGTCCCCTGCGGGAAGGTGCCGTCCGGCATGTCGGCAAAAACGCTCACCGGGAGATCGTCCCCCCTCAATCCGTTCATCGGATATGCGACATTGCGGATGAATTGCGGCACCTCACCGGGCCCGTCCTCATCAGCAGCCTCGATTTCCCTCCACTGGGGGGGCACCGGCACCTCCGCGATCTCGCCCGCCCCCCGTTCGATTGCCGATATGTTCATGGAGACGATATCATCCCCCTTCTTCCCGTAGGTCTTCTTCACGGCCTCCTTCATGGTCCTGTCTGCCATCTCGTACGGGATGACGCCGGCAAGCTTGAAAAAGGCCGCCTGCATGATGGTGTTCGTCCGGGAGCCAAGACCGATCTGCCCCGCGATCTCGGTGGCGTTGATGATGAAGAACCGTATCTCGTTCTCCGCCAGATACCTCTTGACCCGGTCCGGGAGCCGCCGCTTCGTCTCCTCGGCGTCCCAGATGCTGTTGAACAGGAAGATGCCCCCCCTTCTCAGACCCTTCAGCATGTCGTACTGCCCGATATAGGCCGGCACGTGGCACGCCACGAAGTCGGGCCTGTTAATCAGGTAGGTCGAGCGTATCGGTTTCTTGCCGAACCGGAGATGCGAGATCGTGACGCCCCCCGATTTCCTCGAATCGTAGGCGAAGTAGGCCTGGGCGTACATCTCGGTGTTATCGCCGATGATCTTGATCGAGTTCTTGTTTGCCCCCACCGTCCCGTCGGAGCCTATGCCGAAGAATTTCGCCGCGATGGTCCCCTCCGGCACGGTCCGCACGTGCTCCTTCACCGGGAGGGACGTGAAGGTCAGGTCGTCGACGATGCTGATGGTGAACCCGTTTTTCGGCTCCGGGAGCTTCAGGTTTTCATAGACCGCGACGATGTCATCCGGGAGCGTGTCCTTGGAGCTGAGGCCGTACCGGCCCCCCACGATGAGGGGCATATTCCTCTCACCGTAGAAGAGGTCGCGAACATCCAGGTAGAGCGGCTCACCGTTCGCCCCCGGCTCCTTGGTCCTGTCCAGCACCGCGATCCTCTTCACCGTCCTCGGGAGGACCCTCATGAAGTATTTTTTCGAGAATGGCCGGTACAGGTGCACCGATACGAGACCCACCTTCTCCCCCCTTTCGAGCAGGTAGTCCACCGTCTCGCAGACGGTCTCGGTCACCGATCCCATGGCAACGATGACCCGCTCGGCGTCCGGGGCGCCATAGTAGTTGAAGGGATGATATTCTCGCCCGGTCAGTCTGGTGATCTCCTGCATATATCCTTCAACGATATCCGGCACCGCGTTGTAGTAGGGATTCGCCGCCTCCCGCAGCTGAAAATAGATGTCCGGGTTCATCGCGGTACCCCTGGTGACCGGGTGTTCCGGATTCAGGGCTCTGGCCCTGAACGCCGCCAGCGCCTTCGCATCCAGCAGGGCCGCCAGGTCCCTGTAGTCCATCACCTTGATTTTCTGAATCTCGTGGGACGTACGGAACCCGTCGAAAAAATGCATGAACGGGACCCTCCCCCTGATCGCCGCAAGGTGGGCGACACCGCCCAGGTCCATCACCTCCTGTACGCCGCCGCTGGCGAGCATCGCAAATCCCGTCTGCCGGGCTGCGTAGATGTCCGAATGGTCGCCGAATATCGAAAGGGCGTGCGTGGATAGGGACCGGGCGCTCACGTGGAATACCGCGGGGAGGAGCTCCCCCGATAGCTTGTACATGTTGGGTATCATGAGGAGCAGCCCCTGCGAGGCAGTGAAGGTGGTGGTCAGCGTCCCCGCCTGGAGGGAGCCGTGCAGGACGCCGGCGGCGCCCCCTTCCGACTGCAGCTCAACGACACGGACGATATCGTCGAATATGTTCCTCTGCCCGAAGGCGGCCCACTCGTCCACCGTTTCGGCCATCGGTGATGAGGGGGTGATGGGATAAATGGCGGCGACCTCCGTAAAGGCGTATGCCACGTGAGAGGCTGCCATGTTGCCGTCCATCGATTTCATCTTCTTTTTTGCCATGATCTTTCTCCTTAAAAAAATGCCATTAACGCTGCATCATGCATCGATACTGTGCCAGAAATGGACATTGTAAAACCACAGGCTGAGTCCACGCTCATCCTGCGCCATACAGGTAATGTAAGAATTTTTCCAAAGTATGAAAAGAACGGAAGAGAATAATTCAGCTTCGGACCTTAAAAAGCCGCGTCAGGCCCAGGGGCAGCAAGCGGCGCTCACTGCTCCCGTATCGTTTCGTCCACCGCCATGCCGAAATGGCGGCCTCCCCCCTCGACAAGCCCGAGCACCGTGTCCCCCTCCTTCAGCGACACCACGCTCATGGCCACCCCGTCGGTGCCCACAAGCCGGATGGTCTCCGCGTTCTGCAGCACCGCCGAGTACTCGACGCCCCGGGAATCGACCGCGCTGAGGACCAGGAGCGGCCTTTTCTCTATCTTCGACCGGCCCACGAAGGAGACCTCCGTCTCGCCCCGGCTGTTCACCACCAGGACCGGATCCCCGGTCTTCAGCTCCCCCAGGTACCGCGTCTTGTTCCCCGGCACCCGGACGTAGGAATGGACCGCCCCGGCGTTGACCCTGAAGGGTCTGGGTGCGACGTAGGGATTCTCCAGGTTCTCGGCATGCACCAGGAAAAGACACTGGCTCGAGTTGCCCACCAGCATCCCCTGCCCCGGTTCCATGTTCGCGCAGGTGTCGATGCATACCCTGTCACCCATGCCGATGGTGGCCACCCGCCGCACCACGAGCCGCTCCAGGGAAAAGGATTCGCGGTCCAGGTCCTTGATGAACCGTGCCACCCTGGCGACCTCGGCCGGGTCATGGGTCTCCAGGACCACGCCCGCCACGCCCTTTTCCAGTATCCTCACCGCGGTCTCCGTCTCCGCGAGGTTTCGTACGAAGAGGAACAGCCGCTCCCCCCCCTGGGGGATGAGGTTCTCGATGGGAATGATGTCCCAGTCGGTGGTGCGGACCGCCACCATCCTGGATTTCAGCGCCGCGGCCGCACGGTTCTCGTCGCCCTTGTCTTTTATGACGACGATCTCCACGTCATCGGGGACCTTCAGGTCGCCGGCATCGGGGGCGATCACCTCTATTCTCCCCAGGTCCCTGATATCTGCCACCAGTTCCCCGATCGTGAGTATCGCATCGACACCCGACTCCAGCGCCTCGGTGACGAGGGACTTGTTCCATTCGCGCAGATCGAGCCAGATCTTCTTCATCAGACCCCGCCGTGGACTATTGCCGATATCCTCTTCACGATATCCGCCGGGTCGTCGTGCTGGAAGACGTTGCGCCCGATGGAGACGCCGGCCCCGCCGGCGTCGACCGCCCCCCGCACCATATCGAGGATCTCCTCGTCGGATTCCATCTTTTCTCCGCCGGCAATCACCACCGGAACCGGGCATCCCTCCACCACCTGCCTGAAGGACTCCGCCGAGCCGGTATAGTTCACCTTCACGACGTCCGCGCCCAGCTCGGCCCCGACCCGTGCCGCATGCTTCACCACATTGACATCGTACTCGTTCTTGATCTTGGCGCCCCTGGTGTACATCATGGCGAGGAGCGGCATCCCCCAGTCCCTGCAGGAGCGGGACACCTGCCCCATATTGAAGAGCATCTCCGATTCCGTGTTGGCGCCGATGTTCACGTGGATCGACACCGCGTCGGCACCGAGCCTGACCGCCTCCTCGACGGTGCAGACCAGCGTCTTGGCGTTCGAGTCGGGGGCCAGGACGGTGCTTGCCGACAGATGCACGATGAGGCCGATGTCCTTGCCGCTGCTCCTGTGCCCCCGCTCCACGAGCCCCTTGTGCATCAGGATGGCGTTGGCACCGCCAATGGCGACGTGGTCGACGGTGGTGGCCATGTCGATGAGTCCGTGTATCGGTCCCACCGTAACGCCGTGATCCATGGGGACGATGATGGTCCTGCCGGTATTCCTGTTTATTATCCTTTGAAGACGGATCTTTTTGCCAATCATGGTTCGAGCCCTCGACACAGTATTTCCCCCGGAAAATCGCCATCGGGCAGATCGATAGCTGCTGCACCGCGCGCCTGTTGTAAATCCGGGAAGTTCTCAACAGTAAAGGAAACACCGCATTGCGTCAAGCGATTTGGATGGAATACCAAATATTTTATTGACTCGTCCACGGACCGGTCATATATTTATCATCATGATGCAGGCTGACGGAGTACATACCGACGCGCCGGGGCCCGTGGAGCGGCACGCTGAATACTGGAGCGGCAGCCTCCAGACGATGGAGGACCTGCACCAGGAGATCCATCATTTTCTCCACGTGCTGAACCTGAAATACGGAGATTTCGAATCGGTGTATCGGGAGCTCACCAGCCGTATCGATGTCCTCGCCTCCATCTATTCGGGCCACAACACCATCGAGGGGACCGAGAAGCTGCTCCGGCTGAAGGCTCTCGTAGAACGCTACGCCCGCCGATACACCAGGGAGGGGCTCGATCTGCCGCTCCTCGACTCGATCCTGGCGCGGATCCGTGAGATGCGGGATAAAAGTTTCGAGGATTTCCCTCTCCTCCATCATTATGAGGCGGTACCCGGCGAGGCCGGGATGGAACGGCCGCAGATGGAATCCCATGGGCACCGGTGGGTCACCCTCCGTCAGTGCGGCTCGTGGTTCATCACTCCCTGTGGCAACCTGAAGATCCTCGCGCCGGGCGAGTACCGCATCATCTCCCGCGACGACCGCGACCAGGCGGTAATCGCCTACGAGGGGGGCATCGCCATGACGAGGATTCTTCTCCAGCGGGAGATCCAGCCGCTTCCCCCGGACCTCTCGGTCCTGGTGCTTGATCACGGTGAGAGGAGCTTCTTTTCAGAGAAAAACGGCCGCAGGATCTACGCAAAGACCGACATCATCAGCCCCCTCATCACCCCCTTCAGGGGGGGGCCCTTCACCGTCTCACCGGGGAGGGTGCGACTCTTCGGTATACCGCACATCTACATCCCGTGAGGGGAATCCCCGGGCATCAGAGAAAGCAGCTGAGCGCCAGAAGCATCTGCGCCGGGGCGTACATGGACCAGGTGATCACGGTGCTGTGTGGTATCTTCTTCACGAAGGCGTTTACGGCCAGCACAACGTCGGACATGGCGAAGAGAAGGGCGCCCAGGGCGCCGAAGACCCTGTTGTGTTCGATGCCGCGGTTGAGGCCGGAAATCGCCAGAAAGAGCATGCAGGAGAGGACCACCAGATATACTGCCACCGGTATGGTCATGCTCCCGGTGCTCCCTCTCACCTTCAGGAAGAAGATCGCCGCCGTCAGGGCGATCAACAGGGCCGCTACGGCGTTCCAGCCGGCGAAGGTGAAATCCAGGGAGAACGCCCCGATGTAGAAAAAATGACCCACGAGAAAATAGAGGATCCCGAAGCGCAGCAGGTCCACCTCCACCACCATGAGCATGGTGTCCGCCACGAGTGCGCACATGATGCCCATGAGGATCAGGGCCCTGTAGGCGCTGATGCCGTACATGCCGATGGCCAGCAGTCCCACTGACGCCACGCAGAGGGTGATCAGCGGCGTCAGGAAGTACTTCCCCTTCAGGTTGTTGTTGAAGGCGAAATATTCCCGGAAGGAGAAGGCCGCGATGAAGATCAGGATTATGGTGAAGGCGCCGGACATCCCCCTGAGTATCATTTCTCCCCGTCCTTCTTCTTGTCGTCCGACTCCTTTTTGAAGAACTCCGAAAGCTCACGCAGCTTTGACGGGTCGAATTCTGAGCTGATGGCGGCGATATTCTCCTGCTTGATCTCCTGGTAGATCTCCTTGCGGTGCACCGCCACCTTCTTCGGAGCCTTGATCCCGAGCTTCACCTGGTCCCCGCGGATGTCGATGACCACCACCTCGATCTCGTCCCCGATCATGATGCTCTCGTTGAGTCTCCTGGCAAGCACTAGCATGGCGTCACCTACCCTTCCCGGTGATCTTCTTCATCTCGTCCAGGATCCTGTGCCTCACCAGATAGCGGTCGCTCAGGGATATGGCCTGCCGCCCCAGCCGCTTCGCAGGGTTCAGGATCACCGGCCCCTGCAGGTTCGCCGTCATCTCCGAAGGGTTCGCGGGGATGGTCACGATGGCGAGCACCAGCAGTTCATCGGCAGATGTGGCACCCACCGCCTCCATGTCGCCCTGGGAGATCACCAGCTCGTACTCTCCAAGAAAGTCCACCGGTCGGATCACCACGAAGGCCAGGTCGGGTTCTTCGCAGGCCTGCAGCCATTTGAAGGGGGACGACGTGTCCTGGGTGTCCAGTAATACGAATTTCCTGACGAAATCGAAACCAGGTATTCCGTCGGGGAAACTGAACACCTGGCGTTCGTCCACATCGATCTCGCCGTACGGCCTCGTTTTCACCTTCTCTCCCAATGGTCGGCTCCTCTGATAGTGATAGTGTTACCGCAGGAAGTCCATGAGCGTCATGCGTATCGCCCTGGCACCAACGGCCAGCGCGTACTGGTGGACGCTCTCGAGGTAACGGAAATTCATTATCTCCTCGGCGACGTCGATCCCCTCGTTCTCCGACAGGAGCTGCATGATGTTGGTCCTGTCGGTCTCGGTCCTCCTGGTGAGCTCGTCCACCCTGTTCTCCCGCGCGCCGATGGCCGAGACGTGCCTGAGGAGGTTGTCGAGCCCCATGTCGATGAGCCCCAGGTCCCTCCCCCCCACGAGCTCCTGGTCTCCCCGCACCAGGTCGTCCCTGAGCTGTATCACCATCTCGAAGATGGACATGCCGCCGATGGTGACGCGGTCGTCGATGTTGTTCGGGGGATTGGGGAAGTTCGCACTGACCATGCCCAGATCCTGGAGCACGGTGCCGCTCCCGGCGTCCTCGAGCCATATCTGATGCGGTGTGGTCGTCTCCAGCACCAGATTGTTCCTCCCCCCCTTAGAGGCCCGGACGGAGAGGCCAGCGTTGTTGATCTTGTCGATGATCATATCGATGTTATCGCCGGCGACGATGTTGATCTCCACGCCGTCGATCCGTATCGCCTGGTTGGTCCTGGCCGTGTAGTTCGAAGCGTCCTGATTCGAGGTGAGCGTCTGATTCGTGGCCCAGAAAACCCTGTTCCCCGGAATATTCACCGCCAGGTATTCCCCCTGGGCGACCTCGCGGAGGAGTTCGCCGATGTTGCCCCGGTACTCCACGCCGATCATCGCGTCCCCCTGGTTCCCGGCCGTGAGGGTCTGGTAGATGGGGACGAAGGGGTTCGGGACCTCCTCGGTCCCGGTCTGGAATCCGCCGAAGATGGGCCGCCCGGTGGCGTTCCTGGAGTTAGCGATGGTCACCAGCTCCTCCAGGAGCTGGTTGATCTCCGTAGCCGCGGCCTCCTTCAGCTCAAAGGAGCTGTAGATGCCGTTCGCCCCCTGCACCGCCAGCACGCGGAGGCGCTGGAAGATGCGCAGCGTGGACTGAATGGCGGTGTCCACCTCGTCCAGCTTCGATTTCGACTCGTTGATGTTCGAAAGATACTGCTCCATCTCGGTGAGCCTGGTACGGTACATCATCTGGTTGGTCGCCGCGATGGGATTGTCCCTGGGGAAGCGCACGTTCCGTCCCGTGGCCAGGGAATTCTGCAGTCTGTCCATGTCAACCTGATGCCTGTTCAGGTTGAAGTTCATGGTGTTGTTCATCATCTGGTTCGTTATTCTGTTCATGGCTTATGCCCCCAGCCGTATCACTGTTTCCAGCATCTTGTCCATCATGTTGATCACCCTGGCCGCGGCGTTGTAGCCGTGCTGGAACTGCACCATGTTGGACATCTCCTCGTCCAGGTTCACCCCCGAGACGGACTGCCGCAGGTTGTTCAGGTTCGTGAGCAGCGTCTCCTGGGTGCGCACCCTCGTGTCCGCCTCCTCCCCCTGGGTGCCGATCCTCGAGACCAGGGAGACCAGGAAATCGTTGAATGTGGTGCTCTGGTCCACCATGGCATTGATGTGCCGGAGCCGCGCGATCCTGAGGGCGTTTGTCCCGTCACCGATGCCGTTCGTATCGTTGGGATTGCCGGTCCCACCCAGGTCTCGCCCCTGCGCCGCGGCGATGCGGTCGACGTTCCGCACGATCCCCTCCGAGACGCCGATGTAGGAGGCGGGATTGAACTGCGGCGTGATGGTGATGTGCTCCCTGTCTGGCAGGAACTTCCTGATGTCGTCCACCCGCCGGTAATCGAAGGACCCCTGCGGCCCGCTCTGTGCCAGGATGCCGGTGAGCCCCACGAGGAACTGGCCGGAATCCTCCAGGTGGCGTATCATGAAGTTCCTGCTGTCGGAGTCCCTCGCCACCGTCGCCTTCACCGCCAGCTGTGAGTTGTGGTTGAGGTACGCCACTATCCCCAGATGTGCGTCGTTGATTCGCTGAATCACCGAGAGGACCGTATCATTCTGGCTGTAATCGATCTGTACCGGCTGCTCGCGCCCGTCGTTGGTGGCGAAGGTGAGCGTGCCGGCAACGCCTATTGCCGCCGAGGCGTCGATGCGGTTCGCGCCGGAGACCCTGAAGATAGCGGTCACGTCGTTGACCCCGTCGTTATTCAGGTCGAAGTTGCCGTCGATGTTGTCGCTCACCGGAATATGGGTGAAAAACTCCAAGTCCGTTTCCCCCTGTCTTCCAAAGCCATCGCGGTGCACCTCGTTGGTCAGGTCCATCAGATTGATGGCGAAGGCGTTCACATCGTTGATATTCTCCCTGATTACAACGTCGCGGATTTCCACGAGCGCCCCGAGCTCGCCGCCGCGGTTTGTTATCTCGCGGCCGGTGTCGCGCCAGACAACGCGGAACATCCCGTCGTTCTCGGGATCCATCACCGCCTGCAGCGGCCTGACGATCTCTCCCTGCACCAGGTTCTCCGCCCCCAGGTACACGATCAGCTCATCCCTGTCGCTCCTCCCCACTGAGATATCCGCGATCCGGGAGAGCTCCTCTATCAGGGCGTCACGCCTGTCCCTCAGGTCGTTGGGATTGTCCCCCAGCGCCTCCGATTTCAGTATCCGTTCGTTCAGGTCGCGGATGTTGTGCGCTAGCTCGTTGATCCGGCTCACCCTGTGCTCCACCTGGTTGTTGGCATTGAGCCTGAGCTCCCTGAGCTGGCTGTACACGTGCCGCACCTCGTTGGCCAGCCCGATGGCCTTCTCCTTCACCACCTCGCGCGTGGAACGCTCCTCGGGATGGACCGAAAGCTCCTCCCATCCCCTCCAGAGATCGTCGAGCCTGCTCCGTATGGAATCCTCGGAGGGCTCGTTGTACACCATCTCCACCTGCTGTATGAACTCGTTCCGGATCTGCCAGAATCCCATGTGGTTTTTTTCAACGACGATCCGATCGTCGATGAAATTGTCCCGGACCCGCTGCACCTCCTGCACCACCGCTCCCTGGCCGATATTCCCGGGTGTATTGGCCCTGTTGAGGCTCGGTACGTAGAGGGGATCGGCGGCGGTGATGATCACCCGCTGGCGCGAATACTCCCTGTTGTCGGCGTTGGATATGTTGTGGCCGGTGACGTGCAGCGCCTGCTGGTGCGACATCAGCCCCCTCTTCCCAATCTCCAGCCCCATGAATGTCGAAGGCATACGCTTCCTCCCTATGCGGTCTGACGTAACAGACCTACGCGGTCTGATTGAACAGTACGGGCGCCGCGACCTTCCCCTCTTCCCTGCCGTCTTTGCTGTATCCGGAATCCAGGGACACGCCGCTCCTGATCCCGGAGAGGAGTATCCGGTAGAATTCCATCGTATCGTTCAGCAGGGTTCCGTTCATGTCCTGCAGGTCACGGAGGCGGCAGAGAAGGTCCTTAAGGTCCACCCCTATCCTCATCAGCCGTTTTGACGAATCCTCGTCCATGGATCCCACCACATCGCGCAGGGATATCTCCCTTGGCAGATCGTCCAGCCGTTCCATGGCACGATACCGTTCTATGATCCCTATTCTACTCTCCTCGATGCGCTGGACCTCCGCGATCCTCTTCTCCTGCTCGGTGGACAGACGCTCCAGCGTCTTCCCGTCCCTCTTCAGGATCGCGTCCTTTTTCCCGGTCTCCAGCGTGAAAATCTCTTCATAGAGCTCCTTCTCCCGAGACAACACCTGCTCAAGGGCGGCTACAGGGTTTTTCATCGTGTCCCTCCGTGGAATGCCTATACGTGCTATTACTAGTATCGGAAGGAAAGGAGATTTGGATGAGCAATAATTGGAGGTTGCCGGAAGGGGATGCGGCCTAATCGGTGGAAACGCCGAGGCTTTCCAGGTACTCCTCGTAGTTCACCTGACTCAGGGCGTCGATATTTTTCAGCTCAAAGCCCACCTTGATGATACCGTTATCGTTGAACAACATATTCCGCACCACTGCCCCGATCATGACCTTCTTGTTGGTGGGAAGCATGAGATCGCAGGAAACGAGTCCCCCCTGCCGGAAATACCTGGTGAGCCTCCTGTCCCTGAATACCACCCCGAGCCCCCGTGCAGAAAGGTCGGAAACGAGAAACCGGTCCTTCACATTGGGAAAGATGGCCTCCTTCCTGAAATATTCGCTCACCACGATGGCCATGCGCTTGGTCACGGTGAGATACCCCTCTGTCATGGGCCTCCGGTTGTTCACCTGAATATAGCCGTAGGGGATGATGCTGCGGTAAAGGATCGGCACGGTGGCCTCGGAGATGAAGGTCTTGTCGCTGTTCAGCTTGAAGTCCTTTGAGTAGATCTCGTTGATGTAATAATTGAAGGCCTGTTCGTTTTTTTCATCTGGCTTCTCCCCGATGTCGGGAATGAAGATGGGCACATAGTCCATCTGTATGTGCTTGAGCCTGGGATCGGTCTTCGATTCGTGCATGAAGACGATCCTGACACGCTCGAATTTCTGCTCCAGATCGTATTTCAGCGATTCCTTAATATTGTCCAGCTTCTTCTCATTTGCCATGAGGCAGTTCTGCATGAGGAAATCAGTCATCAGGTTGCTCAGGAAGATGACGTTCTTATCGTTCCCCTCAATGGGGAGCGAGGTCCTGGCTTCCCTCCGCTCACCGGAGATGATCTGGAACTTCACCGGCATGAAGATGAAGGTATCCTCGTTGTTCTCAACGTATTTCAGCGTGGCGTAGATCGTGCTGTCGCCGTGCCGTGTCAGTATGAGAAGCATGTCAGGGCAGTTTTTCACCCTGGGAATCCTGAAGGCGGCATTCCCTTCTGAGAAACCAAGGTATTGGATGTTCAGGTCGCCGCTCTTGGTCCTGAGGTAGACGCTGGTCCTGGCAAAATAGGTGTCCAGTATGTGCTGGAACTTTTCCCTATCGGTGATTGTTACGATTGTTCCCGCCATTCTCTCCCGGTTCGTGAAAAGGGATCTCTAACCGCGGCCGTGTGCTCCGGGGATGCCCCCCTTCTCAATACCTGAATCGCCGCGGTTTCACATTCGGCTTGCAATAAAACAACAGTATAACAATACTGATCACACGATTTCAATGTCAAGAGATTATTGGCGGCCATGAGCACAAAGACGCCCGGACACATCGCTGCAGGATATCTCTACAGCATTCTGCCCGATCGGGTTCGGTCCCACGTCCTGAACCGCCTGAACAGACGGGAAAGGTCCAGGATCAACGAAGGCCTCTCTCTCGCCCGAAGGCTCACCGGCCCCGAGAGGGTGTCGATTCTGCGGACCTTCGTACGCCGCATGCGCGCCATGGAGGGGCGGCGGCGCAGGATAAAGGAGCAGTCGATGCTGGCGAGCCTCGGCAGTCTCGGCGCCATCGCGTGTGCCGCCACGGCCGCCGCCTTCGCCCTCCGTCAGACCACGGACGGCAGGATAGATTTCATCGAGGCGATACTGACCGGCGGCGGCATGCACCTGGCGCTTTTACCGGCAGTGGCCGGTTACCTGCGGGCAGAATTCGGACAGAATCCCCCGGCGGTACTCTTCTCCTCACACAACCGCCTGCTGGACACGGCACTCGCCGCTTGCGGCGGGCTCTGCCTCGCCGCTCTCTTCCTCCTGCTCCCGGAGGGTGGTGGCGGGTACTCGGATCCGCCGTTGAGAATCGTCACCCTGCTGCTGTCGGTCACCGCCGGCCCGGCTGTTGAGGAGCTGGTATTCAGGCACCTTCTCTTCAGGCTCCTGGGGGAGACAATCGGCCACGGTGCGGCGGCGGCGGTATCGTCGCTGCTCTTCTCGGTGATCCATGTACCTGACTCTGCCCTGGCCTTCGCTGCCTACCTGGCCTCCGGCCTTGCCCTCTGCGCGCTCTGCCATGCCAGGAGGGCCCTCTACCCGGCGCTGGTGACCCACGCCCTTTCAAATCTCTTTATTCAGGTTTTCTAGTGTCGGTCTGGATCGAGCCGTCCACGAGGGAAATAGTGCGGTCCATCATCGATGCAATTGATTTATCGTGGGTGACGATGATAATGGTGCATCCCCTCTCGCGGCCAAGCCTGAGCAGAATCTCGGTGAGGTTCCTGGAATTCACGCTGTCCAGGCTGCCGGTGGGCTCGTCGGCCAGAATGATGTCCGGCTTCCCGACGATGGCCCGGCCCACGGCTATCCTCTGGCACTCGCCCCCCGAGAGCTCCGACGGCTTGTGGTGCGCTCGATCGGAGAGTCCGAACTGCTCCAGCATCGCCAGTGCCGCGGTTCTGGCCTCGTGCCATCGCTCCCTGCGTATCAGGAGGGGCATCATGATATTTTCCAGCGCGGAGAATTCCGGAAGCAGGTTGTGCTGCTGGAAGATGAAGCCCAGTGTCCTGTTCCTGAATCCGGCTAGATCCTCCACAGTGAGGTGCGACACGTCCCGGCCCATGAGCACGAGGCTCCCCTTCTGGAAATGGTCCAGGCAGCCGACGAGGTTCAGGAGGGTGGATTTTCCGGCGCCAGAGGGCCCGACGATGGAGACCATCTCCCCCCTCATTATTACCAGATCTATCCCCTTCAGCACCCTGAGGGCCCCCCTGCCGAAGCCGTAGATCTTTTCCAGGCCCCGGGCGACGATTATCGGTTCTCCCGTCACGCCGGCCTCCTATTCGTACCGTATGGTTTCGACCGGACTCATGCGCGACGCGTTCCAGGCCGGAAATATCGCCGCCACGGTGCAGAGAAACACGGCGAAGACGGTGATGAACACCACGAATTCCGGGACCACCTCCGTGGGGATCCCTTCAATATAATAGACATGTCTGGGGACGATGTTGATATGATAGAAGAATCCCAGATCGAACAGCTCGTACACATAGGCGGCGACGCTGTTCACCACGTCCTCGATCCACTGGATGATCCCGCCGAGGTTGATGGCCGTAGCCATCCCGACCACCGCACCTGACAGCGCACCGATCACACCGATGAAGAAACCCTCCAGGACAAAGATCACCATGATGGAATTGGGCCCCGCCCCCATGGACTTCAGTATCCCCACGGCCTTCCGTTTCTCCATTACCACCATCACCAGCGTACCCATGATGGTGAACCCGGCCGATATGATGATCAGGAGCAGAATGATCGTCATGATGAGCTTCTCCAGCCTCAGGGCGTAGAAGAGGTTCTGGTTCCGCTCCTCTGCCGTGAGGGTCATGTAGTGGAAACCGATGGTGGAACGGATCATCGAGGCGACATCGCGCATGCGGTAGACATCGTGGATCTTCACGCCGATCCCCCATACGGAATCACCGATCTCGAAGAGGTTTTGCGCCAGCGGCAGCGGCATCACCACCATCTTGGTGTCGAAATCGTAATACCCGGTCTTGAAAAGGCCCAGCACCTGAAAGGTGCCGATGCCGGGGACGAGGCCGGTGCTGGCGGCCAGTTGTCCCTTGGGAACGATCAGCTCGATCCGGTCGCCCAGGAAGATGTTGTTGTCCCTGGCCATCTCCTCGCCGATGTAGACCCCGGCCTTCCCCCCCGGGTCCTTCGGCCCCTGTCGTACGAACTTCCGCACATCGCTGGGGAAGGACTGCATCGTACCGATGCCGCGGATCATCACCGGTGAGATGAAGCTGCGGAAGCGGATGATCCCCTGCCCCTGAATAATGGGATCCGCTGACCGCACCTCCGGGATCGCCAGTATCTGCTTGGCCAGCCGTTGATAGTGACGTATCCCCGCGCCGGTCCCGCCGTTATACGTCTTGGAGACGGTGACGTGGGAATCGATGTCCAGTATCTTGTCCTTGATGGCGGCCTGGAAGCCGTTCATGACCGAATTCACCACGATAAGGATGAAGACGCCAAGGAACACGATGAAGATGGAGAGCAGGGTGTTTGAGGATATGGACACCTGGTTTTTCTTGGATTTCAGGTACCTGAAGCCGATGAAGAGCTCGTAGAGTCTCATTGTCCGGTCCTACGGTTCCATGCGGTACAGGGACCTGTTCCACATCAACCAGCCGTCACCGGTCCTGTCGCCGCTCAGATATTTAATGAATGATACCTCGCCGCGGAGAATCTGCGTCTGACGCCCTGTCTCACGGCGGACCTCGGCGCACTCAAACCATACCCTTCTCTGGAGGTACCGCTCCCCCTTGCTGTTCTTCTTCACGTCATCCCTGTCCAGGTCCTCGAACTCCCGGACCGCACAGTCGGTATAATAGGTAAAGCGGTACATGTCACGGAAGACACCCTCCTCCTTCGGAAAGGCCTCGCATTGCCGGTACTCACCGTAATTGAGGTTTTTCAGCGCCGATGACCATCGTGAGAAGACCTGTGCCGGTTCGGGAAAATGCTCTTCCTTGCACGACGGCAACAGGAGCGCCAGGCAGACGGTGAAGGCGGCCAGAAGGTACAGGTTGATCCTGAAGTATCTCATAGAGTGGCGATAGTGCGGAATTCGGCCTTTTTCTTCAAGAAATTAATACGGGCCCATGGAAAAATAGGCGAGGTGACGATGGACCGTCTGACTGCAAATACCGCCGCGCTCACCCCGGGAGAGGCGGAGCGCGGCGGCAGAGCCGAGTCTCAGTGCTGCTCGCCCGCACCATCCGCTATGGGGACGATATAGTAGATCGTCTTGCTGTTCTCGTCATAGACCTCGTAGCTGACATGAATCCCGTAGCCCTTCCCCTTGGCGTAGTCCGCCAGCGCAGGGTAGGCCCGCATGGGGCCGATCATGTACGACAGGGTTCCCTTGATGGGGAACTCCGCCACCATGCTCCTCTGCAGACCGATCCTGCCGATCTTGAACTGTTTCTCCAGAAGGTTAATCCTGGCCGCATCACCCCTGTCGATGAGCACCCCGCAGTGGCTTCGCAGCTTGTCCGCCGGCACCTCCGCCGGGTTGTCGAAATACACCCCGATACCCCTTGTGGTATTGAATCCCGCGGTTGCGAGCGCCCTGTAGACCCTGTCGAAGACCGGACCGCTCTCCTTGTAGTCGCCGACGAACTCCTCGTAGGCAAAGGTATAGGGACCGGTAAAACTCACCGATACCTGGGGAGACGAAAAGACTCCCAGGTAGCAGAGATACCCCGCCACACCGGCGACGAGGGTCCCGATGACGATGGCGATAATAATGACGATCTTCAATCCTCTACTCATTGCACAATCCTCCGATTCTGTAAAAAATATTGTAACGAAGCAAACCTCATATTGAGGCTTCTGCCGGGAGCAAGGCCCTTTCCCGATAGAACATACCTTTCCAGACCAAGGCTTCCAGTCTTTACATGAAATATACCAGAAAACCATGACACCGGTATGTCATGTTTCACCAGGGTTTAAAAAATGTGCAAAATCCTCCAAGGGTCAAGGAGTGCACTCTTTATGTTCCATTTCTGGTTTGAATTTTCCCGGTTTGCCAGGGGTACTGTAAAATTGCGTGGGGTCAGAGCCTGGCAGAGATACAGATGAGCCTGGAAAACAGAAAAATCCTCCCTCAGTACTTGACATTTCTGTATTTAGATGCTATACTCTAATCATTATATCGTTGGTTTGACGACATGGACGAAAGCCTCTCATCTATCTTGCAACGACAGATGCGTATCATCAACAAATTCCTCTTCCTGCAGGAGCGCCCTTTCATGATCACCGACGGATCACCCCTCTATCCTTCGGAGTTGCACCTGCTGGACGTGGTCCATCTCGATCCCGGTCTCAGCGCCACCGATATGGCGGAGATTCTCGGCGTGACCAAGGGGGCGGTATCGCAGACCCTTCAGAGGCTCGTAAAAAAGGGGATAATCACCACGGTCAAGGACCGTTATGATAAAAACCGGCTCACGGTGCAATTCACCGCCGCAGGAAAGACGAGCTACGGGAAATACCGCGCATCACGGGATTCCCAGCAGAAGGACATCATCGCCCGATTGCAGGGTTATTCACAGGTGGAAAGGGATGCGGTGATGAAATATCTGGCGGATATGGAGGGCCTTGTTGATGAGCTGGAGTGAATTTTTTTTGATTCAGTATTTAGTATCTAAATACAGAACTCGGTATATTGGGGCTCTGACCCCCACGAATCAGTATGTTTCACCGGTGATACAATTTTAAAGAAGATACATACAAGCCCAAACACCGGCCACCACTCATCCCATCGTTGGGAGTAGGTCACGAGCTGTCGCTCCATAAGGAGAGTACGCAAGGCTAGCGTGCGATTGAATAACAAAAATTGGAGGATATACAGATGAAAAGAGAGATCACCTTTTTACGGACTTGCTACTGGTTTGGTGCGATCGTTGACGCCATCGCGGTCCTGCCGCTCCTCTTCCCGGAGGTGGCCGGGGCGATGTTCGGTATCAACCCGGCGTCGGTAGGCAACGATTTTCTCTATATTGGAAGGGTCGGCGCCTCTCTCATGGCGGGATGGACCGCACTGCTTCTGTGGGCGGACAGGAAACCGGTGGAGCGGCGCGGGGTCATTCTGTTGACCCTTGTGCCGGTGCTGGTCGGCCTCATTGCCGCTTCCATCGCCGCAGCGGCGGCGGCCGCCTTTCCCGTTGAGAGACTCGTGCCGCTGTGGGTTTTCTACGGGATCGCCGGGCCGCTCTATGTTTTCGGCTACAGAATCGCCCGCCGAATCGCCGCGCAGGGGGAATCTATGAATACGGAATTCGGTCGGATGTCTCCTGCGGTGACGCGAATTCCTTGACAGCGGAGTATCGTCTCCGGTTATGATACCAAGGATAAAAAGGAGAGGGAAGGATCCTCATATGCAGCAGAGATCAGGTCCCGGGGATTCAGAGTCCCGCCGGCGCAACGGACGCTGCCGGAATGAATCGCCCGCCTCCATTGACGAAAGGGAGCGGTTGTTCTCCCGAACAGGTCATTGACGTGAAGGCGAAATACCCGCTTAAAGAAATCTTCGATGCAATACCGGCCTCCTACGATGCCATGAACCGGCTCATGACCCTCGGCATGGACCAGTGGTGGCGCCGCCGGGCCGCCCGGATCTGTCTCGAAAAGAGGCCCGCCTCAGTTATGGACCTGTGCTGCGGCACCGGGGACCTGGCGATACTGCTCGCGGTAACCGCAGGATACGATCTGTCAGTCACCGGGCTCGACTTCAGCGGCGCCATGCTCGAGGTGGCGGTGAAAAAATCCTCACTGAAAAAAACCGGCCCCATACGCTTCGTCACGGGTGACGCCGCATCCCTCCCCTTCCCCGATGAGACCTTCGGCGCAGTGGCCATCGCCTTCGCCTTCAGGAACCTCACCTTCAGGAACAGCAGAAGGGACCCGGCCATCCGGGAGATACTGAGGGTGCTCAAACCGGGCGGAAGGCTGGTGATCGTGGAGAGCAGCCAGCCGGCAAACCGCCTGATCCGCTTTTTCTTCCGGCGATACCTGGCCTTCACCGTGGGATTCCTCGGGGGGCTTCTCTCGGGTGACCGCGGCGCCTACCGATACCTCGCCTATTCGGCGGCCCACTTCCACACCCCGGAGGAGCTCCGGATCATGCTCCTGGAGGCGGGATTCCAGACCGTCTCCTTCAGGAGGCTGTTCTTCGGGGCGGCGGCCATACACCTGGCGGTAAAATGACTCTCCCGATCACCTCATCTCGCAGAGGCGCGCCCGTCATCCCTGGACGGGGTCGGCTCAGAGCTTGACCAGCGTCCCCTCGTAGGCGTTCAGTCGTAACCTCTCGCCGGTGACGATGCGGGCGGTGGCACCGGCAACATTCACCACCATGGGAAGCCCGTACTCCCTGGCCACCACGGCCCCGTGGGAGAGGGCGCTCCCGATCTCGGTGACCAGCCCGGCCGCCATGCCGTAGAAGGGGGTCCAACCGATGTCGGTGAACCGTGCCACCATGATTTCGCCAGGCTGAAGCGATCGGGCGTCCTCTTGCGTCAGAACGACCCTGGCGCTCCCCTCCGCCATGCCGCGGCTCACCGGGATTCCCCGGAAGACCGTCCCGTCCCCCTCGACACCGCTCCCCGGCGTCACCGGAACCGGCCTGCCGCGGCAGATGTCGGGGAAGTAGAGGGCCATCTGCTCCGGCAGAAGCCTGCGGCGTTTCATCGCCCTCTTCACCAGCGGCCGTTCCCCCTGCAGCAATCGTCCCAGCTCCTGGTGGGTGAAGAAGTAGACCAGGTCACCGTCGGGAATCGCTCCCCGCTCCGCCAGGAGGGTTCCCATCCGCCGGTAGGCGATCTTGATCTGGTGCTGCACACGGATCACCAGGGCCTTCGAATACTCCCTGGCACCCACCCCGCTGCGTGCCTTCTTCAGCGCCCAGCGGAAGGCCCGCGACTCCGGCAGCGGGGCATCACCGCCATTTTCCCTGCCGTCATCTCCGACAGATCCTGTCCCCGCCAGCTTTGCACGGACCATGGACTGGATCGTTTCCACGAGACCCTCGGGGTCGTCGGCCCACTCCCGTTCGCGGAGCTCCGCTTCACGGATGCAGCGGTGCCCGTGGCGTTTCAGGAATTTGTCGAATCCCACCGCCTCCTGCCCGCTCTCCGAGATCCACCGCAGCGCCAGAGCCGGCTCCATGGAGGCAAAGCGTGCCGCCGCCGCTCCGTACCCGGCGATGACGGAGGCCATGCGCTTCATGGAGGTCACCACATCGGCGCTCTCGATCCCCTCGATGTTTACCAGAAGCGAGGCGGCCCTCTCGTGATGCTCCAGCACTGGCTTGCCGCCTTCTGCCAGTACCGCCATCAGGATACCGTTCATCACACCGGAGTAGGCCGATGTGATGTAGTGGTTGATGTACTGCCGGAAGAGGAGCGGAATGTTGCTGTGGATATCACGGTAGATCGCGGCGGGATCGTCGCGGTCGACGTCGATGCGAAAGCCAACGGCCGTCCTCTCCAACTCCCTGATGCGCCCCTTCCACCGGCTCACGTAATGGAAATACTTGATGCTGTTCAGGAGCCTCACCGGAAGCGGTTTCCGGGGCACCTCGATGGCCTCCCCCTTGGCCCTTCCCAGAATGCTCAGATTGAGGGCGTCCCTCGAGGAACCCCAGACGCAGCCGGTTATGGTGTGCATCAGCGAAAAGTTCATGAAGAGATGGTTGCTGTAGCTGCAGATGAACCTGTCGCTCTCCCTCTTTGTGATCGCCCCGGCGTAGCGGTACATGTCCCGCATGCCGAAATCGATCGCCTCGGCGAAGATCGATATGGATAGGGGCGTCACGGCACCGGGGAGCATCTCGCCGATATTGCAGCGGGTGAAGACCGTATCATCTGAGGGTACCGGCGTATCAAGCTCGTCAATTCCGGCCTCATCGGCCGTGGTGATGGGCCTCGCCTGAAGCCAGTAGAGCACCCCCTCCCCGTCAAAGGCCCACTCCATGTCCAGGGGATGGCCGAAGTGCCTTTCGGCCGCCAGGGCCTCCTCAACGAGCAGCCTGCACTCACCGGCCTCCAGGACCGGCAGATCGCCCTGAAGAATCTCCTGCTGCAGTGTCCCGTCGGGGGTATAGAGATACTGATCAGATCTGGCGGTACCGCTCACCAGGGCCTCTCCGAGCCCTCTCACGGCGTTGATGGTGATGAGATCGCCACTGCCCCCCAGCGGATCCGCGGTGAACAGGACCCCCGACCTGGAGGCCCGTACGAGCCGCTGCACCACCACGGACATGCTCTCCGGAAATCCGCCGTCGAAGAGGGAACGGTATCCGCGTGAACGCTCACCCTGGAGCGAATTCATGCAGCGGGTCACCGCATCGGCAAGCGAATCGATGCCGGTGATGTCGAGAAACGTCTCGTACTGCCCTGCATGTGAAAAATCGGCCCCGTCCTCCCCCGTGGCGGAGGAGCGGACCGCCACCGCCCCTCCCCCCATGGCGCGGTACCGCTCCGGGAGCTCCGGCGGGAGCGCCCCGGGGTCCGCTCCCATCACGACGAATCCCTCGGGTACCCTGAGGCCGGCATTGATCAGCCTGGTGAGCCCCGCCGCCTTGCCCCCGGCATTCAGGGCATCGTCATCTCCCAGAGTGACGCAGCGCGGAGAGGATATACCGGTGTTCATCATATCCCCTCCCCGATGCGGTACCCGAACTCGCAGATTCCGCAACCGGGCACCCCGGCGAGGGAAAAGTGTGCTATCGCCTCGGTAACCCGGTAACTCCCCCCCATGAGCCAGCTGAACGCCGCCCTGTTGCGACACGTCGCCTCGGCGAAGGAGCCGTCCGCCAGTTGGATCTGGAAACCGAATTCCGCCGGCGGCTCCCCGCCCCGGTTCAGGTCATCCAGGGAAGAGCCACCCGTAACGGGAACAAAACGGTTCCCATCCTGCAGGAAACCGGCCCTGATGTGCCTCAATATCGGATAGGAGACCAGGCTGTAGTTGACGAACCTGCCGTCATCCAGGGTTATGGCGAGCCACACGTGTCTGTTCATGTCGCTCCATCTTCTGGGCCCGTAGGAGTGGTCCCGTATGGCACGCATCGCCAGGGTATGAGTTTTCTTGCCGATGAGGAGGCGCCCCCGTATTTCACCGCACTGTTCATAATGTGTCTGGTGCCAGCCGGAAAGCTGCCTGAACCACCGGCCGGTCCAGCGCTCCGCCGCCATGGCGGAGGCCATGGTGCTCGGGGGCATATCCGTGTTGAAGTGGAACACCGGGAACGGTGAAGAGAATTCTGCGTCGAGGGATACCACCACCCTGGATCCGTCTGACCTGAGGCCACCTTCAAAGGAGAGCGACCATCTCGAGCCGGGTTCACGGCATTTCACCGCCAGTTCACCAATGCTTCGATCCCCCGGCATCCTGCATCCTTCCCCCTCAAGGTTGTACTTTTTACCCTCGAAATGGAGTGCGCACCAGGCCTCGCTCTCTCCGTCACCACGGAAGCCGAGGCGAAGGATGATGGAGTTCCCCCGCTCATTGTGGCCGGTAAAATAATAGCTGTCGTTGTAGTGGTCCGGTGCTCCCTGGGGGAGGCGGTGGTTTTCCGCCTCGGACAGGTGAAAGGGATGCCGACGGTTCCCCAGCGCAATGAGGAATTCTGCCGCTCGCCTTTTCAGGCGGTAGATGGTATTCATCATCTCAAGACTCACTCTGTATGTATATTTGTGCGGTCGGTCAATGGCAATCACACCATGCCCGCCGTATCATATCATTAAACATTTAAACGAATCATTATGTCAATCAGAAATATCGGCACTCCCCGGTACCGGCAGCGGGGTGCATTGCGACTGCCCGTGACGGAGTATAAGCCTTAACGATCCGGCATCGGTGTGCGGGCCGGTGGGAAATGTCCCTGGCAATACCGCTCAGATATTCAGGATTAATAAGGCCATATATGTAAAACGGGAAAGGCCGCCGAAGCGACCTTCCCCGTGCAAATGAAAACCGGGTATTCGTGGACTCAGTGAACCTTCACCTCGATTCTCTTCGGCTGTGCGGCCTCTTCCTTGGGCAACGCTATCTTAAGCACGCCGTTCTTAAACTCGGCGCTGACCGCATCCGCCTTAATCCCCTCTGGCAGGGCCATGGACCTGCAAAAGGACCCGTACCGCCGCTCGGATAAGACGGTGTTCTTCTTTTCGTCCTTCTCTTCTTTCTCTTCCTTTTTTTCACCGGATATCGTAAGGACATTCTTCTCTATGGTCACCTTGATATCGTTCTCGGTCAATCCCGGAATCTCGGCGGTAACTTGAATCGATTTTTCGTCTTCAGCTACATCAACCCTGGGATTCCATTCCCCGGTGCTCAAAGGTTTTGAGGAGAAGAAGTCATCAAAGAACCTGTCGATATCCCAGCGGAAAGGATCAACTACCCTGTTGTAATCATCAGCTCTCCTGACTAAACCCCATTTCATGACAAACCTCCTTTAATCAAGCCAGTTGTTAGCACTCATCTTTAATGAGTGCTAACAACTTGTAATAACAATATACTGCTTCTCCATTGGAACGTCAAGTTCTGTGCTAGTTTTTTTCTGTTATTGTGCTTTTTTTCGGAAAGGCGAATCTATTCGATGATAATCCTGCAGTGAAACATCATATCCCCGTAGAAACCACCCCTGGCCCTAATGATATCGCCATGCTCCGTACCGGGAGGGACTTCCACACGGACCGGGACAGTATTCTCACTAAAACCCTGCCCCAGACAGGATGAGCAGGGTATGATGCCGTACCAGGTCCCGGTACCGCCACACTGGGTGCATCGCAGGGGATATGTCACTGCGATGGTGGCGCGGACACCCTCTCCAGCCTCCCGGCGTGAAAGATAGACCAACAGCTCATAGGGCATCTCGAAGCAATCCCACGGATCAGTGATGCCCCGGGCGGCACCGTCACGGCTCCACCCCCCGACATCGCCCCCCCACCCGGAATAAGCTCGATATCGCTCCGATTTCCCGAAATCCCGGGAGGAGGCGGCACGCCGCTCATGGGCGCTTAAATATATGTCATATTGGTCCCGCCGCTCGCTGTTGCCCAGCACCTCATAGGCCTCGTTGATCTCCCGTATCCGCTCCTGACAGGCATGATCGCAGTGCAGGTCGGGATGATGCCTCTTAACACACCTCCGGTAGGCTTCCTTTATGGCAGCATCAGTGGCATCTCGCGAAACACCCAGTGTTTTGTAATGATCCCTGGCCATCAATATTCTATAAATTCATTAAATATTAATATACAAAAATTACAATGTACCAGCAACACCGCGCTCAATTTTCTACGGGAATGCGGACAGGAAATGTTCATCAATTTCTGTATATTATTGTTGAATTATTTATCAAGGATGGTAGACTCCCCGGGAGAGTTCGGTGTATTCATCTATGAAGCTACAGGCCCTACCCCCGATACTCCTGGCCGGCGTAACCATTGCCACCGGAATATTCTATTTCATCATATACATACGAAGACGGGACCGCAGGGATTTCATCTTCTTCTCAATAACCTGTCTGATAATGGGTGCCTACGGCATTCTGTCGGGCCTATCGTACAATACCGATGCTATCGACGCGGCCATCCTGATACAACGAATGAAATTCATCTGCATCGCCGTCATCATGCCGACATTCCTGTGGTTCCTGCGCGAGCACTCAGTCCTTATCCGGCTGAAAACATTCTACGCCCTCTCGTTTCTCTTCGGGATTTGTATAGTGCTCGGCATACTCGACATCAACGGGCTGCAATGGCTGACCGGCGAGGAGGTGATAAAAACCGTCGATCTTCCCGGGGGGATCCGATTCCGGATAGTAAAATCGGCATACGGGTCGTTGGGCGTCCTGCAGCTCCTGTTTTCCTTTGCCACATACATCTACCTTATCTACCGCTCCTTCCTCATGTATAAAACCGGTGACCGGCGAAAGGCGGGACCTCTGCTGATCGCCCTGGGTATCGGGTTTCTCATGATGCTCAATGACTTCATGGTGGGCATAGACCTGTACCACTTCGTGTATCTCACGGAATACGCCTATCTGGGAATCGTCTCCATCATGGCAATGTCCTACGCCGATGAAATGATGCAGATATCGGTCATGCACAAGGCCCTTTCCGACATCACCAGCTCTTTCCTCTCGGTGTTTCAGTCGGCCAACGACGCAATGCTGATCCTTCAAGACGGCAAGATCAGAACCTGCAACGAGATGACCTATACGACGCTGGGGCTCTCGCGGAAGGAGGTTATCGGCACCACGCTGGATTCCTTCTCCTCGGCGGCACAGCCGGGTGGGGTGCTCGCCAAGGACCTTATAGGGGCCTGTATCGCCGAAACGCTGCGCGGCCGCCCCCAGTCATTCGAGCTGGTCATGTCGACCCCGGCCCGCGGCAGGTTCTATACCGAAATCAAGCTGAGCACGATCGAGGGACAGTCGAAAGAGAGCGTCCTGGCGATTATCCGCGACATCGACGAAGACAAGCGGATGATTGAGGTGCTGGAGGAATACCACGAGAACCTGGAGGCACAGGTCAAGGACCGCACCGCGCGCCTCACCGAAACGATAGGAAAGCTTGAATACGAGATCCAGTTCAGGAAAAAAACCGAGGAGCTGCTCAAGGAGAGCGAGTCCAGATTCCGCGAGATGACCGACATGCTGCCGGTAATCGTCTTCGAGGGGAACGCCGGGGGAAGAATCAACTACATAAACAGGGCCGGGCTCGAGATCACCGGCTTTACGAGGGAGGACATCTACTCGGGGCTCCATCCGCAGGACTTTGTCGCGCCGGAGGACCACGAAAAGCTGTTCATGAATATCGGCTCTTTGATCACCAAGGGGACGGTGACCTGGCGGGAATACATCGCGATCAAGAAGGACGGCACGCGGTATCCCGTGCTCGTCCAGGTTTCCATTTTTTATCTCGACGGCAGGAACCGGGGGATGCGGGGCGTGGTGGTCGACCTGACCGAGATCAGGCGCGCGGAGCGGATGCGGCAGAAAAGCGAGAAGCGGTTCCGGGACCTGGTGAACCAGCTCCCGGACATCGTCTACGAAACGGACACCGAGGGGATCATCAGATACACCAACCGCATCGGCAGCGAGTTAACCGGCTACTCCCTGCAGGACATCGATGCGGGGCTGAGGATCGACAGGATAATCGCCCCGGAAGAACACGAACGGCTGTGGGACAATTTCAAGAGGGCCATGGCTGGCGAACGGTTCATAACCTCGGAGTACACCGCCATCAAAAAGGACGGAGCCCGCTTTCCCATCGTCGCCCATTCGTCTCCCATCCTCGACGAGACCGGCGCCGTCACCGGCATCAGGGGCGTAATCATCGATATCACAATGGAAAAGAACGCTGAGGAACTGCTCAGGGCGAGCGAAAAACGGTTCCGGGACCTGGCGGACCTCCTGCCGGCGATCATCTACGAGACGGACAGGAAGGGGAACATACTGTATGTGAACGACCATGCGATCGAATTGACCGGATACTCCCGGGAGGAATTCGACCGGGGCATTCACATCTCGGCCTTCTTCTCGACGGACGACTACCGGCGTCTGACCCTGGACACCCAGGATCTTCTCACCATGGGAAGGATCAATCCGGTGGAGTACGAGCTGATCCGCAGCGACGGGTCCATGGTTCACGTGCTCATAAGCAACTCTATCATCTACGAATCGGGAATACCCTCCGGTTTCAGGGGGGTGGTAACGGATGTGACTGAGATCAAGGAGATACAGCGCCAGATCATCGAGGCGATGAACGCCGCGAAGGCCGCAAATCACGCGAAGAGCGCCTTCATAGCCAATATAAGCCACGAGTTGAAGACCCCGCTTAACAGCATACTGGGATACTGCAGGCTGCTGGAGATGCAGCGGATCGGGGCGATCAACAGCAAGCAGATGGAATACATCAGGAGCATCGACGAGAGCGGCCATCACCTGCTGGACATCATACAGGAGCTGCTGGACATATCAAAGATCCATGCAGGCACCATGAAGATGGAGCGCGCAAGCATCGACCTGAGCAAGCTGCTCACCAGGTCCGTCGCCGCGATAATGCCGCTGGCGGTGGAGAAACGGCTGGTGGTGGAGTCCTCCATCGACCGGAACCTCGGCTTGGTCAGAGGCGATGCCACCCGCCTCAGGCAGGTGGTCTCGAACCTCTTTTCCAACGCGATCAAATTCACCGGCGAGGGTACGTCGATCGGCATCATCGCGTCGAAAAAGGAGAAGTCCGCCGAGATTACCGTATGGGACCAGGGGCCGGGAATCCCCCGGGAGCACTGGGATCGGATATTCGAGCCCTTCGAGCAGGTCTCCGTCGACGAGGCGGTGAAGAACCAAGGGGCCGGGCTGGGGCTCGCAATAACAAAAAAGATCATTGATTTTCACGGGGGTTCGATTATAGTGCACAGTATCGAGGGGAGCGGAAGCGAGTTCACGGTAACACTGCCGATAATCGAGTAACACAATCCGAGCGATGGGGAGGATGCATTGGAAAAACGAATTCTAGTAGCTGAAGATGATCCGAATTCCGGCAAGATGCTGAAGGAGCTTCTTGTGGGTGAAGGCTACTCGGTGACCCTTGCGGTCAACGGCAAGGAGGCCCTTGAGCTGTTCAGGAAGAATCCATACCCGGTGGTCATCACCGACCTGGAGATGCCGGTCATGGACGGCAGGGAGCTCATCGAGCACCTCAACGAATCGACCGTGCACCCGGTGATTTTCGTTGAAACGGTGCATGCAGAGCCGGACGTCATCATCAATCTCATGAAGATCGGTGTACACGACTATCTCATCAAGCCCCTTGACCTGGTGGACCTGGTAATCAAGGTACATCGATCCTTCGAGATCGCCGAGCTCCAGAGAATGAAGGCGATCATGGAACGGGAAAAGGTTCTCAGGCTGGAACAGCAGCTGGAATGGTACCGATTTGAAAGCAGGCTGACCAGCAAGGAGATCAAATCACAGACCGGGCAGGCCCTTTTCCACAGCATGCATACAAGCTTCAGCCAGGGGATCGGCTTCGGAACGGTACTCTCAATCGGCATGATCATGGCCTCCGGTGCGAAGAAGGAGGGTCAGAACTATATCGTGGACGGCCAGATCTTCGATTACTTCCAGGACAATCTTCGGATGATCGAGAAGACCATAGACACCTTCAAGGAAATCGACATCCTCAACTCAAACGCGATCGATTTCAATGAAATCTCATATCCCCAATTCCACGCCATGGTTCTGGAAACGGTGCATGAGATGGAGGCGATGGCAACGATAAAGGAGCATCACATGATGCTCAGCGACATGAAGCAGGGGCACGATAAAAAGGCCTTCAGCATAAACGCCGTATACTTTAAAAAGGTGCTCCAGGAGCTGTTCCTCAACGCCTTCAAGTTTTCCCAGCCGAAGACCGGGATCGTGGTGATGACCGGGATCGAAGACGACCTGCTGAATCTTACCATCATCAACACCCCCGCCAAGGACCAGGAGGGGAGAACGGGAATACCGATGGAATACGAGAATATCGTCTTCGAGCCCTTCTACCGCCTCACGAAGACAAGCCAGGACAAATACCAGACCCTGGACTTCGGCCTCGGTCTCACCCTGGTGGAGACCATCGTGAAAAAACACAACGGCTCGGTCAAGATCGGAAACATACGGGATTATTCAACGCTCTCGGAGGGTTCGGAGACAAGAGTCAGCGTCTCGGTGAATCTGCCCATGAATATATAGGGATCCGCCCCGGTAACGCCGGTGTCGCTCCGAGGGACGGCGGTGTCAGTAGTCGGCAGAGGTGATGGCGAAGCGCTCCTTGCACTCGTCGTGAATCCTGGCGAATTCGATCTCCCCCTCGATTTTGAAGTGATCCAGCACCCTGTCCTCGATCGAGAAGAAATCGTACCGCTTGTCCTCGATGCCGCAGAGCTTGTTGGCCAGGTAGATGGAGAAGACGATGTCCTTGAATTCGTCCCCTGCCGAGAGTGGCGCGTGATGCCATCGTATGGTGTCGACGAGATACCCCGGCAGGTTCCATTTCCTCGCGATGAGCTCGCCGATGGTGGAATGGCACATGCCGATGGCGGTCTCCTCCAGCACCGTGGAGGTCCGTATCTTCCGATTGATCGTCATCTCAGCGATCCATTCGGAGAGCGAGGCATTGATAGAGAGGAGCACGATCTTCCCGAGATCGTGCAGGAGCCCGGCGATCGCCGACTGCTCCATGGTCTCGCGGCGACCGAGCCGTGCGGCGATGACCCTGGCGTACACCGCGGTCTTGTTGCAGTGATCCCATATCGATTTAAACGAGGAATAGCGCTCCTCCAGTATCTTCTTTGCGCTCGATGCGATCAGCAGGCCGTAGAGGTTCTTCAGGCCGATCACCATGATGGCCTCGTCGATGAACTCGATCCTCTTGCCGGTTATGAAACCCGCAGAATTGGAGAGACGGAGCACCGACGCCGACAGCGACGGGTCGAGGATGATTCTGTCCGCTATCTCCTTGATCGACGCGTCGGGGTCCTTGCACAGATTCATGAGCAGATGTATGTTCTCGGGGAAGGTGGGGAGTTCGTCGACCTCTCTCAGAATCCGATCCTTGATCTCGTTCGTGATCTCCACAGGCTTCAGCACGCGGGGTATCACGAAGGAAGACTGGGTGAGTTCGCCGTCCGATACCACCCGGAAGGACTCCTCGCCGATACCGGAGTTCCTGAGGAAGAGCATGGTCAGGAGAATCCCCAGCCCCTCCCCCTCGGTGTCGTCGCTGATGTCCTCGTATATCTCCATGAATTCCTGGTACTTCTTGGCCCGTTCAATCCTCTGCCTGATGCGCTCGAGCTCCTCGGGATGGATGCGGGAGGTGTTCTGTATGATCACCTTGATCCCCTGATCGATCTTCTTCAGGCCGAAGATCACGCGCCGGTTCGCGTTCTTCAGCTCCTTCTCTGAGTTCTCGCATTCGACGATGTACGACTTGAACGCCTCCATGCCGCGATTGTAGTCCCTCCGATCGTTGATGTTGAGCTTCATCTTCTCGAAAAGCACCCTCTTGGAATTCGCCTTCACTGCGTTCACGATCATCTCGCGCAGCACCGTCATCAGAGTGTTCTGCAGGAAGACCTTGTTGTCCCGTTCAAGCAGTTTTATGATGATAGAGTTGAGGAACTTTAAGGTGGTCCCGGAGGGATAATGGAACGAGATACTGACCGGTTCACCACGCTCGACCATTGTGGTGATCATAGAGGATTTCTCCGCACTCATTAAAAAACTCCAATATACAGGGTTAGGATAATATGTCTATCCCCTCTCTCTAACAGATAGATGTAACTCCAAAATAGTGATAAAATGATCCATGTCAATAGTTTTTTTCGCAAAAATAGGTACAACAATAAATAATGTGTATGACAAAACGTGTTCAAAAAGAGTTTTTTGAATACAAAGCCCTGGCAGACATTGCTGATATGATCGGGTTGTCGGGCATCCCCGCGTTGAGGCTCTCTGGAGCGGCAATCGTTATCCGCGGGAAACTGCCCCCCGGGGCCCTGACCCCATGACAGGGCATTGCCGGTCAGTCATCGGTGCCCAGGGGGATCGGTCGGCTCTGACCCTCCCCAAAAACCGGTACCGGCAGAAAGGGGCTATGCCGCTGCGGCGATTACTTCACCTCTCCGAGAAAGGCGGTCACCGCCGCGATCGATTCTGCCGGTGTATCCATGAATACCATGTGCCCGCTCTCCGGGACGACGACGGCCCTGCACGACCGGATCCCCTTGCAGTACTCCGCGGCGCAGCTCACGTCAAAGACCCGGTCCTTCTCGCCCCACAGGACGAGGGTCCGCGCCTTTATCATCGGCAACCGACTTCTCAGAAAATCGAATCCCTCACGGGAGAGCGAGTCGAATATCCTACTGTGGACTTGAAAGTTTTTTGCACCAATTGCCGCGAGATACCGCTTGAAATGACTCGGGAGTGCGGGGGGATGCAGGAACACAATCCCCATTGTCCTGTCGTACTGGGACTCGTTTCGGTACAGCAGGAACCTTTTCCCCTTCTTCAGAAGGACCTCTCCGTCGCTCACCAAAGGCGTCCGAAGGCCGAAGGAGTTCATCAGCACGAGCCCGCCGACCGTCTCGGGGTAAAGGGACGCGTAATATGCGGATATGGCCCCTCCCATGGAATGTCCGATCAGGTTGAATCGTTTCAGGCCGATTTTCTGTGCGAAGGCGTGTACCCGTTCGGCCTGGGCCGGTATACTATAGTCGGCAGAGGGGTTCCTGGAATTCTCTCCGAAACCCGGCAGGTCTGGAGCTATCACCCTGTATTTCTTCGTCAATGCCGGCAGGAGCTCTCCCCACATGTCCTTCTCCGCGCCGAAACCGTGGATTATGAGCACCGTGTCCCCGGTACCGCCCTCGAGATAGGGCCAGGTCATGCCCTCCACGGTGACCGTCTTCAATTCGACACCGGCATTCAATCTCATGGCCTTCACCATAACCCCGAGCACCGCTCCGGGAAGGAGATAATAGACGCCCACGAGAATCACCGCCAGCGCACCCAGGGCGACCGAAAGGCTAATAAGTGCTTTCTTCATATTATGACCTCCTGTGTGATGGATTCCCGCAGGTTCGCGGAATGAAAAGCAACAACATCGTGCATGTATCTGGCAAGGCACATCTTGAAACAAATCTCTATTACTCTTGACTTCAATGAAGCGTAATAATATGTCCTATCTCCCCCTTTTACCAATCCTTTTCGCAATTTTTTCGGTTTTTTGGACTAACTCCTTTGCATTGATGGATTCCCCGATTGAATTTGTATCGAGAGCTTTTTTTGTTTTCTTTTTCGTACTAAAGATACGAGAAAAAAAAGACTTACCGGATGTTTCTATTCCATCGCTGTCTGGATTTAAATCTTCACCTTCGGTATACACTTTCCCCAAGGTTACACCAGTATTGCGAGAGCGATTGATGCCCGTTTCGTACCTTTCCTTCACTGCCCCGTTATGAAACGATGCATCGTTATCACTCACATTTTCCGCTTCTACAGATCCAACATCGTCCTCTCTCGCTTCATATGAATCGATACTCTGCCTGAGCCGTCTGTATGCTTCGTTTCTTTCAACATCCTCTAACTCCCGCAAGTGCTCCAGGGGAAGATTAAAGCCTTTACCCGGCAGCAGATTCTCGGATTTCTTGATAAGTTCAGATACATTCTCAAGTTCACGAATACATGCTTCCTTGCGGTAATTATAAAACCTATAGAGTTTGTATGCAATCTTCTGGAGAATCGAAACATCTTCGCCCAACAGAATCATACCGTAACCGGTTCCCTCCATTAACCAGTTCATCAGCAAAGCTACCTGGCTAACGGACATCTCGATAGTTCCGGCAGACCGCTGGAAAACCTCAAAGAGCCGAGACTCTTCGGGTATCTCAACTACAGCGTTACCCCAATGTCCGCTCTTGATCACATCTTCCGCCAACAATATCAGGCGTTTTCTCTCTGTCTCAGTGATCGTGATAGTGATCGTGTCCACTGGTTACCTTAAAAAAAATGATGATCCCGCTCACGATAACCCCGATCCAAGAGACCGGGATACGCATGGCCCTAGAGCGCCTCCATGATACAGTCGATGATCCTCGCCGCGGCAGACCCCTTGGCCTGCACCGGCAGCTCGATTCGCGATCCCACCCGGGTGAAGATGGTGATGATGTTGGTGTCGCCGGCAAAGCCGGCCCCGGCGGCGGAAACGTCGTTCAGGCATATCATGTCCAGGTTCTTCTTCACCAGCTTCTCCATCGCATAGGACTCGGTGTCCGTGGTCTCCGCGGCGAAGCCGGCCACGAAGAGGTCATTCCACGCCCCCCCCTTCCTGCGCTCCGCCACCTCCATGAGGATGTCAGGATTCTTCACCAGATGCAGGGTGATCTCATCGCCACCCTTTTTCATCTTCTCCGTAAGCGTCTCTGCGGGCCTGTAGTCGGCCGGCGCCGCCGCCATGATGAGCACCGCCTGGTCTTCCATCTCCCCGAGGACCGCATCCAGCATGTCCCTGGTGGTGGAGACCGAAACGCACCGGTAGGGCTTCCCCTGCACAAGAACCGGGGAGACCGGTCCGTGGATAAAGACGGTCTCCCTGGCCAGTGGGGCAGCGGCGTCCGCCAGGGCCGCACCCATCTTCCCCGAGGAGGGATTCGAGATGTACCGCACCGGGTCTATCCACTCTCTGGTGGGGCCGCCCGTTACCACGATCTTCCTATCTCGCAATGACATCGACGGCAGCCCTGTAGATGGTCTCGTTGTCGGCGAGTTTGCCGGCTCCCCAGTCGCCGCAGGCCACCTCACCCTCCTCCGGCTCTATGAATCGCACGCCCCAGGACTTGAGGCGGGCGATATTCTCCCGCACCGCCGGGTGTGCGTACATGTTCGGATTCATGGCCGGGGCGATCAGCACCGGGCAGGTCACCGAGAGGTAGGTGGTGCTCAGAAGGTCGTCGGCGATCCCGCATGCGAACTTGCCGATGATGTTCGCCGTGGCGGGGGCCACCAGGAGGAGCGAGGCGTCCCGTTTGAGATCGATGTGCCCCATGCCGCGGCGATCCCCCGTATACATGTCAGAGAAGACCGGATTCCCCGAAAGGGTCTCCAGCGCCAGGGGGGACACCAGGTGCTCCGCGTGCATCGTCAGAACGGGGAAGACCGAATGGCCGTCCTTCACGAAGAGCCGCACCAGGTCGCAAGCCCTGTAGGCGGCGATGGATGAGGTGATACCAAGAATTATTTTCTTTTTCATTGCCGTTTGAACATCCTCTCAAGATCGTTTTTATGGACGGTGTAAAGATATGGCCGCCCGTGAGGACACCGCTTCTCCCTCCCCTCCTCAAGTGAGGACTCCACCAGCGCCGCCAGCTCACCCGACGGAATCAAATCGCCGGCGCGCCAGGCCGAATGGCACGCCACCGAGGCGGCGATCAGGCTCTCCGCCGAACCGGAGGGGCGTTCCTCCTTCACCGCGCTGATGAACTCCTCCAGCATCTTTTCCGGCACCGCGGCGCCGGTGATCATGGGCACCCCCCTGATCACCACCGCGCCATCGGAGAAATCCTCGATGCGGAAGCCCATCGACTCGAGTCCCTCCAGATTGTCCATCACGATGGCGTGGTCGACGGCGGAAAGCTGCACCACCTTCGGGAAGAGCAGCTCCTGCACCTCGCGCCCCTGGCTCCGCCGCATCAGCGAGTCGTAGATGACCCGCTCGTGCGCCGCGTGTATGTCGATGACATGGAGGGCCTCGCCGGCCTCGACGACGCAGTAGGTGCCGAAGGCGACGCCCATGAGTGTGAAGGACCGTTCGCCGCCGGAGGCCAGGATCTCCGCTGATTCCCTGACGAGGGATCGCACTGTGCCCGCCGGGGCTCCCCCGTGCGCGGCGGAGAATCCTCCGCCGCCGTGAAAGAGCGCCGCCTCCCGGTCCCCCGCCCCGACGGCATCCGGTACCGGCACCTCCATCGCCCTGCGCACCTCCCCGTCGGCCCGCAGCAGGCCGCCCGGCATCCGCTGGGGGCCCGAAAGCCCCTTCCTCGCCAGGGAAAAGATCAGGCCATCGAGATATCGCTGGTCGAAAAACTTCACCTCCCGCTTCGCGGGGTGTATGTTCACATCCACCAGTGACGGATCTATCTCTATGAATATCAGGGCCGCCGGGTGCTCCCCCTTCCGGGACACCGCCTCGTAGGCCCGGGAGAGGAGCATACCCAGATAGCGGTACTCCACGGGCCGCCGGTTCACGTAGAGGAGCTGCATGGAGCGGGAGGATTTCATGTAATGGGGCATGGAGAGGTAGCCGGTGAGCTTCACCTTAAGATCCTGCAGCTCCTCTCTGAAGAGCGATTCGGCGGCCTCGGTGCCGTAGATTGCGGCAATGCGCTCATCCATCGAGTCCGAGGGCACAAGGGTGACGGCGCGCCTCCCGTCCGTCTCCAACGAGAACTCCACGTCCTGGTGCGGCAGAGCGGCCCGGAGGAAGGCCTCGCGAAGGTACCGCGCCTCGGTGCTCCTGCTCTTCAGAAACTTCTTCCTCGCCGGGATGTTGTAGAAGAGATTCTCCACGATCACGGTGGTACCGGCGGGCCCGGCGTACCCCTGCACCGACGCCTCCCCGCCGCGCCACTCCAGCCTGGCGCCGGTCTCCTCCCCCCTAGTCCGAGAGAGGATGGTGAGCTCGGAGACCGCCGCCATGCTGGAGAGGGCCTCGCCGCGGAACCCGTAGCTGCCGATCCGCTCGATGTCCTCGATCCGGTCGATCTTGCTCGTGGCATGCTCTACCACGGCAAGGGGGAGGTCCTTCGCAGGGATCCCCTCTCCGTCGTCCCGCACCAGGATGCGCCTGAGTCCCGCCTCCTCGACCTTCACCTCGATCCTCGAGGCACCGGCGTCAAGGGCGTTTTCCAGCAGCTCCTTCACCACGGAGAAGGGTCCCTCGATGACCTCTCCCGCGGCGATCTTGTTCTTGACGCTGTCGGGGAGTACGCGGATCCGCTTCACCTGACGCTCCTACTCCGCCAGTTGATCCAGCAGGACCGGAAGCGTCTCGCCGGCCTTGCCCTGGATGAAGATGTCCGTGATGGACCTGGTGAAATCGGTTTCGGATACGTTGAACTCGATGATGGCGGCGCCGTTCCTCTTGGCGACAATGGGAATACCGGCCGCCGGGTACACCACGGCAGAGGTCCCCACCACCATCACCACGTCGGCCTGTTCGGCCAGGAGCTGCGAGCGAGACAACGCCTCGTGAGGGATCATCTCGCCGAAGAATACCACCGACGGCTTCAGTATCTTCCCGCAGTCGCCGCACCGCGGGGGCACCTTCTCCTGTACCGGGAAACCGGCCACCTCGTACTCCCTGCCGCAGGCGAGGCACTCAAGCCTGCTGGCGTTGCCATGGTACTCGATGACCCTCTCGCTCCCCGCCTCCTGATGGAGGTTGTCGATGTTCTGGGTGATGATGGCCTTCAGGAGGCCCATGGCCTCGAGTCTTGCCAGGGCCCTGTGCCCCGGATTCGGCACTGCGCCGGAGGTCAGCTCGAGCATGTCGAAGATCATCTGCCATACCTTTTCCGGATTATGATGAAAGGTCTCGATGGAGGCGTATATCGAGGGATCGTATTTTTCCCAGAGCCCGCCGGTGCTCCTGAAATCCGGGATGCCGCTCTCCGTGGAGATACCGGCGCCGGTGAGGGATATCATGTGCTGCGACCTGCGGATGACGTCCGCTGCCTTGCGTATATTGTCGTTCATGGTTTTTCTCCTGTCAGTGGTCCGCGGGCTCAGTATCCCCCCTCCCGAAGAGTCCTGTCAATTAAAAAGTGCCCTTCCCCGAATATATCACTTGACAGGACTTCCCGGAGGCTGGAAGAAATGGGGTGATCGATGTGAGGGGTGGACCGATGGAATGCACATGCGGCGGCGCACTGATCGAGGGGAAGAGCTCATACAGCGTAAGCAGGGACAACTTTTCCTTCATATTGGACAACATCCCCGCCTATAAATGCACCCGCTGCGACAAGATCCTCTTCACCGAGGAGGTGGTGGAGAGGATACAGAAGCTGGTGAACAGGATCGAACGGGACACCGCCGAGATCGTCTCCGGCGTCCCCTCGACGAACCTGTACGATTACCGGTAGCCCCCTACTCGCCCGCCTTCTCGATCCTCGACCAGGAATCCCTGAGGGTCACCGCCCTGTTAAACACCGGGTGCTCCGCGGTGAAGTCACCACTGTCCGGGCAGAAGTAGCCCAGGCGCTCGAACTGGAAGGTCACCCCGGTTTCCGCATTCCCCAGCCCCGGCTCCACATAGCAATTTTTGACCACCTCCAGGGACGCCGGGTTCAGGAACTTCCGGTAGTCGCTCCCCTCCTCGCCGTCCGGGTTCTCCACGGTGAAGAGCCGGTCGTAGAGCCGCACCTCGGCCCCCAGTGCGTGGGTGGCAGAGACCCAGTGTATGGTCCCCCTCACCTTCCTGCCGTCGGCCGGGGTACCGCCCCTGGAATCGGGGTCATAGGTGCATCGCACCTCGATCACGCTGCCGGAGGAATCCTTAACCACATCGGTGCACCTCACGAGATAGGCGGCGCGGAGGCGCACCTCCTGCCCCGGCGCGAGGCGGAAATACTTCTTCGGGGGATCCTCCCGAAAGTCATCCTGCTCGATGTAGAGCTCCCTAGAAAAGGGGACCCTCCGGGTTCCCATGGAGGGATCCTCGGGATTGTTCATCGCCTCGAACTCCTCCACCTGCCCCTCAGGATAGTTCTCGATGATCAGTTTCAGCGGCCGCAGCACCGCCATCGCCCTGGGTGCCCTTCTGTTCAGATCCTCCCGCAGGCAGTGCTCCAGCAGGGCGTAGTCCACCACGCTGTCGCGCTTGGCCACGCCGATGCGGTTGCAGAATTCTCTGATGGCCTCGGGTGAGTAGCCCCGCCTGCGCAGGCCGGAGATGGTTGGCATGCGCGGGTCGTCCCATCCGCTGACGTGTTTCTCCTGCACCAGTTGGAGGAGCTTCCGCTTGCTCATGACGGTATAGTTCAGGTTCAGCCGTGCGAACTCGATCTGCTGAGGCCGGTTCGGGGTCTCGCAGGCCTCCAGCACCCAGTCGTAGAGGGGGCGGTTGTTCTCGAACTCCAGCGTGCAGATGGAATGGGAGATGTCCTCCTCGGCGTCTGAGAGGCAATGGGTGAAGTCGTACATCGGATAAATTTTCCACTTGCCCCCGGTGCGGTGATGCTCTGCCTTCAGTATCCGGTAGATCACCGGGTCGCGCATGTTGATGTTGCCCGATGCCATGTCGATCTTCGCGCGGAGCACGTGCTCCCCCTCCTGGAACTCCCCCTCGGCCATGCGCCTGAAGAGGTCCAGGTTCTCCTCGACACTCCTGTTCCTGTAGGGGCTCTCCTTCCCCGGCTCGGTGAGGGTGCCACGGTACTTCCTTGTCTCCTCCGGCCCCAGGCTGCACACGTAGGCCTTCCCCTTTGTTATGAGGTCGACAGCGTAGTCGTGAAGTCTCCCGAAATAGTCCGAGGCGTAGTACATGTGCTCGCCCCAGTCGAAGCCGAGCCAGCGAACGTCCTCCTGGATCGACTCGATGTACTCGATGTCCTCCTTCACCGGATTCGTGTCGTCGAAGCGGAGATGGCACCTCCCCCGGTACTTTTCCGCCAGGCCGAAGTTCAGGCATATCGACTTAGCGTGGCCGATGTGCAGGTAGCCGTTGGGCTCCGGGGGGAACCTGGTGACGACCTTACCTCCGTGCCTGTTCGTTTTGAAATCGTCCTCGATGATCTCCTCGATGAAGTTCCTGGGTGTGTCAGCTTCGTTCGACATGGGTACCTCTGGATGCAATGCCGCAGCAAGAATTTTCAACATGGGCAAATGTCTGTGCCCCGCCGGGGACATATTTTCAATCGGCACCGCGAAAAGACAATACTATTTTTCCCGCCGGCGGAGCACCGCAGCAAATTTACACTGCCGTAACCTCGCCGAGGAGCCCTCCCGAGCAGGGAATCCCGGACAGTACTGGTGCGACGGAATCCCCACGCCCCTGCCCGGTCTAAAGCCCGCCAGGAAGAACCCGACGAAGTCATTTCGCATCCTCGGACGGTGCCGCTTTGGCCTTCCGCCGCACATACTCCACAACCGCCGGCAACTCTGATTTCTCCACTGCACCGTCAACCCACCGTATACACCGTACGGTGCTCCCCTTTTAATGAAAGGAGGGACGCTCACCGAGCAGCCAAAAACGACGGCGCCGGCTGCACGTATTTCTATTGACTTTTTCCGAAACCTGCATTACACGGGGATATGGCGGAGTACCCATGAAGAAATCAGGCGTCATCCTATTGGCCGCCCTGGCGGCCCTGCTCTTCGGCTGCGGCAGGGAGTACCACGTCCGGGGACGCGTCGTGACGATGCAGGCCGCTGCCTCCTCAATCACCGAGGTCACCGGCAAGGAAATGCCGCAGACCGGCATGCCGGTGCCGGGAGCGGAGGTGACGCTGTTTTACGAACTGAAGGAGGACGGTACGCCGGAGGCTGAGAGCACCTGGAAGCGGTCCATCCTCACCGACGATAAGGGGATCTTTGATCTCAGGGACTACTCGATACCCTCCGTGAAGCTGCGGGTGGGCCTTCGTGTCTCCCGCGAAGGCTACGAGACCGCCTACACAACCTACTGGGACTACAAGGAGATCGAGCCGCAGGTCTTTCTTGTCCAGCTGGCGCCTGCAGTAAGGTGAACACGAAGAATCCACAGTGACGCAGGAGCAGAAATGTCTCAACTGCGGCGCGACGCTCACCGGCGCCGAGCGCGATTTCATCATGCGCTGCCCCCACTGCGGCTCGGAGTACCAGGTGTCCCTGCAGCTGGTGCACCAGGATGCGGTGGACGTGGAGAAGAAGACCGGAGAGCTCATGGTCCTGGTGCTTCGGGGCAACGACCGCGAGTGCGAAGAGGCCTGTCTGGAGCTGCGGAAGATCAACGATGCCGCATGGTGACGCGGCTCATGGAGGCGAACAGGGAGCTCTCCGGCAGGTACGGAGACTACCGGAAAAACCAGGTATCCATCGATGCCCTCTCCGAAATAGTCAGGGAGGTCAGAGAGCCTGCGGCGGCCGGCATCCTTGTAGAGGCACTGGGTGAAAGGTCAACGGGCATACGACAGCTGGCCGCCATGGCCCTGGGGAGCATCCAGGAGGAAAGGGTCCTTGCGACGGTGGAGGCGGCCCTGGATGAGGAGGATTATTTCATCAAAAAGGCCGCGATACGCTCCCCGGGCCGCCTACGGCACCGGCCCTCTGAGAAACGTCTCGGCGAGATACTCCTGGAGACCGGCGGTGCTGAAAGCCCCGATGGGGTCTCATTGAACGACGTTTGCCACAGGGCCGCCTATGCTCTGGCGGACATCGGCGGTGCCGAGGCGGCAGGGTATCTCCTGGAGGCT
Source organism: Spirochaetota bacterium (assembly GCA_016929135.1). Classification (GTDB taxonomy): domain Bacteria; phylum Spirochaetota; class UBA4802; order UBA4802; family UBA5550; genus JAFGJK01. The sequence continues at coordinate 109,121 of JAFGJK010000065.1, read as the reverse complement.
TTGGGAGACAGGGACGCCGGTATCCGCAACACCTGCATCACCTCCCTGAGGACCATCGGGAAGACACTGGAGGACACCCCCCCTGGCCAAGAGGATCGACAGGACGCTCCGGTCGGCGAAATGAGCCGATACCCCTCGTCATCCCCCCACTCCCCTACGAAATCGCGGCGTGACAAAAAATGTGTTGCACCGCGGCAGCGCCCGTTCTATACTTTTTCTCCCGGGGCATGTCGCCGGCCCGCACGAAACACCACGGGCTGCCGCGTTGGCCCGCCGCCGCTGACCATGCACGGGGAGGGGGGATGTGAGAATATGGGTAACATGATTCTGCAGATGCCACTCTGGCTATCCATTGCCCTGTTCATCACCATCAGCGGCGGTCTCGTCGCACTGATACTCGTCCTCATCCGCCGCAGCGTCGCGCACGAAAAACTGAAGCAGAACAACGAGGTGGCGGGGTTCAACTACGCAGTGCTGGGCGCAGTGTACAGCATGCTGCTGGCCTTCATGACCATGGCCATCTACGAAGAATTCAAACAGGGACGCGCAACGATACAGAACGAAACCGCCTCGCTGATCGCCCTCCACCGCTACGCGGGAGCCTTCGCGGAGCCCCACAGGAGCGAGCTGAGGAATGAGCTGCGGGATTACACGCGCTCGGTCATTCGTGACGAATGGCCCCTTCTGCAGCACGGCGAGGAGAGCCCCAGGACCAGGGAGCTGGCGGCAAGGATATGGACCTCCTGCCTGAAGTACGCGCCGCACCGGGAGTATGAAAAGGCGGTCCACGCCGAGTCCCTCTCAGTGCTCGGCGACTTCCAGTCGGCCCGCCACCACCGGATGCTCTCCAGCCAGACGCTTATCCCGGGATTCATGTGGTTCGTCCTGATACTGGGGGCGGTCTTTACCATCGCATACCCCTTCTTCTTCGGGAGCCTCAACCTGAAGGCGCAGATCACCATGACCGCCATGATGGCGATTCTCATCTCCATGATCCTGCTGCTCATCGTCCATCTGGACAACCCCTTTAACGGGCCCATATCGGTGGAGAAGGAGCCGCTGCTGAACGCCCTGAAGGTGATGGAGGCTCCGTCCCGTTAGACCGGTCCATTCCCGCCGTCCACCGTCCCCGTGTTTTTTCAATGGAACGGGTTGACTCCTGCAGGGGGATTCATTATATTTTAGTAATTTAGAATTTTCTAATTCAACAAGGAGGCAAACGATGAGCAGACATTCATTACCCGACCTGCCCTACGCATATAACGCACTGGAACCGTATATCGACGCCAAGACCATGGAGATCCACCACGGCAAGCACCACGGTACCTACGTCACGAAGCTGAACGCGGCCCTGGAAAAGCACCCGCATCTATTCGACCTGTCGCTGGAGCACCTGCTGGCGAACCTGGCAAGCCTGCCCGAGGAGATCAGGAACGACGTCCGTAACAACGGGGGCGGACACCTGAACCACTCGCTCTTCTGGGAGATACTGGGGGGCCATGAGGGGAGCGCCCCTGCCGGCGAATTCGCCGATGCACTGGTGAAGCGCTTCGGCTCCATCGAAAACTTCCGGAAGGAGTTCGAGAATGCCGCGGCACAGCGCTTCGGATCCGGATGGGCGTGGCTCTCGGTGAACGCCCTGGGGGAACTGGTGGTGCACTCCACGGCGAATCAGGACAGCCCCATCATGGAGGGGCTCATCCCGGTGATCGGCCTGGACGTGTGGGAGCACGCCTACTACCTGACATACCAGAACAGGAGGCCCGACTACATCATGGCCTTCTGGAGGTTGATCAACTGGAAGCGGGCGGAGATCAACTACCGGCGGGCGCTGAAGGACATCAAGGGCTGCCTGAATCCGGGATCGATCAGAAGGGCATCGTAAGCACGGGGATGGGGAGGAACGGGGGGTTGCCGGAGAGAAGACGGCGATCTCCCCGTTCTGCAAGAGGTGGGCTTCGGGGGATTATCCGGAATCCCATCTCGTAGCTTTTTTTTAAAACTTACCCGCCTGTCCAGGATAATGCGGAGGATTCCCCAATAACTGGAAGGATACGCACCAGACGAACAATCATAAAAGGTCCTTGACAATTGACCCGATAGGTACTCTCCTCATCAGTGGCCGTACGTATCCACAAACGAAGGGAGTGAATATGCATGGAAAAAGAGAGACGGCGACGCAAGCGCTTTCCGATATCACGAACCTTCGAGCTCGCCACGAGTGACGGTGAGATCGTCCAGGCCCGGGGAATAAACTTGAGCGAAGGGGGCATGATGTGTCAGACGGATACGGACATCCCGCTGGGCACCTACGTCATATTCCAGCTCCCGGTTTCCGACGAAAAAGGCGCAAAGACGGTGCGATGCGAGGGGACGGTGCTGCGGAGCTGCGCGGCAGGTCCGGGAGACGAGGGGAAGTTCCACATAGTGATCGATTTCAACGACTGAATAAAGGCCTTTCATAGACAGAAGCGAATCATGCAGGGACCCATGGACAGAAAGCATATCGAATAACCGCTATACATCTGTCCTTACAATTTTTTTCTTGAATATCCTTCGACACTCTGGTAGTCTGTGTGGTGATTGCAATCATGAGACATTCCTGCGTTTACTTCGAATTTTCGATATGTGTCATTTGAACAATGCTAAAGGAGGTACGACATGAGAAGGTATTGTCAAAGAATCAGCACCCTGTTTTCCCCCTCAACGGTTGTTGCATTGAAATACGCTTTCATTCTTTGTTTAATCCTCATCTTCGCAGTCCCGATTTATTCTGAAAGAACAGTGAGGAGAAGACCCGCTGCAGGAAAGGAGTACACGGCAAATCAAACGGCCATACCTCAGGTTGTGAGGGACACCGCAACGGGTAAACGATTCTCACGCATCAATATCAGCCAGTCCAACGCCTTTCGAACCAAATGGTTCGGTACAACCGACAGGTTTAGGGTGTTGGATCGCGTATTGCACATGGGCGCCGCAAAGGCGAGGGTATTCGCCCGGATCTATTCGAGAATGGAAACCTTTTCCTGTGTGGTCTCCGTTGTCACTCACTCGAGCCAGCACGGCAATGTTGAACATCATACCGTAACAACCTCTGAACACTATTCAAGTTCGGATGGATCAAGCCAGACAGTGAATCAGCATTATGACAGTTCGACGGGTACAACAACAACGACCTCAGACGTGACCGATTCTGATGGAGACACCACCTCGTATTACAGCTCCACCTGCGACGACAGTCCTCCCCCGGACGAGCCGGACGATGATGATGACAGACCAAATCCGGAAGATCCCTGGGGGAAGTTCATAAGTGTATACGAATTCCGCTCATCTGCTGAATTGAACGCGTTCCGCTCCTATATGAATGCGAACCGCATGAATCTGGTCAACGCCGCAAAGAACAGGAACGAGAACGCAATCGCGCGGCTGATGGTCGCCGGCGTCCGCGGTACGGCATTGCAGACGGCGAACGCGGCAAACAGCGTTATCTCGCGAGCGAAGGCCCACATGACCGCGTCGGCCTCGAGGGCACACACGCGGCAATAGAGAGCACGCAAAGCCGGAGACCGGAATTCTTCAACGAAGCCGGATTCTCCGGCGCGTCAGTTCCATTTGAAGAAACACACCGAACAGAGATCCCGATGTTCCCATGGGGTCTCTGTTTTTTTCATGAACAGGGTAATGGCGTATTCGTTAACGTCTGTTGATGACAATCCGGCAGTGCATCAGCGAACCATCCAGAACTCCCTCGCCTCGGGGGGGAGCAGCGCCAGGATGGCATCGAATCTCTCTTCGTCGACATTCTTCCGCAGGGCCCTCGCCACGTACGCGATGGCGTTATCGGGGGAAAAATTGTGCAGGGGTCGCAGCGTCTTCACGTCCCGGTTCATGTCCTCCAGGGAACCGAAGGGAACCCTCTTCTCGTCGGGGTTCCAGTCGGCAATGTAGAGCGCCCGCATTCCGACGTTCATGACCGAGGTGAAGATGATGGAATCCCTGATGTCCAGCCGTCGGCGGAACGCCTGGAAGACCCCCTGGACCATGGTGTAGGCCTGGTGGGCGGAGCCGAATCCGGCCTCCTCTTTGGCGTCCATAAGGAATTTCGCGAAATGGTCCGACGCACGCTGGTATTCAGATGGGTACGGCATGGTCTTTCTCCTTAAATAAAAAATCGTTAATTATTTTATCTACCATTTGCCTTGTTGTTAACATATATAACCGATCCAGACCATGAGGAATCGATCCGTAAGGGTGCCCGGTTTTTTTCCGATTCATCGGTTCAATGTATTCATCCGATACACGCCGGGGACCGGTCATGGTGCCGATAACCGCGCAACGGGGAGTGCGCCGGGGTCACGGCGCCTCGCCGCCCCGGGGGCTCATCCGCAGGAGCCGGTCCTTCAGCCCCGGCGAGCTGACGCGGTAGCGGACCTGGCAGGCGCCGTCCCCCTCCCAGGTCTCACGGATGACCTCACCGCGGTCGATGAGGGGCCCCAGCACCTCCGCGACGTAGCGTTGCCCGGAATCGAAGCCCGCCCCGATCCGCTCACCCACGAATCTCTCCCTGGCGATCTTCCTGGCCGCCGCGACGGCCGACTCCCGGGCGCTCTTCCTGGCGGCCTCACGGTTCGACGCCGGGCCCGCGGCGAGCCCGGCCGCCTCCACCACGTAGGTGCTGTCGTCGATCCACCCGAGGGCGGAGGTCTCCTGCCGCGTGCCGACGGTGCAGGAGAGCGCCAGAAGTGATACCGCCAGGGCCGCGGCAGCCGACAGGCGTCGCGCCGCTGTGCAGCGATCCCGTTCCTGTTCTGTATGAAGTCTCATATGACCCACCTCCCCGGGTGACCAGCAGGGTCACCCTTTCAACACGGCGGCCGTATTGGTAGCGACGCCGTGCCGTCGCCCATACTACCCCCCGGCGGCCGGGCGCATCAAGGAAAAAAATAGGTCTTCGCCGGCGCGTGGCGTCAGCGGAAGAGACCGTTCATCCTCCAGGCGAGGTCGATGGCCGTCGCCGCGGTGCCCTCCCTTATCGGATAGAGCGCTACGTGCCGGCGGGAGTATTTGTCCGAATAGATCTTAAGGAAGAGGTCCCCGCCGGTCAGGGGGATACAGAACAGGTGGCAGTACCCCCCATAGTGAAACCGCGAGGCTATCCGGTCCAGGCTGTAGTGCGTACCCTCGGCCTCCAGCATCCGGGACAGGGCGGCGAGCCCCTCCTCCAGGTGGAAATCGAAGCATCGCCTGATGCCGTGCTTCTCCTCCCTGTTCCGCACCGCGGTGACATACAGAGGGATGAACGACAGAGTGACAGCGGCAAGCCAGATCGCGATATGGAGGAGGCTCCCCCGCGCGATCTTCGGTGCGGCCAGCAGGGGGTACCCTGCGGCTATGACCATGGCGATGAAGAGCTCGAGGCCCATCAGCATCCGGTATTCCGTCATCGCGCCGTGCCAGCCGTCCGGTGCCCCCATCGGTACCCCCCATGATCCCGGAGCGTGAACCCTCCTCCGGCCGCCTTCATTGTGGGCCTCCGTGGGCCGGCGGTCAAGGGAAATTCTTCTTGCCCTGCGGCGGTTTTTCCTCTATCCTGCACCGTCATGATGCGCGTTGTGCCCATCGCCTGCGCCTACGGTGCCGCCATACTCGCCGCCGAGCTGATCCTGGGGAGCGCCGGCTCCCCCCTGCACCTCTGGCATTTCGAAAGGATCTCCCCCTGGCAGTGGAGCCTGCCTGTCCACGCCGCCGGTTTCCTGTGGATCCTCGCCTGGACGCGGCTGCTGCGACACCGGCCGGCAGCCGTCTCCATGATTGCCTCCTGGGCCTTTTTCGCGGTTGCCGAGACATGCAACCGCTTTCTCCTGGTGCTCTTCGAGTACGGCGGTGCGATCCTGGGGGGCGGCGCATCTCTTGCCGCGGTGCTGGTCCTCTACGCCCTGCTCTGCGGAGCCGCGGTGTACGCCCTGAGGCGATGGGCCTCCCCTCCCCGGGCGGGATGACCGCATCTGCGGCGCAGCAGATCACGGGCGCCACAGGGCGCGATAAAACTATTATAAGGGAAAGACCATGACGGAACAGGACGACATCAAGCGCTACCGACAGAACCTCAGGGCGGAACAGGAGGCCATCACCCTGTACGAACGCCTCGCCGAGGCGGAGGAGAACGCCGATCTGGCGGAAATCTACCGGAAACTCATGGAAACCGAACGGAGGCACGCCGAATTCTGGAAGGAGAGGCTCAGGGAGACCGGCGCCGCAATACCGGCCTTCAGGCCCTCTCTGCGCACCAGGATCTTCCGGTGGATGGCCGGCAGGTTCGGGCCGGCGTTCATACTCCCCACGATCGCGTCGATCGAACGTTCCGCCGCCGCAGGCTACGCGGGCCAGGCAGACGCCGAGGGCGTGAACATGCCGGCGGACGAGCAGTCTCATGCCCGCGTATTCGGCTACCTGACGCGCACCTCAGGGGGCCTCCAGGGGAGCGACCTGGCACGCTTCGAGGGGCGGCACCGCGCCGCCGGCGGCAATGCTCTCCGCGCCGCGGTTCTGGGGGCGAACGACGGGCTGGTCTCGGTCTTCTGCCTGGTGATGGGCGTTGCCGGTGCCGGCGTCTCCTCCGGCGCCATCCTGATGACCGGGCTGGCGGGGCTGCTGGCCGGGGCACTCTCCATGGCACTGGGAGAATGGCTTTCGGTGCAGAGTTCCCGGGAGCTCTACACCCACCAGCTGGACGTGGAGAAACGGGAGCTGGCGGAGATCCCGGAGGAGGAGGTGGAGGAGCTTGCGCTGATCTACCAGGCCAAGGGGATCGACGCGGCAACCGCCCGCGCCATGGCCGACAGGCTCATCTCGGATCCGGCAACGGCGCTGGACACCCTGGCCCGGGAGGAGCTCGGCATCGATCCCAAGGAGCTCGGCGGGTCGGCCTGGGAGGCGGCTCTCACCTCCTTCGTCCTATTCACGGCGGGAGCCGTCGTCCCTGTGATCCCCTACGTATTCCTCACCGGCACCGCCGGCATCATCGCCAGCGCCGTGTCCAGCACCCTGGGGCTCTTCGCCATCGGCGCCGCCATCACCCTGATGACGGGACGGAACCCGATCCTCTCCGGACTGCGGCAGATGGCCTTCGGCCTGGCGACCGCCGCCGTGACCTTCGCCATCGGGCATCTACTCGGCACCACCGTACTGTAAGGCGATGCACTGCGGGCTTCGATGAAACCCGTCCGCCGGGGGCACGGGCTGCGGCCTCAGCGCACCCCCCCGGCGACGGAGCGCAGCAGTTTCTCCCTGCACCTGTCGCAGAGCCGCCCCGTCGAGTAATCCACCGTGGCGATCGTCCCCTTCGCGTCGTTCATGAGGCAGCGCGGCGTGGGGCAGTGGGGGAGTCCGAAGGCATGCCCCAGCTCGTGGTTCGCCACCTTCACCAGCCGCTCGTTGATTTTCGCCTCCCCGGCGCCCCGGCGGAGACGGAAGGTGGAAACCACGCAGGCCCGCCCCCCCAGGATGGCGAGGCCGAAGATCCCCCAGTCGGGGATATCACCCTTGGTCGTGGATATGTCGCTCGCGGTGATCCCCAGAACCGCGCGATAGGCCGCTCCGTGGAGCGAGTCGAGATGGGCGAGCAGCTTCTCGGCACGATAGCGGTTTCGGTGTGCATAATAGGCATGCGGGGGGAGAGGGATGGGAGGGAGCAGGACCGCCTCCAGGCGGTAGTATTCCCGTACGCCCCGCATCACCAGTTCCACTGTCCCCCTGTCAACCGGGCCCAGGGGCTGCACCGCGATGACCGGCATCTGTTCCCCCCGGCACACCGGGAGGGCGGCCGCGCACAGGATGGTCAGGAGTACCAGCGCGTATCTCATGACCCCATCGTACTCCATCGGATGAATACTGTCAAGCGGGATAGGCCGTGGCGCAGCCCCGTCCATCGAGGCCTTGAAATGATTGCGCCAGGGGCAGGCCGTCCTGTTGATGGAGCCGAACCGGAGGGCCCGGTGGAGGCTGCAGCCCCCTACAGCTCCGGGTCGGCGCCCCCTTCCATGGCGGCCTCCACCCCGCTCTTCATGAACTGCGCCAGGTGGGGATAGTATTTCAGGGACTCGTCGATCATCATCTGGAACGGAAAATCGGCGAAGGGGCCGTAGTCGTGCACGTACTCCATGTGCCGCTGGCCCGATTTGTCGAAGGGATGGAACACCGAGTCATGCTCCCCATCGAAATCCAGCGGGAGGATGCCGAACTTCTCGCACAGGGCGATGTTGAAGGCCGGCGTGGCCTTGACCCACCTCCCCTTCAGGAAAAATTCGTTGTACCCGTGGAAGACGAAAAGGTCCGTCCGCATGAGCTCCTTCATGCGCTCCGTGGCCAGGTGGTTCACCACGTTGGCGAAGCCCAGGCGGCAGGGGATTCCCAGGGCCCGGGATACGGCGGCCAGCAGGATCGCCTTCTGGATGCAGAAGCCCTCCATGCGCTCCAGGCAGAGGCCCGCCCGGTACTGGTCCCGATGGAAGGAATAGCAATAGGGATTGTAGCGGACCTCATCGCGCACCGCGTAGAAAATTTTCACGGCGCGGCCGGTGTCGTCGCCGGCGCCGGATGACCGCGACCGGGCGAAATCGACGATCGAGGGATCGTCACTTTCTATGAAATAGGTGCGAGATGTGTACTGGTCCATGGTCCTCTGCCTTCCCTGCCGCCGTATCGATCCGTACCAAGGTAGAAGCATCGTAATTTTAAATCAACCACATTTACCGCATATCTGGAGATGACGGAAACACCTCCAGTACATACCCAGACGAAGGTGATTATCATTTTAATTGATGGGTGGTAATACCACCCCTGGCCATGCGAGTTCGCCATACATGAAGGCTGTATCACGCCAGTAACAGCAAAGAGACCTTGTTACATGCTTTGAAATTTGGTATTATATTATTGCGATAGATGCACGCATGCTATCCCGAGCGGAATACGGCCATGTAATGAAACGGTATGCTTTGATAATCCTGTGTATTCCCGTTGCTACCTGGGCATGTTACAATTCGAAGAGCACATCGGAAGAATACATCGATTTCATCCAGAAGGCGTACCTAATCAATAAATCCTGCACCTCCGGAGCACAGGTATTCGAGGGCGACAGCAACACGGAAATGATGTTTATGATGCGGACATATTTCTCCGAACCCACGTGCAACAGGGCCGTGGGAGGATCAAAAGTCGAGGATTGTATATCAGCACCGAGTATATAAAATTTGTCAAACCCTCACGAATCATAGTTATGATAGGGACCAATGACGCGCCCTATGATACTACCGCAGAATTCGAGTCGAAATACCGGCAGCTCGTCGACATCTATATATCGATTACACCTGAAGTGTACTGCGTATCTATTCTGCCCCAGCGTACCGAATGGGAATACAGGGTCGAAGAATGGAATCCCGTGATCAAACAGATCTGTGCCGAGAAGGGAGTGACCTACATCGACGTCTTTGAAAGTATCTATGACGGGGCAGCGCTGAAACTTGATCTGTCGCTGGACGAGCTGCATCTCAACACCTCGGGACAACAATTGTGGTTATCCCTTGTCAAACCGGTGATAAACCCATGATAGGGACATTACAGCATATCGATCCACATGTGTCAGCACGGAGAAATTCCAAAAATCATCCGATACTCCCGCAAACCTGCATCCTTACAAAGTTATCAGCGAGGAGCCCCCCCCCACCCCCAGACTGGAATCCTCCTTCCATTTAAACACAATCCACAGGCACTTTTCTTGACGCCACGGCGGCCCGGGATAAAATGTCCCGGACAAGACTGGATGACACAGAGGAAAGACCATGAGATATGAGGGCAACATCTTCCGCCCCTTCAGCGAGGCCAACAGCTATCTGCTGCAGTGCACCGTCGGGTGCTCGCACAATAAGTGCACCTTCTGCGGCATGTACAAGGACAAGCGATACCGGGTGCGCGAGCTCGGTGAGATTATGGAGGACATCCGCATGGCCGGAGAGCACTACGGTGACATTGAGAAGGTCTTCCTCTGCGACGGCGACGCCATCGACATCGACACCGGCGATCTCCTGGCGATACTGCGCCAGTTGAAGGATACGTTCCCCTCGCTCCGCCATGTGGGCACCTACGTCGGCCCGGCGAGCACCCTCCGGAAGAGCGCCGGGGATCTCGCCGCGCTCCGCGGGGCCGGACTGACCAAGGCCTATCTGGGGGTTGAGACCGGGGACGACGCGCTCCTGGCGGAGGTGAAGAAGGGCGTGAACCGTGACGAGATGCTCCGGGCGGGACGCAACCTCCTGTCCGCCGGTATCAACCTCTCCTCCATGGTGCTCCTGGGGCTTGCCGGCAGGGGGCCCCGCTCCCGGGAGCACGCCCTGGCCACGGCGCAGATCACCAACGAGATGGGGCCGCAGTACCTTGCTGCCCTCACCGTCACCCCGGTGCCGGGAACGATCCTGCACCGCCGGATCGAGGCAGGGGAGTTCCTCCCCCTGGACCCCTTCGAGACGCTGGAGGAGATGCGGACGATCCTGGCAAACCTCCATGTGGAGGGCCTGAGATTCGTGGGGATCCACGCCTCGAACTACCTTCCGGTGAACGGCACCCTGCCGCGGGACCGCGAAACCATGCTCCGTCTCCTTGACTCGGTCCTGGAGTCCCGCAACCCGGAGATGCTCAGGCCCGAGGGGATGCGCGGCCTCTGACGGCGGCGGTCCCCGCCAGGAAGGGCACGGCCGATTCTTGTAACAAAGTCCCGACGGTGACATCAAATAACGGGAAGCGACAGATGGGAGGGCGGCCTCCGGAGCCGCTTTTTTTATTGAAATTCCCGGCGGGATGCACTGTACTGTGATCTGGTAGGCACGGGGCCGACAGCAGAATGAGAAGAGACGATACCATCTCCGCACGCCGAAGGATTCCGGTTATGATCGCCATGGGCATCGCAGCCGCGGCGCTCGGCTGCGGCGGCATCTACCACGACAGGCACGAGGTACCCGCCGGAGACATCTCCCGGAGCCTGATGTACCTCCGGGGTGATCTCACCATCGCCCGCAACGGCACACCCCGGCGTGACGGGCGCCCTGTTGATCCCGATGCCTGGAGTCCCTTCAGACTCCGCCGGCCGGTCATCAACCGGGGCGGCAGTACGGTGCTCTGGCTGAAGACGGCGCTCCCGGAGCGGAGGCTGAAGGACCCGGTGCTCTTCTTCCCCGCGAAAAGCTACTCACAGGACTTCGACATCTACCTGGGGGGCGAGAGGATCTTCAGCCTGGCATCCAGGAACAGGGAAAAAGACGTGCGCCTCTTCTTCCTGCCCCTCATCATCCCTCTCCCCAATAATTACTGGGATCACACGCTCTACCTCCGGTTCCAGACCGGGGAGCCCGGTCCCATGGGCATCAACTCGCGGGTGTTCCTGGGATCGGAGATGGCCCTGGTCAAGCGGATCATCAAGAGCCAGGCGGACCGCCTCATTCTGGGATTCATCTTCCTCTTCAGCTCCCTGATATCGCTGTTCATCTTCCTGATAAGCCGCACGGCCAGGGCCCACTCGGTCCTTGCCTATTCCATCATGAGCGCCTCGGTGGGGATCTTCGTCATCCTCCTCTCGGACCTGACCATCCTATTTTTCATCGATCCGCCGACCGCCCAGCTCATCACCGTCCCGGCGATCCTCTTCTTCCCCGTGGGCCTCTTCCTCTTCATCGACCAGACCATCGGCCCGGGATACAAATCAGTCGTCCGTCGTTCCTGGCAGGTCTTCCTGGGCATCACGCTCCTCTCCGCCCTCTCCTTCGCCACGGGGATCCGCCCCCCCATGGTGTTCGTGCTTGTGGGGCGGGGCATCCTGCTGGCCATCGCGATCCTGGCCGCCTTCGCGGAGCTGTTGCGCGCCATCGTCAAGGGGAACAGACCGGCCAGGGTCATCAGCATCGGCCTCATCATCTTCGGCGCATCGGCCCTGGCCGATGAGCTGACCTGGCACGGGGCGCCGCACTTCGATCGGGCCTATCTTCACTGGGGGTTCTTCATCTTCATTCTGATGCTGGGGTACCTGCTCTTCCGGGCCTTCGAATCGGCGCAGCGGAAGCTGAAGCGCTACTCCGAGGAACTGGAGGAGAAATCGGGAATCCTCCAGGAGCTCAACAGGACACTGGAGGAGAAGGTGCAGGAGCGTACCGAGGAGCTGTTGGAAAAGAACACCGAGCTGAACGCCAAGAACAGGATACTGGAGGACAGGAACCGGGAGATCGATGCCGAGATCGCCATGGCGAGAAGAATCCAGCAGCAGCTGATCCCCTCGCGCGATCCCCTGTCGAGCATCTGCTCCCTCTACCGGCCCATGTACCAGGTGGGCGGTGATTTCTACGATTTCATACGGTTCGACGACGGCCGTATGGGCTTCATCATCAGCGACGTCTCGGGGCACGGCATCCCGGCGGCCCTGATCACCTCGATGCTGAAGATGACGATGTACCAGGCCGGTCCGCGCCGGGAAGACCCGGCGTCGCTCTTCGAACTGCTGAACGAGGCGCTCTTCGGCCAGACGGGGGACAATTTCATCACCGCCTTCTACGGCATCATCGATTTCGCCGGTCGATCCATGGTCTTCTGTAACGCAGGGCACAACGATCCCTTCTGTATATCCCGCGGCGGGATATCGCAGATCTGCGGCGAAAAGACGATACCAATGGCCGCCTTCCCCAACAGATCGCTGGAGGAGATCGGCAAGCCCTTCCGGAACGCCGTCGTATCCATCCCCCCGGCGTCAAAGATACTGATGTACACCGACGGCCTCACCGAGGCGGTGCACCCGGCGGCCACGTCGGTGATGTTCGAGAGCGTGATGCCCTCCGTGCTGGATCGGATCCGCGATACGGACTGCCGGGTCTCGGTGGACCGGCTGTACGGCTCGCTGGTGGAGTTCCGGGGCGGCGACAGCTTCGAGGACGACGTCTGCATCGTCTGCGTCGAATGCCCCTGATGGATCGGCACAGTCAGCGCGCAGAGAGGCGGGGATGGATCCTGCCGGCGATCGCCGCGGCGATGCTCCTCCTGGCCATGGACGCAGGTATTCCCAGCGGCCGTGGCCTCCCCGACAGGATCTACATCAAAACGGCCACCGAGACCTTCACCTCCCGGTACAGCTTCGCGATCCTGGACGGAAAAATCTACTACAGGCCCAATACCGGGAGCGGCGGATGGCTCCTCTTTCCGCCCGGCGGCCTTCCGGGGCGCAGCGGCATTCTCGGGTTCCCCCCGCCCCGCAGGGTGGTGCGTATATCGGCCGACGGCGACAATCTCATCGCCCAAGGTGACGACGACGTCGTCTATTACGCGAAGCTCCACGATTTCACCTGGACCGACCGCTGGGGCCTGGTCCCGAAGGGACACCTGGTGGTCCCGGAGGGGGTGCTGGCCCTGGCGATATCCCACCGCGGAAGAGGGGGGGCAAAATACTACGAGGATCGGTTCGGCCAGCAGCACGCCATGTCCGCCGGTGTCACCACCCTGTACCTACTGCGGTCCCAGGGAGACCGGTGTCTCTACGCGGACCCGTGGCTCCCGCCGGTATTCGGCCACCACCTCTGCCTCCCCCTGCGTGGCCGCTTCGTCGCGGCGAACCTGGCGGCCAGCGCCTCCACCGTCTTCGTCATAGGGGCCGGCGGCGAGATGTACACGCGTCTCTACGACTACGACACCGCCGGCGAGAACCCGCTCCTCCCCTATACCTACGAGCGCCTCCCCCTGCGCCCCACGGGTCTGCGGAACAAGCGGGCCCTGCCGGCTGAGGATTGGCGCCGACAGCCGAGGATCAACGGGCGGATCACCGATGCCATCACCATAGTCCAGAACGGCGAAGGGAACGCCGCCAGGGAGCTCCGCGTGGAGGGGATCGACCGCTCCGGCAGCTCCGGCTACTACCGCAAGCCAGTGCTGCAGGGGGCATGGGAATTCGTGAAGACGGGCCACAGGCTGCGGGGGCGGATGCTCTCATCCGCAGCGGCCCCCCCGGGGCCAAGGATCACCGGCGACTACAGCGGAGCCGTGCGGTGTACCTGCGGCACCTGGAGCGGCACGGCGGAGCTCCTCGATTTTTCCTTCCTCTGTGAGGGGGGGACGGTCCGGATCGTATCCGGGGATACCATAGTGGACATACCGCTGTTCCTCCGGCGCTCCCGGCGGGGTGCAAAGGGGGGCTTTCGTGCGACGGGGACGCTGGCGGCACCGGCCGCCGCATCGGCGGGGTCCACGACAAGTGCCCTCTTCGGTACCGAGGGGTGTGTCACGGCGGAGGTTCGGGGAGACGAGGATGCGGTGCGGATTACGGCGCCCTGTTTCCAGATGTCCTTCAGGAGGAAGCGGTGAAGGGCGGAGCGGCGGCCGCATCGCTTTTTTTTATTTGCAAAATGAGGTGGCCAGTGCGTCAATGCCGCATGACCACAGCGCAAAGGAGAGATCCATGAGAGTCCGTTTCGCCCCCAGCCCCACCGGGTACCTGCACATAGGAAACGCCAGGACCGCGGTCGTCAACTACCTAATCGCCAGGAAATACGACGCCACGCTGGTGCTCAGAATCGAGGATACCGACCTGGAGCGGAGCTCGAAGGAATCCGAGGAATCGATCATGGAAAACCTCCGCTGGCTCGGGATATCATGGGACGAGGGTCCCGACAAGGGGGGCGACTTCGGTCCCTACCGCCAGTCCGAGCGACTGGGTATCTACCGTGAATACACGGACAGGCTCCTTGCCTCAGGCAGCGCCTACCGCTGCTTCTGCGGCAAGGAGGAGACCGAAGCCCTGAAGAAAGAGGCGGAAGGATCCCGAAGGGCCTTCCGCGACCCCTGTAGAGATCTTCCGGCAGCCGAGGCCGAGCGCATGGCGCAGGCGGGGAAGACCTTCGCGGTGCGCTTCCGCGTACCGGAGAACGAGATTGTGCGGGTGAAGGACCACATCAAGGGGACCGTGGAGTTCAACAGCGATAACATCGGGGGCGACTTCATCATCGTCCGCTCCGACGGCATGCCGGTGTACAACTACATCGTCATCATTGACGACGCCCTGATGCAGATCAGCCACGTCATCAGGGGAGAGGACCATCTCCCCAACACCCCGAAGCAGGTGCTGGTGGCGCGGGCCCTGGGGCTCCCGGTGCCGGAGTACACCCATCTGGCCCTGGTGCTCGGCCCGGACCGCTCGAAGCTCTCGAAGCGGCACGGCATAACCTCGGTGGTGAACTACCGTGACAGCGGCTACCTTCCGGAGGCACTGGTGAACTACCTGGCCATGCTCGGCTGGGCCGCCGAGTCCGGGGAGGAGATATTCACCGCGGACCAGATCGTATCCCAAATCGAGCTTACCGGGCTCGCCAGGAGCGCCGCCGTATTCGATTTCCAGAAGCTGAAGTGGATGAACGGCGTCCACCTGCACAACTACGCACCGGAGCGTCTCCATGATCTCTTTGTCCCCTTCATCAGGGGGGCGGGCTACGACACCGACGGCATCGAGCGGAAGCGGATCGAGGAGATCATCCTGCTTCTCAGGGCCAACTGCGAGCTTTTGGCCGACATCGGGCAGTTCGCCGGCATTTTCCTCGACGAGGTACCGCGCTACAGCGACGAGGCCTCGGCGATCCTCCGGGAGGAGAACTCCCGGAAGATCATACTGGCGGCGGCTGAAGCGATGGGGCCGCTGGAGGGGGATGATTTCGGCGAGCGGCTCATCGCCGCGGTGAAGAAGGCCACCGGCGCCGGAGGAAAATCGCTCTTCTACCCGGTCCGGGCCATGCTCACCGGAATGCTGCAGGGCCCGGACCTGAAGGCCAGCATCCCCCTCATCGGCATCGAGGCCTGCAGGAAGCGCATCCAGTACTGCATCAAGGCATTCTGTGAAAAAACGTGAAGGGCCGACCATGCAACGACACCTCTTCGCTGCCATCGTCCTGTGTCTCGCGCTCCCGGTACCTGCGGCGTCACGGGAGACCGGTGAAGGGCGATGGGAATACCTGGTCTATCTGAACGGCGTGCGCATCGGCACCAGCATCGTCACCTCCGCCGTCACCGGCGACCGCTGCGTGAGCACATCGGACATGGTGCTCGCCATGGGGACGGTGGTCACCACCATGAAGCAGGTGGTGACCGAGACGAAATCCTTCGAGCCGGTGCGGTGCGAGGTGTACCAATCGGTGAAAAACGGCGCCGACGTCACAGCCATGAACACGGTGGCCGAGTTCACCGGCAACACCGTGACCGTGCGCGCCGGCGGCATGGTGCAGACCCACAGGATCGACGGCCCCTTCATGCTGGACGGCAACTACTTCTATGCCCAGCTCTCGAAGAAGAATTTCGCCGCGGGGACCGCGGTGCAGGCCAGGATCTACCACCCCTCCATAGAGACGTCGGCGGCCTTTTCGGTGACCTGCACCGTCCTGGGGAGGGAGACGGTGCGGGTGAAGGAACGCTCCAGGAGCCTCCACCACGTCGCCTTCTTCATGGAATCGGTCAAGCAGGCGGACTACTACATCAACGATGAGGGCGTGGCGGAGAGGATCGTCCAGCGGTTCATGAACAACACCATCGAGCTGGTGCTGAAGTGAGCGGGAGCGTCGCCATCACCGCGATGCACCTCCTGGGGGGGACGGCTGTCCTCCTGTCCCTCGCCCTCCCGCTGCACGGCGCTGCCGAACCGGCCGGCCGCGATCCCATGCGCTACACGGTGCCGCTGATCGGCGCGGAGGAATCCGTCTACAGTGAAGACGAATCCAGATACCGCGTGGAATCGTCGCAGGAGATATTCTCCCTCATCGACGCAGCGAACCAGAGAGTCCTCTCCTCGTCGTTTCGTGACGGGAGGAAGACGATCCTCCTGGCCGCAGGCGACGGGACCGCCGCCGGTGCCCCGGAGGAGCACCTCTACGACTCCCCCTTCCTCAACCTGGAATCTCCGGAGATCAGGGGGGCCGCCGCCGCTATCGGGAGGACCGGGGACATCCTTGCGAGCGTGGAGTCCTTTGTCAAGGGGAGGATCACCCGACCAACCACGGGTATCCCGCTCCTCCCGGCCGCACGGGTTCTTTCCACAGGGTCCGGCGACTGCACGGAACACGCGGTGCTGGCCGTGGCGTTGCTCAGAAGGATGGGAGTGCCCACCAGGGCCGTGGTGGGGATGGTGCTGGTCAGGGAGTACGGGGGGGAGCGGGACGTCTTTGTCTATCACATGTGGGCCGAGGCGTACTACCGCGGCCGCTGGCGGATGGTGGACGCCACGGTGCCGGGGGAACGGCACCGGAACCGCTACATCGCCTTCGCATACCACAGCCTTCGTACCGAATCCCCCCTCTCCTACCTCAGGGCGGTATCGGCCATCCAGGACCTCACGGTGACCTACATCAGGTAGGAGGATCCCCGGCATAACACCGGAGGTAAACGACGGATGAAGGCTCTCAGGATTCCGCACGCCGGTAGAAGGAGACCGCATTGGACCCGTATTCCCTGGTCTCAACGAGAACGAGATCGCTGACGCGCTCCCGCATCGCCAGGCCGCTCCGGTGCTGTACCGCCAGAACCCCCAGGGTCTTCAGCACCCCGCTCTCGGCCACCGCCGAAAGGAGCGTATCGTAAATGGAGGTGTCGCGGCCCTCCGGGTAGGGGGGATCGGCGTAGATGATGTCCGCGGCGATCTCCCGCTCCCGTAGCAGTGAGAGCGCGCGGGAATAGCGCTCCTGCAACACCAGGGCGCGATCCCCCACGTCCAGTTCACGCAGTGCCTCCCTGAGAAAGCGGGACCGGCGGGGGTCCCGGTCGTTCATCACCGCCAGGCCAGCGCCGCGGCTCAGGGCCTCGATCCCCATCTGCCCGGAGCAGGCGCAGAGATCCAGGAACACCGCCCCCCCGATGTCACCGACGATCGAGAAAAAAGCCTCCTTGATCTTCTGCGGGGTGATGTCGGCGTTCCCGAAGCGCTTCAGGGAAAAGGGGATCACTCTCCCCTTCAGGGACCCCGCGATGACACGGATGGTGCTCACGGGGCATCAGCCCAGGACCCTGCGGATTTCCTCGGTAAAGGCCTTCACGTCAAGGCCGTTGCGCACCGCCAGCTGCGCCACCGTCTCCTCGGCCAGGCCGCGGCAGGTGAGGCAGTCCAGGCCATATTTCTTGAATACCTTCGACAGCGCCTGGGTTCTGCCCATCAGGTCCGCCATGCTGGTTTTCTCGTCTATTTCCATCGATCGATACTCCTCCATTACCCTGTGATAAATGGGACCGGCGATGCCCGGCGATTACAAGCAAAATATCGTACCGCTCCGATAAAATACTTGAAAAAAAAGACGATACATTCAAGAGTGTCAACTCCAGATCAAGGGCGAGGAAACAACCATGGCGAAATGTGAAATATGCGGCAAATCGGTCCAGTTCGGAAACAACGTGAGCCACTCCAATAAAAAAACCGCGAAGGTATGGCGGCCCAATGTCAAGAAGATCAGGATTATGGAAGACAAGAGGCCCGTCCGCAGATACGTCTGTACCAGCTGCATCCGCTCCGGCAGGATCAAGAAGGCGATCTGACCGAGTTCAATCGACGCTGATCCTCCATCCCTTCAGATAGTAGGTGTACAGCACCGGCCTGTTGAAGGTGTTGATCTTCACCTCGCGTTCCGCGATATCCTCGGTGAAGTGCATCGCCGCGGTAAAGGCATCCCTGGAAAAAAAACGGCAGCCCCCGGGGGGTTCCCTCATGGCCCCGGGATCGATCGGCCCCGACGATGCGATGTTGAACCCCCAGTCCCCGAAGGTGGGGACGTAGGCGTGGTAAGGAACCACCGCTGCGAAGACCTGCTTCATGGTGGCGTTGATGCACCAGAAGGCGCTGGAGGCGAAAAGAGGTGACGTGGACTGCGTGACGAAGATACCCCCCGGTTTCAGCGACCTCTTCACCAGACCGAAAAATTCCGTGGTGTAGAGCTTCGCCGTTGTCTCGTCGTGGGGATCCGGGAAGTCGGCGACGATCACGTCGAACCGCTTCCGCTCTCGAACCAGGTAACTGTAGGCGTCCTCGACCACCACGCGAACCCTCCCGTCCGAGAGGGAGCCCCTGTTGATTCGCACCATCGAGGGATTCCCCGTGGCCAGAGATATCATCGCCCTGTCCAGCTCCACCAGCGTTACCGACCTCACCCGGTCCGACTTCAGTATGTCACGCACCGCCAGGCCGTCGCCGCCCCCCATCACCAGCACCTCCCCGGGCTCACCGCGGCAGAGGAGGAGCGGCGGGTAAACCAGCATCTCGTGGTAGCGGTATTCGTCCACCGTGGAGAACTGCAGCGATCCGGAGAGGTAGAGACGGAAATCGTCCTCGTTCCTGGTGAGCACGATCTCCTGGTAGCGGGACCGCCTGGTGTAGACTATGTCGTCGTAGTAGAGGCGCTTCTGGAAGATCGTGCCGATCTGCTCGGACCTGAAGGCGATCATCCCCAGGGCCAGCACCGCGACGACCGCCACGGCGACGTCAGCGCGGCTCTTCCCTTCATATTGCACCCTGGCCATCACCAGCAGCGCCACCAGAACGTTGGCGATGCCGATGAGGATGCTGGTGAGGAGTCTCCCCGCGTAGGGAAAGAGGAGGAGCGGGAAGAGGAGCGATCCCGCGAGTCCCCCCAGGTAGTCCAGGGAGAGAACCCCCGCCAGAACATCCTTGAGAGAGCCGGAGCTCTTCAGCATCCTGGTGAGCAGCGGTATCTCGAGCCCCACCATGGCGCCGATCACCACCAGGAAGAAGACCTGGAGCAGGTAGTAGGAGGAGGAGAAGGAGAAGAGGGCGCTCAGCACCATCACCGAGAGTCCACCGACGAGTCCCAGGGCTATCTCGATCCGTACGAAGGCGGCCGCCAGGTTCCCGGTGATGTACTTGGACAGGAACGAACCGAGCCCCATGGAGCTCAAGAACACGCCGATGGTGATGGAGTACTGCAGTACCGGGTTTCCCAGGAGATAGGTGGCCAGGGAACCCAGGACAAGCTCGTAGGTGATCCCGCAGAGGGACAGCACGAAGACCGAGAAGAGGAGCACCCTCCCCTCGGCACGGGTATATGATTCTTTCACGGAGCGATGCGGCTACTGTGCCGGCGCCGCCGGGGTCTTCGTCTGTACCGGCTGCGGCGCCTTCATCTTTACCGGTTGCGTCGCCTTGCCCTGGGCCGGCGCCGGCTGCGCCTCCTGCTGCTCGACCTGGACCGCCTGCGGCGGCTCCTGGGCGGGGGTCGACGGCGATGCTATCACCGAAGCGATGATTATGGAGATCCCCAGGATCACCGAGCCGATGATGATCCCCAGCGCAGTGTTCTGATCGTCCTCGATCTCCTTTTTTATGGAGAACGGGGAGATGAGGCAGATGAGCAGGAATCCTATCGCCATCATCACGATGCCCACGAAGGAAAAGATGGCGGTGTCTATGATGCCGCTCAGTACCGTGTTCCAGTTCATACAATCCTCCTTGCCTGCTGTATCGGGTGCGGACAAGTGCCCCGCACCCCCTCGATCCTACTTTCCGCCCCGGAAGCCCCTGGTACCGTAGTGGCTCCCGTAATAGTAATGGCTCCCGGGCCTGATGGATCGCCGCTCCTCTTTCTGGGAGGTGATGTACCGTATTCCGGCGCGCGGGTATCCCACGTGCCACTGAGACAGGGCGAAGACGCCGCCGCCCAGCAGGAGCACCACCAGTAGGCTTCGAATCATTGCACCGTCACCTCCGCAGAAAAACTCAGGCCATCATGAAGGGGAGCTCGTTGTAGCTCCTGGCCTTGCTCCTGTTCACGAACATCAGCACCAGAAATACGGCCACCAGCACCAGGTAGTAGCGGTAGCTGCTGGTGCGCTCGATCCTGAACCTCACCGATGCCGGGTTCCTGGGCTGGTTGTTGTACAGCTCCAGGTATGCATAATAGTTCCCCGGCTCGTCAAGCACGAAGGAGGAGGATGCGGAGAGGTCGTTCTCGTGCCAGTATCCCTCGTCGTCGCGCCCCTCCTCATCCCAGAAGTCCCCGGTCACCGCGTAGGATTCCACCGGCTCCCCGAAGGAGTCGATGTCACTGAAAAGCGCCCTGAGTGATGCGGGGTCCGACCCCGCGCCGGTCACCCGGGCAAGCCGCTCCTCCTTCACCAGCATGAGCCTGAAGGACTCCCATCCGAGCCGGAGCGGCTCCGCCGAGGTATCGGCGAAGACGGTGACATCGTACAGACTGTCGCCCTGTTCGATCCTGAAGGGCCCGTAGAGCACCTGGCTGAAGTAGCTGGCGCTCCCCCCTTCGGACTGGTACTGGTTTGACGAGAGGATCTGCGAGGCGGTCAGCACGCCCGGCACCTCGTCGCCGGTGACGCAGTTCATCACCGCTGCCGCCAGGGAGAGGACCGACGCGGCGAGGTACAGGGCCGCCCTCCTCTTATAGCTCTTCCGCCTGCCCATGGTGCGGGCGTACTTGTCCTTTTCGGACTCGCCGCCGAAGGCGCCGATCACCGTGTCGTACTCTATCTTCTCGCCCCTGGTGATGGAGACCTCGTCCTCCGAATGCTCGATGGTGAAATGAACGCCGTCCTTCTTGAAGTCGTAGCATCGCACCGGCTCCCCGATCGCCGGCCTCCAGGGGAGCTCGCCCTCGGCGAAGACGATGCGGCCGGTATAGGCGTTCCGCTTTGATATTGTCCGTCCCTCGAACTCGAAGCTGTCGGGTCCTGCTTCAAGGTCTATGGAGGAGGGCACGTATTCCTCGTAGGAATAGACCTCCCCCTCCTCCTCCACGAAGTAGTGGTAGCTCCCCTCGTCGGAAACTGCCACCCATTCGTCCCATACGGCGCGTTCGTACTCGTCCTCGTCCTGGTAGCGTAGGCGCCCGATGATCTCGTACCCGACGCCGCTGATGCTCCCCTTGAGCCCGAGCTTGAATGCCGAGTTATCCTTGTCCTGAATGAAGCTGTCGGCGAAGACCCTGTAGTACTCTTCGGTATGCTGGTCGTATTCCCTGCCGCAGGAGACGCACTTCGCCACCGGGATCGTGACGGTCTCCTCCTCCTCGGCGTCATAGTGGGAACGGTAACTCTTCACGAGATCGGCCCCGCAGCCGCCGCATTTCTGCGGTTTTATCTGACCCGACTCCTGGGGCACGTGATTATCCCTCCACGACAATGTCCCGTTTCAGCAGCACCCTTCCCGTGAAGAGCTCGATCTCCTCCTCGGTGCATTCTATGGAGATCTTTTTCCCCTCGGAGATGCCGTCGATATATACCACCTCGGTGCCGGGTTCCATATAGAAGGAGAGCTCCCCCTCCCCGCCGGCAATCCTGGCCCTCCCCTTCTCCTTGATCATCACCCTCCTGCCGTCCACGGCGACGGTCTGACCGGCCCGCACCGATGTCACGTCGGGGAATTCCTCCGCCTCCTCCATTTCGGTATAGAGGGCGAAGGTCCCCTCGTCCTCGGAAAGCCACGCCGTCTCCCCGTCGTATTCCAGGAACCACTCGTCGAAATGGCCGCCGCCATAGTCGTACCGCATTCTTCCCAGGGCCGTGAAGGGCTTCCCCAGGATTGTCCCCCGGCACCCGACGGAGAGGATCGACGGGAACTCGGCGAGCTTCGGGTGCTTGCCGGTGATATCGAGTCCCTCATCGGTGACCCTCAGGTGGGTACCGCAGTAGCCGCAGACAAAGACCTTGCTGAACCGGTTTTTGATCTCCACCGGTGCGCCGCAGGATGTGCACTGGAGCGACGGCATCCGTTATGCCTGTTTCTCTCCGCATTCGGGGCAGAACTTGGCGCCGGCCGCCAGCGCGGCACCGCACTTCGAGCACTTCCCCCCCTGCATGTTGGCGCCGCAGGACGGGCAGAACTTCGCGTCCGCCGGCATCTTGGCCTTACAGGCCGGGCACTCCTTCTGCACCACCATCTCCTTGCCGCAGGAGGAGCAGAATTTCGCGTTCGCCGGGTTCATGGCGTTGCAGTGAGGGCAGGCCACCTGGCCGCCGGCCTGCTGCCCGCCCTGGGCGCTGCCCATCTGCTGTCCCATCATCTGGCCCATCTGCCCGCCCATGGCGAAGCCCATACCGGCCCCCATCATGTTGCCGGCGCCCCCCTCGCTCGAGGCGGCCTTCTCCATGGTGTCGAAGGTGCGGCGCATCCTGTAATCGTCGCCGCCCATGATGTTGATCTCCGCCTTGTCCGCCAGGGCCTTCTTCAGGCGCTTCACCGACTCGTCCTCTTCCGGAATGTTGATGGATTCCACCGCGAAGCGCACCAGCTCGATGCCGAAGGTGGTGAAATCGTCGGCGATCTTGGCCTTCCCGGAGGTGCCGATCTCGTCGTAGTAGGCGGCGAGCTTCAGGATGGTGACGTTCTGCTTCAGCATGAACTCGGCGATGAGGTCCTGGAGCTTGGGGAGGATGATCTGATCCCGCAGCGCCGTGCCCACGGCATCGGTGGTGAAGGCCTGCCATGTGCCGATGGCCATGGTGAGGAACGACTTGGTGTCTTTGATGCGGATCGAGTAGGCGCCGAAGGCCCTGATGGGTATCGCGATATTATAGGTGGGATCCAGGAGCTGTATCGGCTGCTTGGTCCCCCACTTCAAGTTCGGTATCTCGGTTTTATTGATGAAATAGATCTCGGCCGGAAACGGGGTCTTCCCCCCGAATGGGAGGTTTACCAGCTTCTCGAGGATCGGGATGTTCCCAGTCTTCAGCGTGTGCCTGCCCGGGCCGAAGCCGTCCAGTGCACGCCCCTCCTTGAAGAGGATCGCCTCCTGGTGTTCCATGACGATGAGCTGCCCCCCCATGGACACCGCCCCCTCCGGGAATCGGTAGATGATCTCCCCCTGCTTGTTCTTCCAGTCGACAACATCTATCAGTGCCATCTATATAACCTCCAGGATCACGTTTTTCCTCTCATCGAAGGATTTCTCGAATTCTTTCAACTTGGCGGCGACGTCCCGAATCGCACCCCCCAGGGCGCCCGGATCAGCCGAGGCGAGACCGCGCACCGCCGGGAGTATCTCATCCAGCGTCGAGATGAGCCTCCAGTCGTACTCCAGGAGCCTGTTCGTCTCCTCGTCGCCTATGGCGACGTGCGACAGCTCCGCCGGCTTCCCGAAATCCGTGTGGCGGCATTTCTTGAACAATCGCTCCAGGGCGACGTTGAGCGTTTCCATCTCCGAGACCGCGCCGTGCTCTCCCCGCCGTACCAGCTCAGCCGAAAGAGAGGATATCTCCCCCTTCATCTCCTGTATCCTGTCGGCGAGAAATCCCCTGACGATGGCGTCGGTGTCGTAGAGTTCCGCCTTTTCCACATACCCGGTGAATCCCGGCACATGGGTCGTGATGCGGGCCACCAGGTCCCTGTTCTGCTGGACCCTGTTTTTCAACTTGTCAAGATCTGGTTGCATAGGCTTACTCTTTTGTTGATTTTATTGAAAAGATAATAGCATATTTCCATAAATCCGTCAAGAGATAATAATAATTTTATGGGTCAGCAACGCCCCGGGCATCCCTGGCGAAACGGTCCCCTATCGTTTCGATATCACCGTAATAGTGGCGCCAACCCGGGGCGGTCGGGATGGCATGATGGCTCGAGCGGTCCGCGGATCTCACGGCTCATCAGGTTCAACGAGCGCCTCCTGGATCTCCTCAAGGAAACGGATGTAGTCACGCTTGGCATCGAGGTACTCCATGATCAGCGGGCTGTCTTTGATCTCCCCGGACATATCCCGAGCCGCCTCGAGCTCGTAGCGCTCGACAATATCCGCCGCCCCCCGCTTCCGCTCGATCTCGCCGAGCGCCTCCTCGTAGCGAGCCAGGAGGGCCGATGCCTCGGGATCGGACTCCAGCGCCTCTGCGCACCGCCGGTATTCACCGTAGACCTCTGTCTCCCGGATCATCAGCCCCAGCCGGTTGGCCATTTCAAGAATTGCATCAACCCCGCGCTCTTCCATGGTCAAGTGCTACACCGGAGCATTGCCGTTAGCAAGCATTTTAAATAGGGCCGCCAAATTTGTTTGACATATTCCGGCACACTCACTATACTAACCGGCGTATACATCTCACGGAGACTGGAAATGGCGGATATTAAAGAAATAGTCGAGGATGAAAACAAGATCGACACGGTGATCGCCGACGATATTACGTTCCGGGGCACGCTGCGCTTCAAGAACTCGCTGAAGATAAAGGGGCTCTTCGAAGGTAAGATCGAAACAGACGGAAGCCTGATCATCGGGCGAGAGGCCACGGTGAGCGCCGACATCGAGGCGAACGAGGTATCGGTGAGCGGCAGTCTGAACGGCAAGATCAAAGCAAAACAGAAAATAGAGCTGTTCAAGAAAAGCAGGATCAACGCCGACATCATCACGCCGGACCTGCACATCGAGCCGGGATCCCTCTTCAACGGGACCTGCATCATGGAAGAAAAAGACTGAGCATGAAACGCACGGGGCTTGCGCTCATACTTGTACTGGCGTCGGTCCTTCTCGTCTCCCCTCTGATGGCGCGGGAGTCCGACACTCCCGGCGCCTCCATCGGCTTCACACTCCAGGCCGGGATGAACGATGTGAACCAGCGCCACGGCAGCGGCGCATGGGAGGCGAAGCCGTTCTACGGCGGCGGGCTCATCGTCGAATACATGTTCACCGGACTCCTGGGGATCCACAGCGGCGTCAACTTCACCTACCGCGAGTTGTCGTTCAGGGATCTCATCGCGACCAACCCATCGTACACAAGGACGTACTCCACCACCCTGGAGATCCCCCTATGCCTGGTCGCTGCGGTCCACACGAGCTTTTGCAGCGTGCAGTTCCTCTCCGGCATCATCTTCGCCCAGACCCTGACATCCCGGGGACACATGAAGAGCACGGAGTGGAGGTACACCGCGAATCTCCTCCCCTATATCAACGGCAGCAACTTCGGGCTCACCGGGGGCGTCATGTTCAGGTTCCCCTTGACACAGTACAGCGATTTCGTCGTCGGCGGAACCGCCTCCTACTACCTCACTGACCTCTTCATCAAGCGCAGGGGAACCATCGCCAACCTTTACGACTACCGCGGCTCCGTAGGATTCCTGTTCAGAACGGGCCTCCTCACAGGCCGCTGATCAGTACCGGAACATCCCCTTTTCGTAGATCACCAGCGACTTCCCCCCCCTCAGGGCGGCGGTGACAATCTTGTCCTCGGTATTCACCATATCCCAGTGGAGCGCCGAGTCGTTGTAGCCCAGGGAGCGCTTCACCTGGGGGGTCAGAGACGCGGGATTTCCGGCGAAGGTATCCGAGTAAGACGATCCGACGGCTATGTGGCAGTTGCCGTGGTCGCCACCGAAGTTCTCGTCGAAAAGCGTGTCCGCCATGAAGGAGTTGATGCGGGAAAAGCGCCTGTCGGTCAGGGAAAACTCGCCGAGCCTCCTGGCCCCGGTGTCCATGGCGAGCATCTTTTTCAGGAAATCCTCCCCCTTCCGGGCATGGGACTCCACCACGTTCCCCTTCCGAAACTCCAGGGTTATCCCCTCGATATAGTTCCCGCTCCGATATGAGGGGAGGTTCGCGTGATATCTCCCCGTGGTCCCTCGGCAGTCGGGGGAGGTGAAAATCTCGAAGGAGGGGATGTTGTGACCCGAGATTCCGATGAAGCGCCGGCGGTTCCCGAGCCTGATGGAGAGATCGCACGATCTCGATTCCACCCTGAGGGTCTCCACCGGCATCGCATTCAGCCACCTCTTGATCTCACCGGCGCTCCCGTGGATCTCCTCCCACTTCGCAACAGGGTCCGCCGTGTTGAGAAAGCACGCCTTGACGATCTGAACCGCGTACTCCTCCAGGGTGAGCCGCGCCCGGAGCGCCGGCTCCTCGGTGGGATAGGTACAGAGGGTCCAGCCGAAGTGCCCCTGCTCCTCACGGCGTTCCATGATCTTCCGCATCGGCTTTCTCGCCAGGGCGAGCTCATTGATCCTCTTCGGGTCCACGTCCTTCAGGTGGGTCAGCGATTCCGGGGCCGTGAGGAAGATGTTGCCGTTGAGGCTTTTCATGAATGCCTCCTCCCAGCGGCCTGTGTATTTCCTCTGCCTCGAATCGGTGTGCATGAAGAAATCCCGTTCCATGCCCGGACTGAGGAGGCCGCGGACGATCACGTGCCATCTCCGGTCCAGCAGTTTGCGGTGCAGCACCTCGGCGAGCGCCAGTGCCGGCAGTTCGTACCGGAGAAGGATGACATCGTAGGGCCTGTACTTTTTCGTCCTCGCTGTTTCCAGCCCCCAAATCAGCACATCGGCGTAGCGTTCCAGCTGCACTTTGGTGAGCATGGGCTCCTCCTGTTTTCGATCGGGATTGTGAGTGCAGGGTCAGTCCGCGCCGCGGGGGGCACGCCTTTTCCCGTAAAGAGGTTATGTATCACTACCCACCGCCCCTGTCCACCTGAATTTCCCGAATGCCTGACATTTTTTATCCCGCGAGACAGCGTCCTGCCGGTCGGACACCGGATGCAGGTGCCGCTGGGACAGTGCCGCACAACAAATGCTTGCCACTGAACATCAAGACTGAATATTCAACTCCAATATTCAGCGGAGGGCCGGATTATTGTATTGACAGGTCCGTCCGCCGATTGACATATATTATATCTTTTGAATAATATAGTCAATAATTCAGCCTTTCCTGAGGTTGGACATCCCCCGGACGGCGGGGATCCGGCCGGATTACGTCGGACGATGGGGATGAGCGGGGGCGCCATGCAGGACAGCGACAGACTCAACCGGATACTGGAGGCATCATTGGCGGTGTTCGCACAGTACGGCTACCGTAAGGCCTCCATGGAGGATATCGCCGACAGGCTGGGAATGACCAAGGGGAACCTCTACTTCTACTGCCGCAACAAGCTCGATCTGTACGAGAAATCCGTCGCCCTTGGTCTCCTGCGCTGGCAGAACAGGGTGCGGGACGCCGTGGAGCGAGAAGAGGACATCATGGATAAATTCACGGCCCTGGGCCTGAAATCCTACGAGTACCTCTCCGAGGATGACACGCTCCGCAGCATAATAATGAACGACCCGGCGATCCAGTCGGTGACCCCGTCAGAGGACCGCTTCCCCAGCATCGGCCAGGCATCCTACGCAATGCTGCGGGGAATAATCCAGCGGGGGGTTGATGAGGGGGTTTTCCGCCGGGTCGATATCGACCAGGTCGCGGGTTTCCTCTATTCAGTCTACTGCATGTTTATCATCAAAACATACGTTAAGTCGGAAGGGCACACGGCGCAGGGTATGTACCGGGCCGGCATCGACCTGATATTGAAGGGACTGCTCGATGCACAGCGGGAGACCCCGAAGGCCGGAAAAAAGGGCGGAAGGAGAGGTCCTGCCGGGGGGCGATGAAGGGTCCCGGCGTCCGATCCTCTTCACCACCGGGTGCACCATGCCGGAATAAAACCAGGAGGGACGACAATGGCACGAAAAAAAACTGAAGTAACCAGCAACCGCGGTGAGACGCTCCCCGTGGGCGCCGAGGCGGACGTGGTGGTGGCGGGGAGCGGACCTGCGGGGATCGCGGCATGCCTCGCGGCCAGGCGCCGGGGCATGAGCGTGGTTCTTGTTGAGCGCTTCCCCTTTCTCGGCGGAATGTCGACACAGATCCCCATCGCCACTTGGCCGCTGAACACCGCGGTGGAGACCGGGGAGATGGATATGCCCTACGACGGGATACTGGGGGAGGTACTGGAGCGGTTGCAGAAACTTGGCGCCATTGAGCTCAAGACGGTGCTCCGCGACGGGGTGGAACGCTTCGTGCCGATCGCCGGCGAAAATGACAACGTCGCCACGAGCAAATGGTACCTCTTCGATCCCGAGGAGCTGAAGTTCCTCTACTTCGACATGCTCCACGAGGCCGGCGTGAAGCTCCGGGTGAACTCGCTCGTCGTCGACACCGTCGTCCGGGACGGCGCCGTCGAGGCCATCGTGGCGGAGACGCTCACGCGGCGGGAGCAGATCAGGGGAAGAATTTTCATCGACGCCACAGGGAGCGCGGACATAGTCGCCCGTGCCGGCGCACCCGCGGTGTACGGGTCCGGCGACAATGACGGCGTCCCCGCCGGCCTCATCATGCCGACGTCCACCACCTTCCGGATCGCCGGGGTGGACACCGAACACCTGGACATGTACGAAACCGCGGTGATCTATGAAGAGCACCGGCGCAGGGGGGAGCTGAACGTGCCCCTGGAGGGCCTCTTCTGGCAGGTGGTGTGCCATGGGGTGATACAGATATTCGGCACCAGGGTCTTCAATGTCAACCCGTTGGATCCTGAAAACGCGGCGCAGGGTGAGATGGAGCAGCGCCGCCAGATCAGGGAGATCGCCGGTTTTCTGAAAAAGGAGATCCCGGCCTTCCGCAACAGCAGGCTGATAAATACAGGGGTCTCCGTCGGCATGATCGGCACCAGACGGATCAGGGGGGACTATTTCCTGACCCAGCGGGACATCCTGGAGGCAAAGAAATTTGAGGACGTCATCGCCACCGGCACCTATCGGCTCGAGGTATGGGAGCCGGAGGGGACAAACGTACGGTTCAACCATCTCTCCGGCACCTGGTACACCATCCCCTTCCGGTGCATGCTTCCCCGGGGGCTGGAAAACGTCATGGTGGCCGGCAGCGCCATCTCCGGCCAGTACATTGCCATGGCCACCTGGGCTATCATGCCCATGTGCTACAAGACGGGTCAGGCCGCGGGGACCGCTGCGGCCCTGTGCATCCAGGGGAAGGCCGCGCCGCGGCAGCTATCGGTGCCCCTACTGCAGGAGACGCTGCGCCGGGACGGCATGTTTCTCGGTTAAACGGCAGGGGGGCTTCGGCGGCCCCCGGCATCTCGATTACAGGAGGGACACATGAGAGCAAATGCACCATCCGAGGAAGCTCAAAACGCCGGCGGAACCGACATGGTGCCCCTGGCCATGAAGCTGGGATACGGCACCGGGGACCTCGGCGCCAATCTGATCATCCAGACGGCGAACATCTATCTACTCTTCTTCTTCACCGACGTCTTCGGCATTCCGCCGGCGCAGGCGGGCATCATCCTCCTGTCGTCGAAGGTATGGGACGCGGTCTCCGACCCCCTCATGGGGATGATATCGGACCACACAACGAGCCGCTGGGGTCGGAAGCGGCCCTACCTCCTCTTGGGGGCGCTCCCCATGGGCCTTTCAATGTTCCTTCTGTTCAGCGCCCCCCCCATGGCCGCACCATACCGCTTCATCTTCGGCCTCTTCTCCTACATGCTCTTCTGCACGGCCATAACCGTGGTGGACATCCCCTACCTGTCCCTCACCGCGTCCCTCACGGTCGATTTCAACGAGCGCTCGCGGCTCACCGGGATCAGGGCCGGGTTCGCCCTAGCGGGGACCTTGACGGCGGCCGGCGCGACGCTCCCCCTGGTGGGCCTCCTGGGGGGCGGTGAACAGGGATACGGCTTCCGGGGAACGGGGCTTCTCTTCGGACTCGCGGCGGCCCTCACGACGCTCGTGGCCTTCGCCTCGGTGCGTGAGCGGGTCGCATCGCCAAAGATGCAGAAGCCGTCTCTCCGGGACACCGTCAGGGTTATCGCTTCGAATCCCCCCTTCCTCTTCCTCACCGGCGCGATGTTCATGTTCATGATAGGAATGAACGTGATGGCGCTGGTGGTGAACTACTACTTCAAGTACTGCCTCGGGGCGGAATCCTCCATCCCGCTGGCCTTCATCTGCATTTTCGTGACCGCGGGGTGCGCCCTCCCCGTCTTCGTGTGGCTTTCCGGCAGGATCGGCAAGAAGGGAGCCTACATGACCGGCATGGGTATGGTGATCCTGATTTTGGGAATCACCCTCCTCATGAAAGACGCCGGCCTGAAGGGAACGCTGGTCCTCTTCGTGTTCGCCGGTATCGGCCTTTCCACGAACTGGCTGTCCCCCTGGGCGATGATCCCCGACACCGTCGAGTTCTCCGAGCTCAAAACGGGGCTCCGACGCGAGGCGACGCTGTACGGCGCCTATTACTTCGTCTTCAAGGTGGGGACCGCCATGGCCGGTTTCATCGTGGGGACCGCCCTGACGCTGATCGGGTACGTGCCGAATGCGCAGCAAAGCGTCGCGACCCTCGGCGGCATCCGTGGAATCCTCACGGTGGTCCCCATGGCCTTCCTTGCCCTGGGGATGGTGCTGCTCTCCTTCTATTCCATCGACGCGTCGGCACACCGGCTGATGGTACAATCCATCGAACGAGGGGAGAAGGGCATGAATCCCTGATGTCCGGACAAAAAAAGGGGGCCGCGGTCCCCCGCGGCCCCCTCGTGGTTTCGATCAGTTCGCGTACTACAGGTTTTCCATCATCGCGGGGATGACCTCAAAGAGGTCTCCCACGATCCCGTAGGTGGCAATATTGAAGATCGGCGCTTCCGGGTCCTTGTTGATCGCGACGATGCACTTGGATCCCTTCATGCCGGCCACATGCTGGATGGCGCCGGAGATGCCGGCGGCGATGTACAGGTCCGGAGTCACGCTCTTTCCTGACTGCCCCACCTGGCGGGCCGCTTCGGTCCAACCGGAGTCCACCACCGGCCTGGAGGCAGCATACTCGCCCCCCACCTTCTTCGCCAGCGGTATGATGACGTCTTTGTACTTGTCGCCGTCCTTCAGGCCGCGTCCGCCGGCCACGATGACCTTCGCCTGGGAGATATCGACCGCCCCGGCCATGGTCTCGACGATTTCCTTTACCGTGGTGCGGACGGCGCCGATCGTCGCTGCCACCTTGGTGACCGCGCCGGCCCCGCCGGCCGCCTCCATGTCAAAGGCGCCCTTTTCGAAGGTGGCGACGAATTTGTCGGTCTTCACCTTCTTGTTCTCCTGGATCTTGCCGTTGTAGGTGTTCCTGGTGAACACCGGGGCGCCCCCCTCAACCGCAACCTTGTTGCAGTTCGACACGATGCCGCAATCCAGGGCCAGTGCCAGCTTCGCCGCGAAGTCAACACCGTAGTAGCTGTGCGCGATGAGCACGCCCTTCACGTCCTGGGACTCCACCACCGCCTTCGCCGCCGCGGTGTAGCCGTCGGCCGAATACTTCTCAAGATTCGCGTCCTCCACCGAGAAGACCGCGGGTATGTACTTTGCAACCTCGTTTGCCACGGCACCGTCTTTCGAGAAGACGGCCGCGGCTGGTTCGGCACCGAGCGCTGAGGCCAACGACTTTGCTGCCTTGCAAAGCTCCAGCGTGCTGTCCTCGACTTTGCCGTCAAAATGTTCTGCGATTATCAATATCTTAGCCATGGTCGCTCCTCCTATAATACCTTCGCTTCGTTTTTCAGCTTGTTGACAAGCGTGGCGGCCGCAGTCTTGGGATCGCCCTGGATGATCTCGGCCTTGTGCTCGGAAACCGGGATAAACATCTTGATGAATTCCGTCTTCGCCGCTGCGGAGGCCCCGAAATCCGCCGCCTTCTTGACGTCAAGGCGTTTCTTCTTGGCCTTCATGATGCCGGGAAGTGTGGGATACCTGGGCTCATTGATACCGGACTGGATCGCCAGCACCGCCGGGATTGACAGGTTGATGACCTCGTTCTTGCCGCCGGCGAGCTCTCTGTTTACCGTGAGATCCTTGCCGTTCACTTCAAGCTTCACCACGTTGGTGACATGGGGAGCGTCCATCAGATGCGCCATCATGACGCCCGTAACCGATGCCTGATCGTCCTCGGCCTGTACTCCGGTGAGCACCAGCTCGACGTCGCCGATGCTGGCGATCGCCTTCTGGAGGGCCTCGGCGATTACGTAATTATCGCCTGCTTCCACCGCCGGGTCGTCGATCTGGATACCCCAGTCGGCTCCCATGGCGAAGGCCTGGCGGACGTCCTTCTGGGCACGCGCGGGGCCGGCGCTGACGATGACAACCTCGCCGCCGAGCTTCTCTTTCAGCTGAAGGGCTGCTTCAACGGCATAGTTATCGAAATCATTGATTTTAAAGGCTATCTGGGACTCATCGATCTTCTTTTCATCGATGATTTTGAACTTTGATTCCATGTCTGGAACCTGTTTTAAGCAGACAACTATCTTCATCTCTCCACCCCTTTTTTGATTTTTTGATAAAAACACTTTACGAGGTCAGGGAACATTTTGATAAAGCCGTTATATATGTCAATATTAATATGCCCGGAAATGGCATTGTTGTACATATATATCCAGGGCATACCTCCGGGGTACAGCCCTATCACCCAAGGAGGACTCCAGGAAAAGGGCGTTTCCGGCGTCTCTCGGTGCAAATACAGCGCGTTCCCCACCGTCGCGTGATATCACCGGCCCCTTATCTGCAATGTCGATCCCGGAAACACCCTGAATCCCCCTCCGGTTGATGAAAAAGGAGAACCTCCCCCCCTCAGGGGAGCGGTCAGATAATTATCTCCCTTACCATTGAGCACCATGGTCCATGTTCCGATCATTGGGGGAGATATCGCTCCATTACCCACGGCGTTTTCGATTCCCCAGGGTGCGGCAGGGACGAGGGACCGCAGGCATGACGTATTTCCGTGAGGAGAATGGATCCATCGCGACATGCCTGCCGCCCATTGAAGGCGGGGGATCCCCCAGGTGAAGGCGCCAGGCTGCTCCGGCGAGTCGCCGTCGCGCGGCATAGAGATATGATTTTTTTTTATATTTTGCCCATCGATTCTCATTTTTTAATTGAAAAATAATTAAGTATAGCGCTTTGACAGAAATAATGATTGTGAATAAAAAAATTTTTCCGCAAAAGCAGGGTTGGTCTGAATGAAATTATGCGTCCTCACAAGTTCCTACGAGCAGTCTTCATCGCAATTTTCTGAATATGACACCGATCCGTTTTTCCTGGATCCCCACCTGCAGGACCACCAGTGGGAGATGCACGAGATCCATAAAAACACGGCGGTGGCGCAGGTGGAGGACATGGCGAGCCGGGGCTTCGATCTCTTCATCAACCTCTGTGACGGCGCGGCCGACGAAGACAGGGCGGGGATAGAGGTGGTCCATACCCTGGAGCGCCTCGACGTCCCCTTCACGGGGGCCAATTCCGACTTCTATGACCCCTCTCGCCTGTATATGAAGGAGGCCTGCGGCAGGGCACACATACAAACCCCCCGCTTCAAGCTGGCCTTCAAGGAGGAGGACGTCTGCTGGGCCGCCAACAACCTGGCCTATCCCATGATCGTGAAGCACTGGAACAGCTACGGAAGTATCGGAACCTCCAGGGACTCCCGTGTGGAGACCGCCGAGGAGCTCTACACCCAGGCGATGAAGATGATCGATACCTACAAGGGGGCCCTGATCGAGGAATTCATCGAAGGGAGGGAATTCAACGTCCTGGTGGTGGAGAATGCCGAAAATCCCTCCGCCCCCTACGTCTATCCGCCCCTGGAGATACTCTTTCCGGAGAATGAAACGTTCGATCATTTCGCGATGAAATGGTCCGACAGCACCATCGGGGTCGAATTCGGCCCCCCGGTGGAACCGGAACTGGGCAGGTATCTGCAGGATGTCTGCGGCGACTTCTTCACCAGCCTTCAGGGGACCGGCTACGGGCGGTGCGATCTGCGCCTGAATGATAAAAACGAGGCCTATGTACTGGAGATTAATCCGAACTGCAGCATCTTCGGCCCCCTGGAGTACCCCGGGCCCTACAGTTGCGACTATATTATACTCAACGAATCCTCGGGCTTCCAGGGATTCATGGACCGCATATTCAGGGCGGCCCACCGCAGAGTGCAATTGTAAACGCGCGGAACCATGCAGACCGACAGTACTACCACGGGAACGCCCCCCCTCTTTCGAAAAACCATAGGGGGAACCACGCCGGAGCCGTCATGAAACTCTGCATCCTCCATTCATCCTACGAGGGATCCGCAACCCCCTTCAAAGACTATGACACCAGACATCACCTGGAGCGGCACTTCTCCGGATTCCGGTGGGATGTCGCGCCGCTCCTCAAATCCACGTCGGTGCAGCAGATAGTGGAGCTGTCGAAAATGGGATACGATGTGTTCGTGAACCTCTGCGACGGCGCCTGGGACGAGGACCGCGCCGGGATCGACGTGGTGCGGGCCCTGGAGGGGATGAGGCTCCCCTTTACCGGCGCCACCTCGGGGTTCTACGAGCCATCCAGGGAGACGATGAAACGCGTCTGCCGCTACTTCGACATCAACACCCCACCCTACTGCTTCGCATCAGACGATGCAGGCCTTTCCCAGGCAGCGGAGTCCCTGCACTTCCCGCTGATCGTCAAGCATCCCAGCAGCTACAGCAGCATCGGCATGACGAAACGATCCCTCGTACAGGATCCGACGGCCCTGGTGGAGCAGGGGCGGGCCATGATCGGCGCCTACGGAGGGGCCCTGATCGAGGAATTCATCGAGGGGAGGGAGTTCACCGTCCTGGTAGCGGAAAATGCCGATGATCCGCGGACGCCCCACGCCTACGAACCGGTGGAATTCATCTTCCCCCACGGTGAATCCTTCAAGCATTTCGACCTCAAGTGGATAGAGTACGAGCGGATGGAATGCTCCCCCTGCGACGACGAAGCACTGGCGGAGCGGCTGAAGGAGGTGTCATGCCGCTTCTTCGCAGGTATAAACGGCTCCGGCTACGGACGTTGCGACATACGCGTCAACGGTGCCGGAGAGGCCTACATGCTGGAGATCAACCCCAACTGCGCGGTCTTCGGCCCTCTGGACGCCCCGGGAAGCGCCGATTATGTCCTCATGCGCGACTCGCAGGGGCACAGGGGGTTCATCGAGAGGATACTCCACGCCGCCCTCTCCCGGGGGGCCCGGCAGGAACGGAAATGGTGCCTCACCTACGAACCGAACCGTCATTACGGCCTCTCTGCCGCCTGCGACATAGAGGAGGGGGAGGTCATCGAAGACTACGAGGAAAAGGCGCATGTCCTGGTGAGCAGAAGCCATGTGGAGAGGCTCTGGGACGGGGAGATGAAATCCTGGTTCCACCGGTACGCCTATCCACTGACCGACGAGGTATGGGTGATGTGGAGCAGCGATCCCATGGAATGGAAGCCCATCAACCATTCATGCGACCCCAACGCCTGGCTCGACGGCCTGAACCTCACTGCCAGGAGAAGGATCGCCCGGGGGGAGGAGATTACCGTGGATTACGCCACCTTCTGCAACGAGGAGATGCAGGATTTCACCTGTACCTGCGGCTCCCCCATCTGCAGGGGGATCATCCGCGGCACGGATTTCCTCACGGAGGCGGTGGAAAAATACGGCGATCACCTCTCAGATTACGTCAAGAACAGGAGAAAGGCGGCCGGACGATAGAATCGCCCCGGCGGCGATACCGCGGCTCGACACCACCGCCAGCCTCAGGGTCATTTATCCGGATACAATCACGCGTTACGAGCGCTGGGGGGAACCGGAAAAGCTTGCTGAGAAGCCGAAGGCGCACATGAATTGAAAAACCCCACTCGTCCCTACGCCGGCTCCTCTTCGAAGAGATCGCCGAGGGACCGCTCCCTGAGCATCTCCTCGATATGATCTGCCAGGTAGTAATATTCCAAGATATCGGCGGAGAGATAGGCGGCACCCTGGATATACTTCAGGCAGTGCCTTGACCTGCAGTGGCAGGAGAAGGCCTGGGCCATGGACCACTCCGTGGAGGGATAAAAAAAAGTTATCTCATCGCCCGGCCGGATCGCGGTGATCGCCCTGACCTCCATCTCCCTGGTGTCCAGCAGGGCATTCGGCTGACAGCTGTGGTTCATGTACTGGAGGTATTCCGGTTTGAGAAGGATGTGGTCATCGGCGCTGATCTGGACAGAAAGGTAGCTGGGCTGCTGCAGCTTCAGCCTGGCGCCGAAGTTGTCGAGTCTGTCCCCGGGGGCGAACCTGCTGAGCGAATGGAGCGCCTTGTGCCCGGTTCCCGGTTGTTCCCAGATTTCGAAGTCATTGTTGTCTGTGGTATGTTTGATTATGCGGCTTGTCTTTAAATGCGTCGCTGCCGATTCTTTCATTGTACCGTTCCTGATATTATTCAGAAAGATTAAAAAAGCGCTCGCAGCAATGTCAATAAAGTTTTCAATTATTCCGTTCGATAACGATAAAAAATTGTATATCGCTATATCCGCTGCGTGTTGAGCCGCGATTAATTGATTGCCATATGCAGGGAGACCGGTTTCATCTGTCGTTAGTGAGGGAATGCGCGTGTGGAGGGAACCATGAATCCGTTAATATTCATCGTATTGATACTGACCGGTCTCGTGGCGGGGACGCTGGGGGGCTTCGTGGGAATCGGGGGTGGCATCATCATCATGCCGGTGCTGATGTACGTGCTGGGTCTCTCGCCGCACCAGGCCATCGGGACCAGCATCGCGGTGCTGCTCCCCCCCATCGGGATCATGGCCGCGTACAACTACTACCGCGCCGGCGACCTGAATCTGCAGTACGCGATAATCATCGCCTGCGCCTTCATTCTCGGGGGATACGCCGGATCGAAGATGTCTCTGGCGCTACGGGGATCGGAGCACTATCTGAAGCTTATATTCGGGCTTGCGATGCTCTACGTCTCCGGAAGGCTGATCTATGACGCCGCGAGGGAATTTCTGGGCAGGTGATCCCTCAGGGACACCCCGCCAGGGAGTCCCTGATCGCCTCGACGAGCCCTGATTCCTTCACCTTGACCACCTCGCCGCCCCACCGGCACTTGATCTCAAGGTCACCGGTCTGGAAGTACCCCTTGCCGGCGGTGACGCGCACCGGCAATCCCGCCAGGTCGGCGTCGGCGAACTTGATGCCGGGACTTGCCTTCCTGTCGTCGTAGAGAACCTCGAAGCCGGCCTTACTGAGGGTATCGTAGAGTCCCTCCAGGGCCCGGAGCTCCTGCTCCTCCTTCCAGATCCCCACCAGGTGCACGTCGAAGGGGGCGATGGCCTTCGGCCAGATGATACCCTTGTCGTCGTGGTGCTGTTCCACGATGGCGGCCACGGTGCGGTTCACGCCGATGCCGTAGCAGCCCATGATGGGGGTGGTCTCCCTCCCCTGCTCGTTCAGCACGCTCACCTTCATCGATTTGGTGTATTTATAGCCCAGCTTGAATATATGCCCCACCTCGATCCCCTTGGTCTCCCGCATGGGGGATCCGCATTTGGGGCAGGGATCGCCCGCAACGGCCTTGGTCAGGTCATATTCCTCGCCAATAGTGAAATCCCTGCCGGGATTCACGCCGGCGTAGTGCAGGTCTTTCTTGTTGGCCCCGGTGATGCCGTTCACCACCCCCTTCACCGCCAGGTCGAAGAGCATCCTTACCTTTTTATCGGTCACCGGACCCGCGAATCCCACGGGAGCCCCGGTCACCTCCTCCACCACGGAATCCGGGGCGAGCTCCAGCGCCGTTGCCTTGAGGGCCCGTGCCAGCTTGAGCTCGTTGATCTCCCTGTTCCCTGGCACCACCGCCATCACCGGGGCTCCGTCGGCCAGGTAGACGATGCTCTTCAGGAACAGCCCCTCGTCGCACTGGAAAAAGGCGGCCAGATCCGCAATGGTCTTCACGTCCGGGGTGCTCACCTCACGAAGTGCCTCGGGCGCGCCGCCCCCCTTCCGGTCCCCCCTCCGGAATTCCGCCTTCTCCTGGTTGGCCTTGTAGTCGCAGGAACCGCACAGCAGCAGCACCTCCTCGCCCACCTCGGAGGCCACCATGAACTCCTCGGAATCGCTCCCTCCCATGGAGCCGGTATCGGCCTGTACCGGGATGGTCTCGAGGCCGCACCGCTGAAATATCTGCCGGTATGCCCTTCGCATGGCCTGGTACGACTCATCCAGCCCCTTCTCGTCCATATCGAAGGAGTAGGCGTCCTTCATGATGAACTCCTTGCTCCGTATCACGCCGTAGCGGGGGCGTATCTCGTCCCGGAACTTCGTGTTGATCTGGTAGACGTTCAGGGGCAGGTCCCGGTACGACGAGATGAGGGACCGCACCACCGCGGTGAAGGCCTCCTCGTGGGTCGGGGCCAGGGCGTACTCGAGTCCGTTCCGGTCCCGGATACGGAACATCTCGGGCCCCATGCTGTCCCACCTCCCGGATTCCCTCCAGAGGTCCGCCGAGGTCATCTCCGGCATGAGAAACTCGTGCGCCCCGGCGGCGTCCATCTCCTCCTTGATGATGGCGATCACCTTTCTCAGCGCCCTCAGGCCCAGGGGCAGGTACACGTACATGCCGGCCGACTCCTTTCGTATGAGCCCGGCCCGCATCATCAGCCGGTGGCTTGACACCACGGCGTCGGAGGGGTCCTCCTTCAGGGTGGGAAGAATATACCGTGAGATTCGCATGGTCTTCGATGCCTCCTTGCTGCACTCATCCTGCCGGCACCGGTGCCGGTGTCAATGATTTTTGCATCCCCGCGGGGAAACCCCGCTCACGGATCCGGCGCAACGCCTGTTTCCACGGAACA
This sequence comes from Spirochaetota bacterium, assembly GCA_016929135.1. Classification (GTDB taxonomy): domain Bacteria; phylum Spirochaetota; class UBA4802; order UBA4802; family UBA5550; genus JAFGJK01. Next base: position 69,658 of record JAFGJK010000065.1, on the reverse strand, counting down.
TCCCCGCTGCGCCCCCGGCGCCGTGTCAGTGCTTCATGAAGGCATCCGCCTTGGCCAGCAGCCCCTTCAGGATGATGGCATTCTGCCCGCAGGCCTCGGTACAGCAGAGACAGAGATCACAGAGGTCCATGTCGATGCGCACCGTACGGCCGTCGATGCTGACGGCGCCGAAGGGGCAGGCCTCCAGGCACCTCCTGCAGAGGGTACAGCGCTCGCCATCCACCAGGAGCCTGGTCCTCCTCTGTATCCAGCCGAAGGCCGTCTTTCCGATGCGATCGAGGATCTGTACCAGCAGACGGTGCCGGGCGATGCTGGGCTTTCTAAAGTTCAGGTGGAACGAATCAGGCCGGTCCCCCCGCACGGTGATATGCGACGTTCCGACGCCGCCGGCCTCGGCGTAGGCGATCATCGGGATTTTCCTCGGATCGAATCCCATGATGGTGGCCGCCAGGGAGTCCACCGCCACGGGATCGAACCCGCCGATGAGGAGCTTCGCCTCTGCCGCCTCCCCCGCCGAGGGCCCGTCCCCCATCATCCCCACCAGCCCGTCCATGATGACCAGATCCTGCCGCACCATCCGGTTGAGGTCGGCCACGCTCTCAGGCACTCCCAGTCGGTGGGGGGTATGCTTTTCCCGGCCCACCAAGAGCCCCTTCATGTTCTTCAGCGCCCCGGAGAGCCAGTAGGCCATGTTGGATTTAAAAATCGGCAGGTTCACCACCGTGTCGCAGCGGAAATAGTGCTCCGTGATGAGGGCTTCGGGGTAGACCGCGGCCCCCTGGAGTCTCACCCGCCTCCCCTCGGACTGGTTGAAATTCACCAGCATGACGCCGTACCTCCCGCAGACCTCCTCCATACCCGTGGCCCGAAAGATGTTCCCCCTGATCCCCACTATGGGCCCGTCACCCACTACGGGGGTCCCTCCGGCGTCCTTCACGATCCGTATCATGGCCTCCACCACCGCCGGATGGGTCGTCGCCCCCCGCTGGGGGGGATAGTCGATGCACAGGTTCGGCTTCAGCAGCACCCTTTTACTCCGGAACATGTCGACGATCCTTTCCCGGCCCAGCAGAGACATGATGGCTCGGATGGTCCCGTACACCTCCTCGGCGGTATCGCAATGCAGCAGCGCCACCGCAGATCCCTCTCCTGTTCTATTCTCATTCATGCCGCACCCCCCGTCGCTTATTCCGTTAGGTCATCCTCGTCGGGGCATTGACCCCCGTATCCCCTATCTCTCGGCCATGCCACCGAGTGAAGGACGACTCCCCGCTCCTCCCCCCTGATGCGTACACCGCGATCCTTGCCATGGTGGAAACATGCAGGCCCCGTGCCTCTTTTCTCCGGAGTATCTCCTCGGCATCCGTTATTTCCGCTTTCATTGCATTTACCCTGCGTTAAAAAGCATAAATAGACTGATCAGTCGATCGATTTTCATATAAAATTTTATCGGGTGATGCTGTTCCAGATCGCGGAAAAAGCCGCCTCGGTATAGCGCCGGTTATTCAGCCTCTCCCTGTGCTCCATGAAATACTGGATCATGCCGATCTTTATGCTCTCGATAACCGCCAGCGCCATGTCGGCGGGCATCTCTCTGAATACCCCCTCCCGCTGCCCATCGCCGATATACTCCATGAGAAACCCGATCTCCTGTACCCCCCTCTTCCTCGTCCGGGCATCGATATAGGGGGAATTGGCAAACTGCTGGTAGAATAGGAACATGTCGCGGTGCTCCACCCCCCAGTGCAGCGAGTTCATGAAGTAGAGCCTCCCCCTGTCCTTAAGAGACATTTCCGGCTTGATCCCCCGCACCAGGGATGTCACAAAGGCCTGTCGGCTCTCAAGATACAGCGCGTTGATGAGCTCATCCTTGCTCTTGAAATAGTGAAACAGCGTACCGGTGGCGACCCCGGCCTCCCTGGCGATCTGCGAGGTGGGGGTGGCGTGAAATCCCTGACTCGTGAAGAGCCGCAGTGCGGTCTTCAGCACCCTGTCCCTCTTATCGATGGTACCCCGTGCTTCTTCCATGAGTATACCGCGCATTTATTCGACTGATTAGTCAATCATTTTTTTTACCCCCTCTCGTTTTTTCAGTTGTATTCCTGGTAAGATCACAACCACAAAGACATATGAAGCATATTGCCATCATCAACCCGGCATCAGGGGCTGAGATTCTGAAAAACCTCGGAAGGCTTGACCTCGAGGCGATTCCGGTGGAGCCGGCACCGGAGCTCCCGGGTCCCCTTGCCGGCCACCCCGACCTGCAGGTCTTTCCGCTCCAGGGACGGCTCTACTGTCACCCCGGCATCTCACCGGAATTCCTGAAGAGAGTCGACCGTTACTGCGAGATCGTCCCCTGCGCCACGCCCCTGGGAACGGGGCGGCAGGAGGCGGTCCCCTACTGCGTCGCCCTCACCGGCGCAGCGGCCCTGCACCGCGAGCAGTGTACCGATCCTACCGTGCGGCACGCCCTGGAGGACGCGGGGATCCCGCTCCTGAGGGTCCGCCAGGGATTCGCGCGGTGCGCAACCGTGATCGTCACGCCGCGACGCATCATCACCGCCGACAGGGGAATCCGCCGGGCCGCACTGGAACACGGGATCGAAACGCTCCTAGTATCGCCCGGGCACGTGGCGATCGAGGGATACCGGTACGGCCTTCTCGGCGGTGCCTCGGGCCTCTGCGGTAAAAGAGTGCTCTTTACAGGAACGCTGGAGCACCACCCCGACCATGAGGCAATCGTGCGATTCATCGAGGAGTCCGGACGCTCGATGCACGCACTCTCCGGGAATCCCGCGGTCGATGTCGGATCGATGCTCATCGTCCCGTGATCGTTGCGTCATGCGCAACACGCATTACAGAATATATGCGATAAATATTCCATTGTTGTTGACAAAAGATTGCGCCTGTGTCTGTACTTTTTTTACAGAACTCTGGAGGAACCGAAATGGATGGACAGAAATTGCCTCTGAAATTGAAGCTGGGCTATGGCGTCTGCGACCTGGGTGGAAACCTCTTCTTTACCGCAATCGGCCTTTGGCTTCTCAACTTCCTCACCGACACCGTCGGAATCGCGGCGGGACTCGCCGGGATCATCATCGCCATCGGGAAGATCTGGGATGCGGTCACCGATCCCATGACCGGCTATCTCTCGGACAGAACCGTCACCCGGTGGGGGCGGCGCAGGCCCTGGATGCTCTTCGGTTCCCTCCCGCTCTTCGTGACCATGGTGGTGATGTTCACCAACCCCGGCCTGACGAGCCAGACGCTCCTGTTCATCTGGGGCACCCTGGCATTCTGCCTGCTCTGCACCGCATACACCGCCGTGAACATCCCGTACAATTCCCTGACGCCGGAGCTGACGCAGGACTACCACGAGCGGACCAGCCTCAACGGCTTCCGCTTCGGCTTTGCCGTGATCGGGACGCTGCTGGCGGCCGGTGCCGCGCTCCCCATCATAAACGCCTTCCCCACGAAGGATACAGGATTCACCGCCATGGGGACCATCTTCGGCGGCTTCATGCTCGTCACGGCGCTCATCACCTTTTTTTCGGTGCGCGAGCCGGACGCCGAGCGGGTCCATCCCACCACTGGCCTGATAAAGACCTACCTGAAGGTCTTCAAGAACAAGCCCTTCGTCCTCATCGCGCTGGTCTACACACTGCATGTCACCGCCCTGACCGTGGTGATGGGGGTGGCGATCTATTACTTCAAGTACATCCACCAGGACGAAACGAAGACCACGGCGGCGATGCTGATCCTGCTGGTCACCGCAATGATCTTCATCCCGGTGAGCGTTGCCCTCTCGAAAAAGGTTGGCAAGAAGATCGTCTACGGCGCGGGGCTGCTTATCTTCCTCATCGCCCTGATGATCCTTTTCTTTTTCGGCCATCTCCACGGGATCAACTTCTCGCTGGGAGTCATGCTCTTCGCCGGCGTCGGCATGGGCTTCACCTACGTCATGCCCTGGGCGATCGTTCCCGATGCCGTGGAGTACGACTACCTGCTGAGCGGCGAGCGGACCGAGGGCGCCTTCTACGGCATATGGACCTTCGGGATCAAGATCGGCCAGGCGGTGGCGCTGGCGATCTCCGGGTGCGTTCTCTCCCTCTTCGGCTACATCCCCGACGTGATCCAGTCATCCTCATCACTGCTGGGGATACGCCTGCTGCTGGGCCCCATCCCGGCCTTCATTTACATCCTGGGTATCGTCGTCCTCTATTTCTATCCGCTAACGGAGAAGAGATACAACGAGGTGCTGCAGCAGATCAGGGAGATGGAGGCGTCGAAGGGGAGGGGCTAAACGCCCCTGCGGCCGGACCTGCCCAACGGGATTGCACGGTCTACCTTGCCTGCGGCATCGAACGGTTCGTTGACGCAGGCCGGCCCGTGTTCCCCTTCATATCACCAAGGCAATCCCCGGTACAATGATCCTGTAAAAAAAAGTTCCCTTTGTCAAATAAATGTGTTCGATCGCATAATTTTATATTATTATATAAAATACTAAATTACTGTGCATCCTCGGAGTAGGGTCAACAGCGTGTGTTCAATACGAACTGCCTGCCGGATTATCCGCAGGGTCGGTACATGCTATCATCAAAGGGGGACCGATTATGAGCGATCAAAAGAAAATCACCTACATCATCACGCACGCCGATGACGACCCGGAATCGGCGACCATCCCCTTCATCCTGGCATCGGCCGCTATGACCATGGACGTCAACCCCGTGATCATCCTCCAGAGCAAGGGCGTCATGCTGGCGGTGAAAGGCTTTGCCGAGCATGTTCATTTCGAAGAGGGCACACCGCTCAAGGACCTGATGGACGCCTACATCGAAGCGGGCAACAGGCTGCTGCTCTGCTCACCGTGCCTCGAGAAGAGAAAGATAACCAAGGAGCACCTGATAGAGGGTACCGAGATAGTGGGGGCCGCCAGGGTGACCGAGGAGGTCCTCTCCAGCGTGAACGTGCTGAACTACTGACTCCAGTCCCGTACATCGGGCAAATCGTGAGAACCGCCCGAAGCAGGATGCGGTATACAATCACGCGGACGGTGAATCCCGGATGCCAGACCTGCGCCGCTGCAGGCGTGGCCGGAAACACGTTCCCGGCGGCGAAATCCTCATTCATCCTCCATCCTCCATCCGTGCAGTATCCCCACGGCACCGGCATGCCGTACCTCATTCGGCCCGGGAATCGTGAGAAACAGACCGTGGGAAAGGCCGCCGTCACACGGAGAGCCCGGCCCAAGACATCGATACCGTGCGTTTATGAAAAAATGTATTGACGGGTCGGTATCGGGTGGCATCAAATTCAGCCATCGATGATCGCACTCATAACAGATTTCGGCTCGGGTGACCACTACGGCGGTGTCATGAAAGGCGTCATCAAATCGATCGATCCGGGCGCCGAGATAATCGACATCACCCATGACATCGAGCCCTTCAACGTCCGGAACGCCCAGTTCATCCTCGCCTCGTCGTACCGGTACTTCCCCCGGGGAACCGTCTTCCTGGTGGTAGTGGACCCCGGCGTGGGGAGCGAACGAAGATGCCTTGCGGTCAATGACGGTACCCACTGCTACGTCCTGCCGGACAACGGAATCATCTCCGCGGTGGACGGGGGATCGCTCCGCTGTGTCGAGCTCGCCGTGCCGGAGGGGGCCTCGAAGACCTTTCACGGCAGGGACGTCTTCGCCCCTGCCGCGGCCCGGCTCTCACGGGGAGAGCGGATCGACGAGTTGGGAGCCCCGTCCCCCTCCTTTATCAAAAGAGACTTCCCCCCGGTGACGGTGCGGGCCGACGGCATCGACGCCACGGTGCTGCACGTGGACCGCTTCGGCAACGTGGTCATCTCTATCCCATCGTCGATGATGGGGAGGGTCTCGGGAAAGCGGATCAGGGCGGGGAGAAGCGCGATCATCCCCCGGCCGGTGGGGCATTTCGACCAGATCGGAGAGGGGGCCGCGGGCCTCTACCCCGGGAGCGCAGGTTTCCTGGAGCTGGCGTACCGGAGGGACTCCCTTGCAGCCAGGGAGGGGATCCGCGTGGGCGACGAGGTGACGGTTGATGGCTGAGCGGATACCCACAGAGAGGGAGTGCCTGGAGCTCCAGCGTGAATTCGGCATGCTCCCGAACATCGCGGATCATTCACGGCAGGTGAAGAACGTCTCCCTGGCCATATACGAAAACCTGCGCGACAGGAGCATCGTGAACAGGGACCTTGTGATCGCCGGCGCCCTGCTGCACGATATCGCCAAAACCCGCTCCATCGAGACAGGAAACCGGCGGCACGATCTCCTGGGGGCCGAGATGATGCGCGAGTTAGGCTACGAATCCATCGCCCTGGCCGTGGAGAGCCACGTGATCATGGATAACTACAACCACGACGGCCCCCTGGAGGAGCGTGAGATCATCTTTTATGCAGACAAGCGGGTGATGCACGATACCATCGTTTCCGTCGATGACCGTGTGGACGACCTGGTGCAGCGGTACGGCATCAACGAGATGATCCGCACCATGATCCGGGAGAACAAGAACTTCGTCCTGATGGTGGAGCGGAAGATCCAGGGCTTCATGCGCGACGAGATGGAGACGGTGATCCGGGGGATCCCATGAGCGCAGCCCCGCCGCACCGCTGAGAGCGCTATGCACCCGCGCTACGCCATCATCGACTGCTACGTGGACGAACCGGCATGTTTCGGCGTGCCCCCCTTCGTCTCCCCCTACCCCCGCTACATCTTCGGCGCCCTGGTTGACGCCGGCGTCCCCCCCGAGGCCATCGATTATCACGCCATCGATGCCCTCAGGGCCGCCGACCTCCTCCTGGAGGAGGACTACCGGTGGTGCTTCGTCGTGGGGGGCGCGGTGGTGCCGGGTAAGTACCTGGGGAGCAGGATCGGCTCCATGGCCGAGATCCGGCGCATCATCACGTCGAACCCCCGCGGCCGCTTCGCCGTGGGGGGGCCGGCGGGGAGGGTCATCCAAGGTCACGACAGCACCGTGCCGGTGCTTCGCGACATCGAGGCATTCGCCCATGCCGTGGCGACGGGTGCGCCGGCGGACCGCCGCCGCACCGTCACCCAGATCGCCCGCTGGGCCGCCGCCGGGGCCCCGGTGGTGACACGCCATCCCGACTACCCCCATCTCATCTGCGAGATCGAGACCTACCGGGGCTGCCCCAGGAGCACCCACTGCTCTTTCTGCTCCGAGGGGATTATCGGGACCGTGGAATTCCGGGCCGTGCCGGAGATACTGGCCGAGATCGACTCGCTGGGAGCGCAGGGGATCACCAGGTTCAGGCTGGGACGGCAGGCGGACATACTCCAGTACGGCACGAGGTTCGCCGGGATCAGGGAGGGGTTTCCCCGACCGGAGCCGTCGGCGGTCCGGGAGCTCTTCACACCCCTCAGGGAGCGCCGGGAGCGTGGGGCCATCACGGTGCTGAACATCGACAACGCGAATCCCGGTACCATGGCGAACTTCCCCGGGGAATCCGCCGAGATCCTGGAGATCATCGCCGGGACCGTCACTCCCGGAGACACGATGGCCATGGGGGTCGAGTCCTTCGACGATCGCGTGGTGCGTATGAACGGGCTGAAGCTCCCGGGCGAGCGGGTCATGGTGGTAGTGCGCTTGATCAACGAGATCGGAGGCGGGAGAGTCGGAGGCATACCGATCCTCCTGCCGGGGATCAACCTCCTCCACGGCCTCGCCGGGGAGTCCCCGGAAACCTTCGCGGTCAATTATCGGCGCCTCTGCGAAATACGGGACGCCGGACTCATGGTGCGGAGGATCAACATCCGGAAGGTGCAGCCCTTCCCCGGCACGCCACTCCACGCCTCCAGGCCAGTGATCTCCCGGCAGACGGAGCGGCGCTTCGAGTATTACCGCGACAGGATCAGGGACGAGATCGACACGGTGATGCTGGAGAGGGTCTTCCCCGTAGGAACGGTGCTGCGGCAGAGCCGCATCCAGGAGGAGAGGGCGGGATATTCCTACGGAAAGCAGATAGCGAGCTATTCGATCACGGCGAAATTCCCTATGCCCCTTCCGCGCGGCTCATACCAGGATGCGCTGGTCGTCGGCCACAGGGAGCGCTCGCTGATGGCGATCCCGCTTCCGTCCTCCATCAACAGTCTCCCCCCAAAGGCGCTGGAGATGATCCCCGGCATAGGGAAAAAACGGGCTGGATCGATCGTCCTGCGGCGCCCCTTCAGGGACAGGGGGGACGCGAAGGGCCTGCTGGACGCTGTGCCCCCCCTCCTGCTGGACCGCCTGCTCCCCTAGTATTTCTTCCGCTCCCGGTCATGGTTGAGCTTGTTCATGATGAAGAGGGCGATATAGGCTCCGATGAATCCGGCGATGATGTCGACGCCGGCGCCGCGGGAGAGAAATTCCAGCACCACCGACACGATATCGTAAAAAATATAGTCAAGGATAAAGCCGCCGATGAGCGCCCCCACGACGCCCACCACCGCGCCTCCGATGAAGCCGCCGAAGAGGTCCCTCCGCTTGAGCGAATAAAAGATGTAGGAGACCAGGGCCCCCAGGGAAAGGTAGATGGCAACCGCCTTCACCACGTTTATAAACGTCCTCAATCCTTCAGACATGTCCTCACCTCACTGTATCCGAAAATCTCTTCTCTTCATCGTCATGGCCGCCATTCGGCGGCATGAACAGTACCGCAGGGGCATCAGTTTTATTCAATTATTTATTTCCCCGGTCATCCGATACCCCGTGAACCCGGCTAAAAGAACACCTCACCCTTTCCACGGCGTACAACCTCCGGCGCACCGCCGGTGAAATCGATCACCGTCGACGGCTCCGGCGCCTTCGGGCCCGCGTCCAGGACCATGTCCACCTCGTTCCGGTACATCTTCTCGAGGTCCTTCGGCTCGATGATGTATTCCCCCGTCACGGTGCTCACGCTGGCCGAGATAACCGGCCGCCCCAGGGCCCGCACCAGCGCCAGCGCCACGTTGTTGTCCGGGATCCTGACGCCGATGGTCTTCTGGTGGGTGATGGCCACCTTGGGCACCAACTTCGAGGCGCGGAGTATCATGGTATAGGGGCCCGGAAAGGCCCTCTTCATGATCTTGAACGCCTGGTCCGACATGGGGAGGACATAGCTGTTGATCCCGGCGATATCGGAAAAGATGAAGCTCAGGGGCTTCTTGTTGCCGATCTTCTTGATCCAATAGATCTTCTCAATGGCCCTCTTGTTGAGCGCATCGCACCCGTAGGCGTAGACAGTATCGGTGGGGTAGATGATCACCCCCCCCTGCTCCAGCACCAGCCGTGCCCTTTCTATGAACCGCTGCTGCGGATTCTTCTCATGTATCTCCACAATCATCGCTATACCGGACCCCGCATGCCCCACCATGACCGACAATCATCACCGGGACCATCGATCCCTCTTCTATCCATTATCGAAATATTCTCCCGTTTCAACAAGGCATTAATGCACCCGTTGCAGTACGTTTGTGCCATGGACCCGAAATAAAAAAGGCTTTTGCAGGAGTGCATTCTGCAAAAGCCTTTTACCTGGTAAATAATAGGAGCGTGTAACTCAATCAATCACGCTATTATGATCGGATTTGTACGCCGTGGCTTTAATCTTTTTCACCCCCCGGGGGAGGAAAATTACTTGATTCCTGGACCTCTCCGTTTATGGTTCTTCCAGTGCGGAGGTGCCTATGAAGCGCGTCTATCCATCTATGATGCTTCTCCTGCTGTCAATCCTGTACTGTGACGGTACTGCCAGGATTCAGTTCCGGGAGGTATCGCACGATTTCGGGGTCCTCCCCCAGATGACCTATGCCAAGCACGTCTTCGAGTTCTCCAACAGCGGGAGCGGCACACTGCACATTGGTGACATCAAGGCCGGTTGAGGCTGCACCGGAGCTCTCCTTTCGGCGAAGGAGGTCCCTGCCGGCGGCAGCGGAAACATCGAGATACGGTTGTACACGGGGATGAGGGATGGAGCGATGAGCAGATCCGTCATGGTGTATTCGGATGACGAGGCACACAGCCCGGTCCGCCTGACCGTCTCCGCCACCGTTGTACCAAAGAAGGAGTGACGGTGAACCCCTGAGACCAAACCATATGTCAAAAACCGCACCGACACTTCATACCTCGCCGGGGGTTCCCCTCCCCCTGGGCGCGACCCCCTACAGGAACGGCGTATGCTTCTCCCTTTTAAGCCGGCACGCCACGTCCGTCACCCTGGTGCTTTTCCAGGGTGAGGAACAGGACTCCCCCTCCTGCGAGATCACGCTCGACCCGGTGAGGAACAAGACCGGGGATATCTGGCACATCTGGGTCGAGGGGATCGGCGAGGGGCAGTATTACGGCTACCGCATCGACGGTCCCTACAGTCCCGAGATGGGGCACCGGTACAACAGAAACAAGCTCATCGTGGATCCCTACGCCAGGGCCATATCCAACAACTTCACATGGGACCTCACCATGTGCAGGGGCTACGACCCCGGCGACCCGGAGGAGGATCTGAGCTTCTCAACGCTGGACAGCGCACCCTATACCCCCAGAAGCATCGTGGTCGCCGACAACGGAGATTTCTCCTGCACCCAGCTCAACATCGCACCGGAGAAGACGGTGATCTACGAGCTGCACGTGAAGGGATTCACGCGCCATGAATCGTCCGGGACGCGCCATCCGGGCACCTTCAGGGGCCTTGTGGAAAAGATCCCGTACCTGAAGGACCTGGGAATCACGGCGGTGGAGCTTATGCCGGTCCAGGAATTCGACGAGCGGGAGAACATCAACATCAACCCAGAGTCCGGGGAACGGCTGACCAACTACTGGGGCTACAGCACCCTCTGCTTTTTCGCCCCCAAGGGGAACTACTCGTTTAAGAGGGACCGCGGGGCCCAGGTGACAGAGTTCAGGGAGATGGTGAAGGCATTCCACGACGCGGGGATCGAGGTGATCCTGGACGTGGTGTTCAACCACACCGCCGAGGGGGACCAGAAGGGGCCCACCGTCACATTCCGGGGCATCGACAACTCGATCTACTACATCCTGCAGGAGGACCGCAGGCTCTACAGGAATTTTTCCGGGTGCGGCAACACGGTGAACTGCAACCATCCCCTGGTGCGCGACCTGATTCTGGACAGCCTCAGGTACTGGGTGATACAGATGCATGTGGACGGATTTCGCTTCGACCTGGCCTCGATCCTGGGGCGCGACCAGGACGGCACCATACTGAGCAACCCGCCGATCCTGCGGCGCATCGAGGAGGACCCTATCCTCCGCAACACCAAGATCATCGCGGAGGCATGGGACGCCGCCGGAGCCTACCAGGTGGGGAACTTCCCCGGCCGGTGGGCAGAATGGAACGGCAAATTCAGGGACGATGTACGGCGCTTCTGGAGAGGGGACAGAGGGAGCGCCGGCGATTTCGCCACCAGGATCACCGGCAGCTCGGACCTCTACGGGAAATCGGAGGTGGGGCCACTGCGGGGCATCAACTTCATCACCTGCCACGACGGCTTCACTCTGGCCGACCTGGTGAGCTACCGGGAAAAGCACAACCTGGCCAATGGCGAGGAGAACAGGGACGGAGAAAATTACAATCTCAGCTGCAATTTCGGCATCGAGGGGGACCCTGCGACCCCCTACATCGACCGCCTCAGGAACCGGCAGATCAGGAACATGATCGCCACGCTCTTCCTATCACAGGGGATTCCGATGCTCCTCTCAGGGGACGAGATGCGGCGGAGTCAGGGGGGGAACAACAACACCTACTGCCAGGACAACCTCCTGTCATGGATAGACTGGGACACGAGGGCCAAAAACGGCGAGATATTCCGCTTCACTAGGCAGATGATCCGGTTCAGGGAGAAACACCCCATTTTAAGAAGAAAAAGGTTCTTTACCGGCAGCGCCGCCGAGGGTTTCGCGACCCCGGATGTCACCTGGCACGGATATGACGCCGGACCGTACGACTGGGAAAGCGGAGAATGCAGCGTCTGCATGCTCATCAGCGGAGATTACGCGCTCTTGGACGAGGATGAACCGGACCGCGACATCTACGTGATATTCAACGCTTCGTTGATCAGCCGCTATTACTACATACCCGACCCGCCGGGGGGCGGGCCATGGAGGGTTGCGGCGGATACGGCAAACGATTCCCCCGGCGACATCTTCGAACCGGGAGAAGAGCCCCCCCTGATGGACGGCAGATACTACGTGAGGAAGCTCTCCACCGTGATTCTGTTCACCGGAGACTAGACCGCCTTGGCGTTCAGCTCGCCGATCAGGGTGTCCAGCTGGGCATCATTCATGCCGTGCGCCCTCATCCCCTGCTCCAGGGTCTCGAACACGCTGACGTGGCATCCGATGCAGTGCAGGCCGTGGTTCGCCAGTATCGGCCCGGCCTGGGGGAATTTCTTCAGCAACTCTCCGAAGGTCATGTTCTTGTGGATCGCATTCTGTTCGCTCATTGCTCTCAATCTCCCAGAAGATAAAGTGGGGCCATTGTCTATACCCCTAGTCGGGGCTGTCCAACCTTTTTTCCGGAACACCGGTATTTTGCCCCTTTTCATACCGCAAGGTGTCGAAAATAAAACCAGGAAAATAATCCTTGCAGTTTTTTAATTATTTTAATATATATTAAATAGTTCGATTCGTCAATCACTGAAGGACCAATGACCGTAATTCTCATCATTTCTCTCCTTTTTATCGTGGCGGTGCTCATCTGGGCGCTCCTGGGCGGCAGGAACGGCAGGGTCGATGAAGACGCGGCCCTGAAGGACTCCACCTTCCGCCGGCGCGCCTCCGACCGCCTCATCGAAAAGCAGTACCCGGACGAACCCTCCCGAGGGGAGGGGCGAGAGTCTGCTGCCGAGTCCTTCGAGCGCCCCGGAGAGGGTGCCCCCTTCAAGCTCCCCTTCCTGGCCGATGAGATCATACCGGAATTCTCGCGATTCAGGATATATCACCGCACCCTGATCAACTCGGAGGTGTATGCCCAGAAGGGGAGCTACGACACCTCCATATCCCTTTACGAGGGGGTCCGGTCAAGGATCAATGATACCGAGGTGAAGGGGAAGATCCAGGCGAATATCGAATACCTGCAGTACTACAAGAAGCGGAAGGAGGAGGAAAAACGCCGCAAGGAGGAGGAGGTCAAGCGCGAGATCCGGAAGACCGGGGACGCCGAGGGGACGAAACCGAACGAGGTGAAGGTCACCATCGACGGGTCAGTGCCTGACAACATATCCATCGGACCCATGCCCACCACTATAAGCATCGGCATCATCGATCCGAAGGTATCCATGGATCCCGACGCCATCGCCGAGCGGGTGAGCAGCAAGCTCAGGGACATCACTACGGCGGAGGAGACGAGACGCCTGCAGGTGTCGCTTGACGGCGAGCGGCTGAAACAGGACCTGAATGACCTGAGGATCAGGGTGGACTCCCTGGGCACCAACCGTGGGATATCCCGGGAGGAGATTGAACGGATCAGGGGGGAAATCGGCCGGCACGACGAGCTGGACCGATCGGAGGAATTCACGTCATTGAAAAGCGAGATGGCGGGCCTGAGGCGCGAGATGGATCAGATGCGCGAGATGCCGCCCCAGAGTACCTCCCCCCCGGCCGTCACGCAGGCAAGATTCGACGGGCCCGTGGAGGTGAAGCTCGATACCGAGCCGATCATGGAGCTGCTGGAGCGACTTCCCCGCCAATCGGCACCGGAACCGGTGGCGCTTCGCAGACCCGGCGGCGTGCCGGGAACCGGCGGGATACCGGGGACGGCCGGTGCCCCCGGGACGGGAAAGAGGGACGGAATGCCCGATGCCGCCGACCTGACCGCGGAAAGACAGATCGAGCGGGAGCGAAGGCCCGAGGATGAGGATGACAATGATTTTGAGCTCCTCAGCGAGATGGGGAAGGAGAAGGACAGGGACGAGCTGAGCGACGAAGAGATATTCGAGAAGATCCTGAAGGACAAGGACGAATCGAGCGAGCAGTCCTTCGAGGTGCTGGGGGACAAGAAGAAGGAATCCGACGAGGTGAGCCTCACGGACTCGGAGATGGACGCGCAGAAGCAGGAGGAGGCCTCGTTCTACCGAAAGCTGCTGGCGGCCAACAGGAGGAAGAAGAAGGAGCTGCCGATCCTCAAGGTGAGCTACGACTTCACGAAGCTCCCCGACGACTTCAGCCTCTCCAGGGAAAAGAACATCATGGAGTACTCATTCTACAAGTACAAGCCGATGCTCTCCAAGGCCAATGAATTCATATCAAAGCGGAAGGTGAAGGACGCCATCAACTACTACAAGGTCGTGATGTCCCAGAACATTCCCCCGGAATTCAAGGCGATGATCCGGAAAAACATCAGCGACCTCACCGATTACCTGGAAAAATACCTCGCCGGCGACTAGACCGCAGCCGCCTCAACATACGATTCATGCCACGCCAGCTCGGCGTCGGTGAAGGCGTTCACGATTCCCAGGTTTACGTAGTAATCCTTCAGTATCTTCAGGTGAAGAATCTCGTTCTCCTCCTCGGTATGGCCACCCTCCCCGCAGGGGACGATGACGGCGTGGTTCGCCTCCACCCATTCGAAGAAGGCCCCGCTCTGCGCGGAGAATATGATGTAGCTCGATATCAGGTCGTATCGTACCGTGTCGATGACCCTTTCGAATGCGGAATCGGACAGCTCCTTCAGCGTGGTGGCGAGCTCGGTCTGAAAATAATCCCCCCAGGTGACCACGTTTGGGAGGACACCGTACCGGTGAAAAAGCTCCCTGGTGTCCTCCTCCTCCAGGTACTTCTTCACGGATATCCTGTCCACCAACTCCTTGATCTCAATGAGCCTCCGTATCTTGCTGCCGCTGAGATATCCGTCATTTATCATTCCCAGTACCGCTTCGTTCACCAGTGATGTCATGTTCCGGCCCCCCTCAGTAGACTCGTCCCCCCCATCGCGGCGGTACCGGGAGGGGGGGCTCTTTATACATGATCGGCCGAAGGCGCTGAATATGTTATCTTTTTCCGGACATCGCGGCATTTTCATTCCACGGGGACTAAATTGTCTTGCGGTAATCCGGTTGCGGTGCTGAGAATGGTGTGAGGCCCCGCCCCTCTGCATCCCGGGGATGGTCGGAGCGGCCCACACCGCACCGGGGGTATGATGATGATCGGCGCAATCATCGGCGACATCGCCGGCTCGCCCTACGAGCGGCATAACATCAAAACGACCGATTTCCCCCTCTTCGGGCCCCGGTCGCGGTTCACCGACGACACGGTGCTCACCGTGGCGACGGCCGAGGCGATCCTCCGCGGCGGAGACTACCGGGACTTTTACCGGGAATACTACCGACGCTATCCCGACGCCGGCTACGGCGGGTTCTTCAGGCAGTGGGGAGCCGCACGGGATCCGGCCCCCTACGGGAGCTTCGGCAACGGCTCGGCCATGAGGGTATCGCCGGTGGGTTTCGCCTGCGCCACCCTGGAGGAGACACTCCGTGAGGCGGCACGGTCCGCAGCGGTGACGCACGACCACCCCGAGGGGATCAGGGGGGCCCAGGCGGTGGCATCGGCAGTTTTCCTGGCACGAAGCGGCGCCGGCAAGGACGCCATACGGGACTACATCGCCGGCACCTTCCGCTACGATCTCTCGGCGGACATCGACTGGCTGCGGAAACACTATACCTTCGATGTGAGCTGCCAGGGTTCGGTCCCCCAGGCGATCATCGCCTTTCTCCGCTCTCGCGATTTCGAGGACGCGGTGAGGATCGCGGTCTCCATCGGCGGGGACAGCGACACCATCGCCTGTATGTGCGGCGGCATCGCCCAGGCACATTACGGCTCCGTCCCCGCAGGGATCACGGAAGAGGCGATGAAGAGACTCGACGGAAAGCTCAGGGACGTGATCGAGAAATTCCGGGCCGCCTACGGCTGCTGATAGTACTTTTTCTGCTCGCGCACCGTGGACTTCGGAAACCTGCCGTAGTGATGGCCCGGCCAGATCACCGTCTCCCCGGGGAGCGTCAGTATCCTGTTCCGTATGGACTCCATGATCTTCCGCTCCGACCCGTCCGCCAGATCGGTCCTCCCGTATCCCTCGGTGAAGAGGGTATCGCCGGTGAAGAGGTTCCCCTCACCGTAAAGGCAGATGCTCCCCTCGGTGTGGCCAGGGGTGTGGATCACGGAGAGGTTCACGGAGCCTATGGATATGATATCATTGTCCTTCAGCGCGCGGTACGGCTTCGGCGATGTCTTTCCCCCCACGCTCTTCGTGAGCAGGCGGTTCATCACGCCGGTGAGCCTGCCGGCATCCTTTTCATGGATGAGAAGCTGCGCCCCGGTCTCCCTGATCACGTACTCGTTCCCCGAGGTGTGATCGAAGTGCCAGTGGGTGTTGATGACCCACCGGACCGTGACGCCGTGCGCCCGCACCTGCTGGAATATCTGGTCGAAATCGCCGGCGGGGTCCACCAACGCCCCCTCCCTGGTCTTCTCATCGGCGATGAGATAGCAGAACACCGCCATTCCGGTCACCAGAATCTGTTCCACAACCATCGCAATCCCTCGTCCCGCAGAATGCTCCCCCGTAGCGGGAGACTGCATGATCCTCCCACAGGGGGTCCGGCGGGGCAATAAAAAAAAACGGGATGCTACAATTTTGTCGTGATCAGGGGGAAGAAAATGCGATAACAGGTGCCCCCCTCGCGGAAGAGCTCCAGCGTACCGTCCAGCTGTCGTACCAGAATCCGTATCAGGAAAAGGCCCATGCTGCCGTTGTCGCCCGAGAGGAGTGACTCGTCGATGCCGATGCCGTTGTCGCGGACGGCCATCTCTACGACGTCCCCCTCCCTGCGGCGCAGAAGGGCATGCAGCTGAGGATCCCCGGAAAACCCCTCGGGAAATGCGTGTTTGAAGGCGTTGGTCAGTACCTCGTTGAGGATGAGGCCGCAGGGTATCGCCTCCTTCACCCCCAGTACGATCCGCTCTGTATCGTATTCGATCCTGATCCTCCTGCCATCCCTGAGCTGGACGCTGCAGATATCCCTGGCCATCTCCCTCAGATAATCGGCGAAATTGATTCCCGCCAGATCCTGGGCACCGTAAAGCTTTTCGTGTATCCGGGACATGGAGCGGATCCGGTTGTTGGAATCCGCGAAGAGGCCCGTAAGCTTTTCATCCCCCAGCCTCATGGCCTGCATGTTCAGGAGGCTGATGATGATCTGCAGGTTGTTCTTCACGCGGTGGTGCACCTCCTTGAGGAGGATCTCCTTCTCATGGAGCGACGACGCCAGGGCCTCCTCGCTCCTCTTCCTGGTGATCGCCAGGCCCGCCATGTAGGCAAAGCTCTTCAGTGCATTGTCCGGTACGCGATAGGATTCCTCCCCGAGATAGGCGGTCGTATTTCCCAAAAGCTCGGAGCCGTAATGGAGTGACAGGCGCACCACCTCGCGGCATCCCATTCTTTCCAGAATGGCTTTGGATATCTCACTCGATATCTTGCCAAAGGTGATATCACTGAGGTCATTGGCATGATACACAATTTGCGACAGCATATTCGGCACCGCTTCGCCCGGAACGGAACCGGACATCGATATGATGGGCTCACCGGCTATCTCCCCAAGGTTCTTCACGAGCGTCTCCTCAGCCGCCACGGACACGACCTCCAGCCTCTTTGACGATACGTCGTATTTCGATACGGTCGCCGCCACCGCCCCGGTGAGGAGCCGGAGTGACCCGGCGATCCTCTCGTAGAGCTGTCCCAGGCTCTCCGCCTCGGTGAAAAATATGAATATCTCGTTGAGCCGCTCGTTGAACGAGGAGAGCCGGCGGTAATTCTGCTCGCTCTCGGAAATGCGCTGCCTCGCCTCCTCCAGGTCCCTGTTGCTCTCCATGAGCTGCTCGTTGGTGGCCTCCAGCTCTTCCATTGTGGCCTGCAGCTCCTCGTTGGTGGCCTCCAGCTCCTCGTTGGTGGCCTCCAGCTCCTCGTTGTTGCGCATGAGCCCGCTGCTCAGCTGTGCTGCCACATCCAGGGCTTCATTGTTGATTGCCATGATATTATACGATACAATTGCTATAAAGATGAACGCTATGCTGGTATCTGCGAGATAATCCCAGAAGGTGTTAACAGGCAGGGAGAGTTCCCCCTTGTTGTACTGCATGAAAATGAACAGCATCACAATATTGGCGGCGCAGTAGAGAAAGACTATCCATTTTTTTCTCAATATCAGCAGGGGGGTTAAGGAAAACACCGCCAGTGCGATCACCACGGTATCGAGCCTGTTAATCGCCACCGATCGATCGGCGAACATGACGCACCAGAATGCGGAAGAAAGGACCGTAAAGAGTGAATGGGCGGCGGCAGTGAAATGCCCTCTTATGGAAAGAATCAAAATGCAGAAAACCATCAGAACAGTGAGCATCTCGGGAACGATGACATGCCACCTCAGCGAATACCCGAACAACGGGTTGTGCATCTGCAGGAAGGCGGAATACGATATGAGCACGGGTATTATCACCAGCAGGGTGATGCATATGTGCATGAGAAATCGCGCCTTGAGCCTTATCATAGGCTCTGCAGAATCATACCGAACCAGCAGCCTGTCGATCAGCCGTTTCACCATCGGTCTCCTGCCCGGACGCCGAGCGATTGATTGTCAGCGGAGATCATATCACCATTATATATCGGCACAAACCGTCAAAAACAGTCAGAAGTCTATGACAGGCAACGCGGCGTGTCAACGAAATTCACTGATCAACGTCTGCAGATGACCAGTTCCTCATCAAGTCCGGGCCAACCGGGGATGCGCATCCTCACGTCGCTCCTCAGCGAGGTGAGCAGACCATGGAAGGAAGGGTCTCCGGAGGCGCCGGCATCACCGATAAAGACCGCCCTCTCCCCCCCGGCTTCCAGGTAGCGGGACAGCGCCCTGAAGGCCATTGGGCTGTCCGGTGGCGGCCAGCAGAGGAGCAGGCTCCGCTCCGGATAGAGAGATCCCGTCGTCTCGTCCCCCTGCTCCACCGGGTACCACTCGTCGCGGAACCACCTGTTGGCGGCGGCAATGTCCCAGGGATTGCCGTCCCCCGGCGGGGAGATGTCGAAGGCATCCACGACGGCGCCGCACTCCGACAGGCACATGGCCCAGTAGCCGCTCCCGGCCCCCAGCTCGACGATGGGGGAACAGGCGGCGACCCTCCGCAGCACGCCGATGGTGGGGACCGAAAAGGCGAACCGCTCGACCAGCGAGGCGCGCTCCTCCCGCAGGCACACCGCGGGGTCCCGCCCGGAGCGCATCGCATCGCCCACCAGGTCCATCACCTCCCGGAGGAAGGGGTTCCGGATCGCATACTCGTCCGGCTCGGGACGGTAGCCGGCGAGGCCGCAGTGAGGCCGTTCTCCCCCCCTCACCGCCCGCCCCTGCCGGCGCCGTCTTCCCCGCGGACCGCTGATTCCACCGAACGGAGAAACCCGCTGTCCTCGGCGGCGATACCGGGCATACCCTGAACCAGTTCCCCCAGCATGGCTGCCAGGTCTTCGGGGCGATTCACCAGGGACTCCTTCTCGCTTCTGACAAGGGACTTGATGAAGGCCTCCACCCGCTGCGCCGCTCCCCTCCCCCCGTCGATCCTCCAGCACTGGGAGATCTCAAGGGGGCGGAACGCCCTGGTGTACTTCACCAGGCCGCGGAGATGCGCGCGGTAGCGCCTAGGGAGGTCTGCGGCGATCCCGGTGTAGAGATGGCCGTTTTCGCACCTGAGCATGTAGATCCAGTAGCGGTCTGCCATGGGCCGATTAGTGAGCATCCCACGGCAATTTCAAACACAATATATCCACACCGGGGATTTTACGCCGGCACAAAAATACTGTTGACTTTCACGGAAGAGTGACACATCATAAGACAATCATATCATCCGCAG
Organism: Spirochaetota bacterium; assembly: GCA_016929135.1. Taxonomy (GTDB): domain Bacteria; phylum Spirochaetota; class UBA4802; order UBA4802; family UBA5550; genus JAFGJK01. The sequence continues at coordinate 49,748 of JAFGJK010000065.1, read as the reverse complement.
AGGTTCCAATCAATGAAAAAAAGTGCCACGGTGCTCCGCTATGGTTCTATCGTCCTCATCGCGCTTCTCGTTGTTCTTTTCATCGCGATGAAGGTGTTCATCAAGGCAAAGCTCCCCACAATCGACGGTGCGATGAAAATCGCCGGTCTCCAGGACAGGGTCGAGGTTGTCCGCGACCGCTGGGGGGTCCCTCACATCACGGCAAAGAACGGTCACGACGCCTACTTCGCCCTGGGCTACACCATTGCCCAGGACCGGCTGTTCCAGATAGACCTGCAGCGCCACCTGGCGAGGGGCGAGCTCTCGGAGCTCCTGGGGGGGAGCATGGTGGAGGTGGACAAGCAATTCCGGACGTTCCTCTTCCGCCGTACCGCGGAAAAAAGCCTGGAGCATCCCGAGCGGATGAATCAGGAGGCACTGGCGCTCCTGGATGCCTTTCTTGAGGGGGTGAATCACTTCATTGATCGGAAGGATCTCCCCATCGAGTACACCCTCCTGGGATCACGGCCGAGGAGATTCACCAGACTCGACTGCATGTCAATGCTGAGCTACATGTCCTATTCCTTCGCCGAGGGGATCCATTCCGACAGCCTCTATACAATGCTGGAGAAGGAACACCCCGGTTACGACATATCCGAGCTCTTTCCACTCTACACCAGAGAGGAACCGGTGACCATCATGGAAAACCAGGCCTTCTTCAGGGGTGAGGAACCCGGGAAGGGGGCGGGTTTTCTGCATCTCCTGCGCGGGATCCCCGGTTCCGTGACCAGCCGGCTCATCACCGGAAGCGGACTCCCGGCGGCGGGAGCGGACCTCCGGGAGACGGTTCGCTGCATCGCGCCCCCCTTCGCGGGGAGCAACTCCTTTTGCATCGCGCCGTCGCGCTCTGCCACCGGCGGGGCGATCCTGGCGAACGATCCCCACATCGCCATCTCGAACCCCTCGGTATGGTACGAGGCGCACATGAAGTATGACGGCTATGAGACCTACGGCTACTTTCTCCCTGTGATCCCCTTCCCGCTCCTGAGCCACAACTCGTACCGGGCCTGCGGCATTACCATGTTCGAGAACGACGACCTGGACCTCTACGAGGAGACATTCGACCCGACAGACGACGCCAGGGTGAAGTATCGGGGCCAGTGGGTGAAGGCCACGGTGCTCGAGGAGACGATCAAGGTGAAGGGTGAAAATGACGTAAAATTCAGGATACGGGTCACCCCCCACGGACCGGTGATCACCGACTTCCTCCCGGGATACAAGGGGAAGCCGGTCTCCATGTGCTGGGTTTTCCACCGGGAGGAAAACCCTCTCCTGAATTTCATCTACGGGCTGAACACCGCGAAGAATCTGCACGACTTCGAAAAGGCCATATCGGTGCTCGCCGCACCGGGCCTGAACTACTCCTACGCGGACAGGGATGGGAACATCGCCTGGTGGGCAGCCGGGAAGATCGTCGTCCGTCCACCCCACGTGAAGGGTGACAGGATTTTGGACGGCGCCAGCGGGCGCGACGAATGGATCGGCTACCTCCCCTTTGCCATGAACCCTCACCTGGTGAACCCGAAAAGCGGCATCATCGTCACCGCCAACAACCAGTCCACAAAGCTGCCTCTTGGACCGGTGCGGGAGCTGACAGGCTACTGGTGCCCCACGGACCGCGCCGCCAGGATCACCGAGCTGCTCTCTTCGAAGGAGCGGTGGTCCATCGAGGACCTCCAGAAGGTGCAGACCGACCTGACCCCCATGGCGGCGCAGGACATCATCGCCGTCGCCGTGAAGTCGCTGGAGCCGGCGGCGGCGAAGAGCGGCGGCCTCGGCAACACCGAGGTCGATGCCCTGGAGAAGCTCAGGACCTGGAACAGGGTGAGCACCATCGATTCGGCCGGCGCTGCGGTCTACCACGCACTGATCTTCCACATAATGAAGGAGGGGGTTCTCGACGAGCTGGGAGAGGAGCATTTCGGGACCTTCTTGTCGCTGCATGGCAGCTGGAACTTCTTCAAGGCCTTCATGAAGAATCCCGAATCCCGCTTCTGGGACGACTGCCGCACACCGTCGAGGGAGACCAGGGACGACATCATCCTCCGGGCATTCAGGGCCGCGGTGAGAAACCTGAGTGACACCATGGGGGGGCGCGTCGACTCGTGGCAGTGGGGAAGGATCCACACCATCGAGTACGTCCATCCCGTGGGAATGCAGAAGCCCATGAACCTGATCTTCAACATCGGCCCCCTGCCGGCACCGGGCGACGCCCACCACATCAACCGGCTTAAATCGAAAAGGAATGGGGAGGTCTTCAAGGTCTATTCGATTCCCTCCACAAGGCGGATCGTGGACATGAGAGATCCCTCGAAATCGGTGTCGATCCTCCCCTCCGGCAACTCAGGGAACGTGGGGAGCGCCAACTACGACGATCAGGTGGACCTGTACCTGAGGGGCGGGTACCGCGCCATGTGCTTCACGCCGGAGCAGATCGAGAAGAACCGGGCGCACCGGCTGGTGATGGCGCCGTAGCGGCGACCGGGTATATCCACGCGGGGGGCTGGTTGACCGGGACCGGACCGGTGAAGCCATCATTGTTTCCTCTCCGGGAGAGACGCCCGGATCCTGTGCCCCCGCGGTACCATCGTCAGAGGATATACTCCCCGTTGTCATCATTTAGCCTGAGAACCGGCAGTGGCGCCCGCACCAGAATCTGTAACCGACGGAGCTCGATACCGGCGGAGACGCCCTTCAATTCCCGTGCATGCCATCATTCCCGGCAGCAGGGAGGGGAAAGAGGAGCATCGGCGCTGAATGGACAGAAACAGAACAATCAAAACGGCATCAGTGATCAGCCTTGCCGGGAATGCCGTGCTGGCCATTTCAAAAATCTCGATCGGCCTCATCGCAGGAAGCCTCTCCGTCCTCGGGGACGGCCTGGACAGCCTCGCTGACATTTTCATATCGCTGATAACCCTCGTCATATCGGCCGTCATCGCGCACCCCCCGGACAGGGAACATCCATACGGGCACTACCGTGCGGAAACCATCGCCACATCGATCCTGTCGTTTATAATATTCTTCATCGGCGGCCAGCTTTCCCTGTCGGCGGCGGAGAAACTGATCAGCCACGACTACATTCAGATGCCGGGGCCCCTGGCCGTACATGTCACTATCGCATCCATCGTCGGGAAGCTCATCCTGTCGTGGAGCCAATACCGGCTCGGGAAGAAATCCGGAAGCACCATGATCATCACCAACGGCAGGAACATGCTGAACGATGCCGTCACATCGGCGGGAGTGCTGGCGGGACTCGTCTTCGTCTTTCTCTTCGAGACCGCGATCATCGACAGGGCACTGGCCATCGCCATCGGCATATGGATAATGATCACTGCCGTCCGCATCTTCCGGGGCACCGTCACGGAGATGATGGAGGGGGAGTCCGATATGGATCTGTACAACAGGATCTTCGACGCGGTTCGGGACACCGATTCCCTGTTCAACCCCCACCGGGTCAGGATCAGGAAGCTGGGGTTCCACTACATCGTCGACATGGACGTGGAAGTGGCGGGCTCCATGCGAGTCAAAGACGCCCATGATAAAGTCAGGCTCCTGGAGGAGCGGATACGCAGCAGCATGCCCAACATCTATGATGTGGTGATCCACATCGAGCCCCTTGGGAACGTCGAGGCACAGGAGCGATGGGGGCTCGAGGAGAAGGACCTGCGTTGAAGAGAGCCACGGCGCCGGCATTCACGGTAGAGACAACCCGACCAGTCCCGCGAGGGGCCGTGATGCGGCCCCCCGCGGCTTCATTTACTGTCATTTATTCAGTTGACACCGATCGTCTCCTACGAGCCAATGATATATTCATCACGCACCATCAGCACAATACGGGAACTCGATGACGGCCCAAGCGGGGGCAATGACTGACCGTATCGCCATAACATAGAGCAGAGGATTTATGGACTTTACGCACGAAGCAACCGAATGCCTTCAGTATGTCCGGGAGATCATTCAAAAATACGGCCCGCGATACGCAGGATCTGAAGCCTGCAGGAACAGCGCCGTGGAGATACAGGGTCGCTTGGCCCCCTTCTGCGACAGGACCTCGATCGAGCCCTTTTCCTTCCATTCCGGTGCCTTCATGGGATTCATGAGGGTCCTGGCCGTCGGCTATGCAGGCTTTTCCCTGTGCGCGGTCCTGGGGGGCCACTGGCTCGTTCCCGCCATGGTCATGTATGCGGTGTGCATGGTCAGCGGCTGGGGGGAATTCGTGCTGTACAGGGAAATATTCGATCCCCTCTACAAAAAGGCCACGGGATATAATGTCATGGGCGAGATAGACCCCGGCGCTGAAGTCCGGCGGCAGATCATCATCGCCGGGCACCACGACAGCGCCCGCGTCTTCAATTTCCTCGTACGCTTCCAGAAATGGTACTCCGTCCGGATAATCTTCGGGCTCCTGTATTCCGGCATCACCGGGCTGCTGGTATTCATCTGGGGAATCGCATTCCTCGCGGGTCAGCCCGACCCGTGGTACGCCGGGTATCTCCGCTATGCCGTATTGTTCAATTTTATAATCGCCATACAGTTTTACTTCTTCATGGGCAGGGATGCCGTTCCGGGTGCGGGAGACAACCTGATCGCCACCGCGATCGCCTGGCGGCTCGCGACAATTTTCGGAACGGCGAAAAAGTCGGGGAGTCCCCTGCTCCAATCGACGCGACTGGTGTTTCTGAGCACCGACGCAGAGGAGCACGGGCTTCGCGGCTCCCGTGCCTACGTGAAGGCGCACCGGCGGGAGCTGCTCGGCACCCCCACCTGCGTGCTGACGATCGATTCGTTATACTCGCTGAGGGAGCTGAAATGCCTCACCAGCGAGATAAACGGTTTTGTGAAAACATCCGATTCACTGGCCCGGGAATGCTGGGGGATCGCCGAGGAGCTGGGCTATCACCTCGGCGTCGTACCCATGACCTTCGGCGGGGGAGCCACCGATGCCGCGGAATTCGCCAGGATCGGAGTAGAGGCCACCTGCATCCTTGGCCTCTCCACGAACCTCTTCCGCGAGGGCCTGGTGTACCATACCATGAATGACACCGTCGAGGCCATCGAGCCCGCCATTGTCGAAGCGGTGCTGGGAATCATTTACGAGTTCATACTGAGGAAGGATTCGGCCGAATAAGTGTCCTTCCTCCGTGTTCTTCACAGGGGCATGTCCCCCAGCAGTTCCTCATGCCCGCCTCCCCCGGAGGCCTTCCAAGCGGAAGACCCTCCCGGGAAGGAGAGTGTTCTGGCACAGATCGGTGGCGGACGCTACACCTCATCACGCAACTCGTCTGCGTGGTAGCCCGCGCGCTCGATCCTGTGCCTGATGTCATCCACCGTGATCCCGGATTCGTCGAACTCCACCACCACCTTGGTGTCTGGATCGGCGCTCACACTGGTAGTTCCCTTCAGGCCCCGCACCGAGGACTCAATGGCCTCCTTGCCCCGGCCCGGGCCCAGGTCGGTGGCCAATAACTCCCCGCGACACACATAGGCAGCCTCCTGGTCTAAATATAGACATTCTTCGGTCCCTGATCCTCGGTTTTAGCGGTGATGTCCCATTCCACACATCGGTTTCTCGATTCATAACTGTATCGGGAACCCTGCATGTGGCAGGGATCACACCCCGCCAGACTACCGGATGCAGCAGCCCTCATAGACCCCTGTAATAAATGTTGAGCCGATTCATCTTCGATGCGACCTGGAAATTTGAAGCACGAAACACAACTGGATCGCTATAAAAGCTTCGAAAGTGAAAAAAGCAAGCAGCCTGTCATTGACGAATCTGTCCATTCCCAGTTTTCCGATCATTATGACCGGTGTCGTCACGGCTTCGAGACAGAGTATAAAAACGCTCGCCGCATAAAAACCCCGTATCCTGCCGCAATGCGATAGAAGGAAAAATGAGAATGGGACCATTCCGAAAATGATCGACGAGAGTATCGCGCGGGGCTCACAGACCAGATGTTTCTGGTAGTACAGGTAAAAAACGACCGGTCCGGCGATAATGGTTATGAGGTATAAAACCATGAGCCACATTACCGCACCCCCTCTCCCATGATTACAAGAGATATCCAACCCTCCTTCCTTGTAGACACTGTGACACATAGCCTCCTCCTTTTAATTTAGTTTATGCGAATATACTAATATTTAATTTCAAAAAAAAATCAGTCGCCAATGGTTAAGCTCTTTCTAAAATTTTTTTCAATCAGGGCTTTATACTTATCAATAAAATTACTGTTTACTGAATAATGTATATGAAATCCCATCCGCTCCGCATTCACCAGACCGACGTCACGCAATACCCTAAGGTGCTGTGATACTGCCGATTGCGTGACCCCTGCCTTCAACGTCATCGCATTGACACACAATTTATCGTTTTGGAGCAATAGTTGTACCAGCTTCAGCCTTGTTGGATCTGAAAGGGCTTTAAAAACCTTCGCGATTTCTTCAATCTCTGGCAAAAGAGCAACCTTTATTAGTTATTACTAATATACTAATAAAATTAAACTTCGTCAACGCTGAATTTTATTTACAAGTATTCTTATAACACATTGGATTACCGATCATTTCAACGTACCCTGTACCTCGACGCTCACTCATCGCAGGTATCCCAACATCACCTGTTCCCCTTCAATCCCCCCGGGGCTTGTCCACCAACTCCGTCCCGACGGCGCCTCCGCTCTTCCCGTCGGTGATCTTGTAGATGTCCCTGTCCACCTTCCGGAACTCCTGGGAGGCGGCGTTGTAGCTGGAGACGGTGGCGGAGAGGTTTTTCCCCACCTTCTTCATATGGTCCTCGTAGACCGCCAGGTGCTTCTGCAGCTCCTGGATCCGCGAGATGATCACCTGCACGTTCTTCTCCACCTCCTGGGCCTTCAGGCCCTGCAGCACCGTTTCAAGGTACGCGTAGAATGAGGTGGGGGAAACGATGATCACGTGTTTCCTGAAGGCGTACTCTATCATGTCCTTCATGCTGATGGCGATGCTCCCCACATTGTAGATGAGCAGGTTGTAGTAGACTCCTTCCGCCGGGATGAACATGAAGGCAAACTCCGTGGTGCCGTCCTTGGGGCGCACGTACTTCGAGGTCTCGTCGATGCGCACCTTGATGTCCATGCGGAACTCCTTCTCCAGCTGCTGACGCCTGGCCTCGTCCGTGGTTTCCATGATCATGTTGTACTTCTCCAGGGAGAACTTCGCGTCCACCGGAATTATTGTGTCCCGGTAAAAGATCGCCGCGTCAACGATCTCCCCGCCGGGGAACTGGTACTGCATCTTGTACTGGTTCGGGTTCAGCACGTTGGAGAGGAGCGTCTCCAGGAAGTACTCTCCCAGGATCCCCCGCTGCTTCGGGTTCTTTAAAATGTTCTCGAGGCTCCTGAGCTGGCTGGAGAAGTCCAGTACCTGCTTGTTGGTGTCGTCCAGCTTCGTGAGCCGCTCTGTCACCTCCTTGATGATATCGGCGGACTGGGTGAACTGACGCTGGATCGCCTTCAGGTTCTCCTGAGACGAGGAGTTAAGGGTCTCCAGGAGCCGGTCGAACCGCTGCTGCATCTCCAGGCGGTTCTGTGAGGTGGTGGACTGGATCTCGCTCCGCAGCATCTCGGTCATCTTCAATACCATCTCGCCGCTCTGCGCAACCGACTCGCCCTGCGCCTGCCTCATCTTGATGTAGAGGAGGAGAAAGAGCACCGCCATGGCCAGGAGCGCCACTGCCAGTATCCCCACCGTGCCAATCATTCCTGTGTCCATCGTGTCACCTCGTATCGGTATTGGAGTTGCGGCATAATTATCCTGTCATTCCTGCCGGAACAGAGTGGAGAGCCGGCCGCTCTCGAACCTCCGCCGGACAGGATGTTCCAGCGGCATGAGCGTTTTCGTCATCCTGACAGCTCATGCAGGCGGCCATCCATGACCGCTCCCGAAGCGCGGATATGTAAATGGCGTCAGCCTGTCCTTCGCGGCACTCGGCCATACCGGCCAGCGGAATCCACTGTTCATATAAAGTGGATTCCCGCTGGATCCTGCCCCCGCGCGGGCGGGAAACGGGCGGAAATGACAAGCAGATTATCTGTTTAAAACAGGAAATGCATCATGCCTGTTATACACTGTAACGATCAGCCGCGTGTTTTCTGCTGGTCGTATTAATTATCCGGAGAAAAAACCGAGGAATCGACCTTATGTCGCATTTAACCGCAGTCCCCTCCCCCCCCGGGGCCGCGATCGCGGCCCCGCTTTATGCGATCAATCCTTCTTTTTGTGCAACATCAGGTCCAGGATATCGATCGGTATCGGGAAGAGCGTGGTGGAGTTGTTCTCCGTGGCGATCTCGCTCAGCGTCTGGAGGTACCTGAGCTGCACCGCGATGGGGTGCTTCTCCATGAGGGCCGCCGCATCCACCATCTTCGCCGCCGCCTGGAACTCCCCCTCGGCGCTGATCACCTTGGCGCGTCGCTCGCGCTCCGCCTCCGCCTGCTTGGCCATTGCCCGCTGCATCTCCTGGGGCAGGTCCACGTGCTTCACCTCCACCGAGGAGACCTTGATCCCCCAGGGGTCGGTGTGCTTGTCCAGGACGTTCTGCAGTTCCTCGTTGATCCGCTCCCGGTCCGCCAGCAGATGGTCCAGCTCCGCCTGGCCCAGGATGCTCCGGAGGGTCGTCTGCGAGAGCTGCGAGGTGGCGTAGAGATAGTCATCCACCTCGGTGATGGCCCTGTTCGGCTCCACCACCCTGAAGTAGATCACCGCGTTCACCTTCACCGACACGTTGTCCTTGGTGATGACGTCCTGCGGGGGCACGTCCATGGCGATGAGCCTGAGGTTCACGCGTACCCACTTGTCGATGAAGGGTATGACGATAATGAGCCCCGGGCCCTTGGGACCCTTGGGCGACTGCAGGAGTCTCCCCAGGCGGAAGACCACCGCCCGCTCGTACTCCTTCACGATCTTGATCGAAGAGATCAGTATCACCAGACCCAGAACGATGATATAGAAGATGATCCCTAACCCGAACATGCTGCACCTCCCTTGCGGATTTCCGGCCCCTCGCGGGTACCGTTTCCCGTTATTTTCTTTTCACCAGCAGGGTCATCCCCCGCACGTCGGTGACGACAACAGTCTCCTTCTCCTTTATCTCAGAGTCAGACTCGGCGTCCCAGATCTCCCCGTGGATAAACACCTTGCCGCGGCCGGTGAAGGCGCGCATCGCCTCGCCGGACTCTCCCCGCAGCCCCTCGATGCCGGTGCTCACCCTCCCCCGGTGCGCCTGCATCACCGCCCGGAGCACGATGAAGACGACGGCCATGATGACCAGCAGGGTTGCGATGATCGTGGTGAGGGGGATGTACCCCCCCGGCAGGGGCGACTGGAAGAGAATCATCGCCCCGAAGACGAAGCTGGCGATGCCTGCCACGGTGAGGAGTCCGTAGCTCGTGAACTTCAGCTCCATGATGAAGAGGATCACCGCCAGCACGATGAAGGCGATCCCCGCCATGTTCACCGGAAGTATCCGCACCGTAAGGAGGAAGAGCAGCAGGCTGATGGCGCCGATGACGCCGGGGAAGATGAGCCCCGGGTTCTTCATCTCGATGCCTATCCCCACCACCGCCAGTATAAGAAGCACCAGCATGATCTGCGGATCGGCAAAGCTGTTCGCGACGCGCTGATGCCACTCCATCCCGTACTCCACCGGCCTGAGGCCGTCGGTCTCCATGCGCACCGTGCCGGCCGGACCCCCCACCTCGATCCTTCTCCCCTCCAGCTGTTTCAAGAGGTCATCCATGTCCTCGGCAACGAGGTCGATCACGCCCTGCCGACGGGCCTCCAGGTAGGTGCTGGAGATGGCGTCCCGCACGGCACGCTCGGCCCAGGCCTGGTTCCTCCCCCTTTTCTGGGCAAGGCTCCGGGCGTACGCCACGGTGTCGTTCAGCACCTTCTTCTCCATGATGCCGGCGGGACCGCCCCTATCGTCCTTTTTCATGAAATTCAGCATGGGGCTCACCGGGTGCATGGCGCCGATCTCGGTCCCCGGGGCCATGGCCGCCACGTGGGCCGAAAGCATGATGAACCCCCCGGCCGACGCGGCCTGAGCCCCCCTGGGATAGGTGTAGACCACCACCGGCACCTTCGACTGGAGTATCGACTGGATGATCTGCCTCATGGAGCTCATGAGGCCCCCCGGCGTGTCCATCTGGATCACGATGAACCTGGCACCCTCCTTCTGCGCCCTGTCGATGGAGTCCTCCAGGTACTCCGCCATGATGGGGCTCACCATCCCGTCCAGCTTCATCACCGCGTAGATACCCCCGGGGGCCTGCGGACGCGCCGCTCCCCCCGCCATGGCAATGGCCGATGCGAGGACCAGGGATTGTATGATGATCCTTTTCTTTTTCATGATTCCACCAGATACCCTATGCGCTCTCTATTGCACGGGGACGGCCCCCTGTCAAGCCCGAAACCCTCAGTTCGGCATGCCCCGCAGTGCCTCCTTCAGCTTCTCGTAGATCCCCTCGAACCCTCCGTTGGACATGACGACGATCACGTGCCTCTTCGAGGGATTGATCCCGCCGGCGATCTCCCGCACGATTGCATCGGCGTTTTCGCACACGGCGACGCATCCGGCGTCCCCATTGAGCGTGCCGATCTCGTCGCGCACCCGGCCGATCTCGAGGCGCTCCCCCGGGGGGATCGCCTCGAGCCGGTATGGCTCGCGCAGCAGCACCATGTCGGCAGCGCTGAAGGCCCCGGGGAGGAGGTGCCCGAAAACGTTTCTTCTGCTGGTGGCCGACCTGGGCTCGTACACTGCCCAGAGCATCCTGTCGGGATAGCGCGCCTTCAGGTGTTCCAGGACGCCCCGTACGGCGGTGGGATGATGGGCGAAATCCTCGTAGACCCTCACCCACCCCTGGTCATAAATGAGCTCCATACGCCGCCGTACCCCGCGGAAGGAGGCGACGCCAGAGGCGATGCGCTCCCAGGAGACCCCGAGGAGCGAGGCCATGGCGGCGGCGGCGGTGACATTCATGAAGTTGTAGTCGCCGGTCAGGGGGCTCGCCACGCAGTGCGGATCCCCCCCGGCGACGATATCGATTGCAGCGGCTTCGCCATCGGCGGCCTCGCGATACTCCCGGAATCCCCAGGAGAAATCAGCCCCCTCGGTCCCGAATGAGCTGCATCGGGCGAAGGCCCCCTCCGCGATCACCTGGAGGTTGCGGTACTGCCGAGAATAGACGATGTGCCCCGCCGAGGGGATCATGTGCACGAGCCTCCGGAACCAGAGCTCGATCTCCCCCAGGTCGCGGTAGATATCGGCGTGGTCGAACTCCAGGGAGGTGAGTACCAGGTGACGGGGCCTGTAGAAGATGAACTTCGGCACCTTTTCAAAAAAGGCGGAATCGTATTCATCACCCTCGATCACGAAGTGCCGTCCGGCGCCCAGCCCGAAGTTGGAATCGTAGTTCTTCAGGACCCCCCCGACGAAAAATGAAGGATCGTACCCCGCAGTACGGAGGATATGCGACAGGAGCGCCGTCGTGGTGGTCTTCCCGTGGGTGCCGGCCACCGCGATCACCTCGCGGTCGCTGAGGAAAAATTCGTGGAGCGCGCCGGCCATGGAGAGGTAGGGAGTGCCGTCGTTCAGCATGCGCTCCACCTCGGGGTTGCCGCGGCTGATTGCGTTGCCCACCACCACCAGATCGGCGCCGTCGATGTTCTCTTCACGAAATCCCTCGATGACGGGGATACCCTCGTTCCTGAGAATCTCGCTCATGGGCGGATAGGCGCCGGCATCCGATCCGGTGACACGGTGTCCCCTCTGCCTGAGCATGCAGGCCAGGGTCCCCATGGCGATGCCGCAGATGCCGATGAGATGGATTCTCCTGGACTTCATCTACCGGACGCAGTAGCTCTCCCGGAGTATCTCGACTCTCACCGCCTGGTCCCCTTCCCCGGGGGTATAGGAAACACGGACCGCCTGGCACACCTGGAGGTCCCCGCTGGCGGCCTCAGCCCCCTGCCGTGCCACAACGGTGGCATCATTGAGCTGGAAGGTCCGCTCGGCCCTGCCGTGCTTCACCTCGAGGACGGTGTCATTGACGAAGATGACCAGCCCCCGGAAGGTGCCACCTTCCTCGCCGGTCGAAAAGGCCGCCTCGCGGAGCGTCATCACCGCGGTCACGCTCACAATAATCCCCACTACGAACAGGATTGCCCGCTTCATATCCCCTCCTCCCATGATGGTTTGTCTGTAACAATAATACTGAACCGTATCCGAATTTGCAAACAGAATACTCCCCCGGGAATCCCGAAAAATGCGCATCTACCCGGCCCGGTCATCACCTCTTCCTCGGCCGGCGTATCACCGGCCGGCCTTCCATCGCTGGAATATTATCACCGGAGGGGCTGATATTTTTAACAAATATTCTTGACAGTTTTAACAGGCACTGCATATTTGCCATTCATGATTTAAACTATTCTCTATTAAAGAAGGGTTGCATTGGCACATATTAAATCACAGGAAAAACGGAACCGTCAGAACGAGAAGAGGAAACAGAGGAATTCCCAGGAGAAGTCCTCGATCCGTACCGCCTCGAAGAAGGTGCATGCGGCAGTGGAGAGCAAGGATAAAGAGGTGAGCCAGGCCCTCCTTCAAAAATTCGTTAAGAACATCGATACTGCGGCGCAGAAAGGCGTGGTACACAAAAAAACGGCGGCGAGAAAAAAATCCCGCCTGGCGAAGAAGGTAAACGCATTAACGGCGAAGCAGTGAGGTCATTTCGTGACCAAATCAGAAATCGCCCAGCGCCTGACAATTCAGAGCGGCCTCCGGAAAAAAGAAGTCCTCTATATAATTGACAACTTTCTTGAAAAGATCAAGGACAGCGTTCGGAACGGCGAGAAGGTGGAGATACGCGGATTCGGCACCTTCTATCAGAATGAGAAAAAGGCGCGCAGCGTGTATTCCCCCATCGCGGGGAAGACGATAGATGTACCGGCGAAATTCACGCTGGCATTTAAGGCAAGCAAACAGAACGGCAGGGAATATCCGGAGTCGGACGATTGACCACAGGGGCGCTTAGCTCAGTTGGGAGAGCATCTGCCTTACAAGCAGAGGGTCACTGGTTCAAGTCCAGTAGCGCCCACATCAATTCCTTCAGCAGCATCAGCCTTCAACAAGAATCATGAAGCAGAAACATCATGCGACGGCACAACGGGTCTACTCTCGCATATCCCCCATTCAGAAGGTACTGCTGAGCTTTTTCCTTCTAATAATGGGGGGTACCGCGCTCCTCATGCTCCCCGTTTCGACGGTGAACGGCATAAGCCCCATCGACGCGCTCTTCACCTCCACCTCGGCCGTCTGTGTTACCGGACTCACCGTGCTCGACACTGCCACCGGATTCACCCTTTTCGGCCAGATGGTGATACTGCTGCTGCTCCAGTTCGGCGGCCTGGGGATCATGACCTTCACCATCGCCCTGATCGCCCTGGCGGGGGGCGATTTTTCCATCCAGTGGCGCTTCACCTTCGAATCCTTCTACAGCGACATCAAGAAACTCCCCATCAAGGGTATACTGAGAAGGATACTTCTCTACACCTTCGGGATCGAACTCTTTTTCGCTTTGGTCCTCTTCACGCAGTTCATCAATCATTTCGATATACCAGGGGCGATCTGGCATTCGGTCTTTCACTCCATCTCGGCTTTCTGCAATGCCGGGTTCTCGACCTTCTCGGACAGCCTCTCGGGATTCTGCAACAACACGGTGGTGATGATCGGCATCGGTCTCGAAATCGTCCTTGGGGGTATCGGCTTCCTGGTACTCACCGAGCTGTTCAGGATACGCCCGCGTCGCGGCGCCGGCCTTCTCTCGCAGTTTTCGCTGCACAGCAGGATTGTACTGGCGGCCACGGCGGTTCTCATCGGCGGGGGGATGCTCCTCATCAGCATCCTGGAATGGAACCACCTCTTCAAGGAAATGTCGGTCAGGACGAAGCTCCTCTCCGGTTTCTTCCAGTCGGTGACCTGCAGGACCGCGGGCTTCAACTCGGTGAACATCGGGAGCCTCAGGGACAGCACCCTCTTCATCATGTCGGCCCTCATGTTCATCGGCGGGTCCCCCGGCTCCATCGCTGGAGGGATCAAGACCACCACCGCAGCCGTGGTGACCGGCCTGCTCTACTCGAAGATCAAGAACCGGAACCAGGTGGTCTTCTGGGGCAGGGGGATTCACGAGGGTACCGTGGACAGGAGCGTCATCCTCACCTTCATGGCGCTCCTGGTGATCACCGGGTCCACCTTTCTTCTTCTGGGCTTCAATGCCCTGGACAGGGAGGTGCGCTTCCTGGAGGCGCTCTTCGAGGTGACATCGGCGCTGAACACCGTGGGCCTCTCAACGGGCATCACGACGAGGATCCCCCTCACGGGAAAGATCATCCTCATCGTGATAATGTACGTCGGAAGACTCGGCCCGCTCACTCTGGTGTCGGCGCTGACCTCACGGCAAAAAGATATTGCACTGAGCTATGCGGAAGATGATATAATGATCGGCTGACGGGGATTGGCTATGAAAAAATTTCTTGTGATCGGACTTGGCAATTTCGGCATGTCTGTGGCAAAGAGCCTCATGGAGGGGAACTGCGAGGTCCTGGGCATCGATATGGAAAAGGAAAACGTCCAGCGGGCCAAGGATTTCCTCTCGCACGCCATCGTGGGTGACGCCTCGAACCGCTCGGTGCTCAGCAGCCTCCCCATCAGGGACTTCGACGGCGGCATCGTGAGCATCGGCCAGGAAATGGGACCCAGCATACTCATATCCCTCTACCTGAAGGAGATGGGGATCGAGAATATCATCGTCCGTGCCATATCCGACGATCACGTGAAGGTGCTGGAGCTCCTGGGTATATCGGAGATCGTCTTCCCGGAAAGGGACATCGCCCGGCGGCTGGGGAAAAAGTTGTCGATGAAAAATGCCCTGGACTACCTGCCCCTCACCGAGGAGTACGCGATCCTGGAGGTGAACCCCCCGCACAGCTTCATCAACAAGACCCTCCGGGATCTTGCGATTAGTGCGAAGTACGGATGCCAGGTGCTGGGGATCCGCTATCCCGCCGTTCCGGGGGTCAAAACGAAGAGGACCGGGAACGGCTACATTACCAAGATGGCGCCGTCCGGCAACGACGTGATACAGGAGAATTCCGTGATGATCGTGCTGGGAAAGCAGGAGGACATAGAGCGTCTCCAGCGGCTGCGATAATCCCGCCTAGAGCTGAATCTCCATCCCCTCCCGGGCGATATCGATCTCCATATCGTGGATCCGCGTGGACTTCATGGCCAGGTAGGTCCTCGCGTTGATGAGAAGGTCGTCGAGCATCTCGTCGTCATAGTCCGGCTCATGGTGGAAGAGCACCAGGCGACGGCATTTGAACCTGCCGGCGATATCAATGGCGATGGATGCGGAGGAATGCCCGTAATCGAACTTGTCGATCGATTCCTTGAAGGTATACTGCGCGTCGAAGATCAGCACGTCTGCCCCGATGAAAAAATCCTCGTACTCGTCAATGTGCTCCACCTCGTTGATGTTGAACTCGCAGTCAGAGGTGAACACGAAGACCCTCCCGTTTTCCTCGATCCTGTACCCGAAGGCTCCGCCGGGATGGGGCATCCGCTTGCAGAGAATCCTTGTGTCCCCCAGATGAAGCTCGCTGTCATGCCTGAAGAAGAAGAACTCCTTCGTCGCCTCCATCTGATCGAGAGTCACCGGAAAGTGGGTGAATACCTGCTGGTGGTCCAGCCTCGCCTTAATGTCGGGGAAGGGGGAATAGATGGAAAATCTGTTACCCTTGATATAAAAAGGGAGGAAGAAGGGGATCCCCTGTATATGGTCCCAGTGGGTGTGGGTGAGGAAAATCGATGCGCTGGAATCCCCCCGGGCGAACCCACGGTCCATCATCTTCCTGCCCAGCGCCTTCAGCCCGCTGCCGCAGTCGATGATGATCAGCTCCCCCGAGTCGCTCGTCACCTCGATACAGGTGGAGTTCCCCCCGTAGGTCCCCCTCACCGAAAGTGGGAGGGCCGACACGAAGGCTTCAACGGCCGCGGGGGTGGCGATGTCCCCCGGCTTTGCCAGTCCTAGCGCCTTCTTGATCTTCTGCTCGATGATATCGCTTGAAATCGGGGTCGGCAGCGATCCCCGCACCCCCCAGAGTGTAATCCTCATAGTACCTTATTTCGGCTCGTTTGTATCATCCGCCGTACATAAAAACGAACACTCCTTCACGCTCCCGTCAATATTTTTCTCTCCGGCACCGCAAATTCCGTACGGATGAACCCGTAAACCGTCCCACCGGTCTAAAAAAAGGCCGATCCACTATTGCGGATCAGCCTGGCTCTTCACGTCTGTCAGTATTCCTGAACGGGTGATTATTTGTTGCACTCCTGCATACACTTCTGGAAGGCAGCATCACAGGCCGTGTTCTTAGCGGTCCTCTGTGCCGCGTTCCTGATCTTGTCGGAATCCTTCTTACAGCTGTTCTGCGCCGTCTTGCAGGCCTGCTCGCAGGCGATCCGCTGCGTATTGATGCTGCTGCAGAACAGCTGGCCGAACACAACCGAGGCAGCCAGAGTGATGAAGAATAACTTTTTCATTATCGTACCCCCCTTGACTTTTTAATATTCCGATATGCAGTATTTATATCCCCCTTTCACAGAGCAAGGCAAGACATTTTTCCGCCGGCCGCCGTTTTTATGCGATTCCTGATACAGGAAAAGAATTTCTATTGACGTCTGTTGTGACTATTGTATGATAGCAACGGTTACAATCATGAACGGGATAAATTCAATGGATGTGGCAACGGTTGAGGAGCACGGTAAAATCGTGGTCATCTCCATCAACGACGCCATAACGATACAGAACATTAATCAGCTGGAAAAGGTATGGGACGAACAGCTGAAAAAAAAGCCCCGGGTCATAGCGATCAACTTCGCCCGGGTGGAACGGATCGATTCCATAGGCCTCAGCCATCTCGTCAAGATGTCCCGAAACGCCATAATTAAGGAAACCGAGCTCATCCTCTACAGCCTCAATACTCCCATACTGGACCTGTTCAAGATCGCGCGTCTCGACACCTTCTTCAATATCCTCATAGAAAGCGAATTCAAGGACAAGTATCTCACGAAGTACTGATCGCCCCCCTCAGGCAGGCGTTATGATACCCGGATACCGCGCACCCACCTGCGCCACCACCAGAGACGCGGCATAGCTCCCGTATCTGCCGCATGCCTCAGGGCCCACCCCGCGGGACATACCGTAGAGGACGCCGGAAGCATACATGTCACCGGCACCGTTGGTATTGACGACCTCTGTCCTGAATGCGGGGATGCGGTAGACCCTGCTGCCCGCCTGGACCAGGCTTCCCGTAGCGCCGAGCTTAACCACGGCGCAGCTGGCGAACCTGGCCAGAACCCCCAGCGCCTCCTCGCCCTGTCGTCCCGTAAAGGCCAGGGCCTCCTCCTCGTTGACAAATACGACGCTGGCGAACTCCCTGACGACCGTCTCGAAGGTATCGTGTATCCTCTTTATGAGCTCCGGGTCCGAGAGGTCCAGAGAGACGATCACACCCGCGGAGAGGGCCGCCTCCATGGCGGTGAAGCACGCCTCCCTCAGCGCCGGCGGCTCGAAGAGGTACCCCTCCAGGTGGAGTATCTTGCTCTGCGAAAGTCCCTCCCTGTCGATATCGCCGGAGGTAAAGCGCAGGGCTGCCCCCAGGTGGGTCGCGAATGTCCGCTCGGAATCGGGGGTGATGAAGGTGATTGCATGACCGGTGAGACTTGTATCCCGGGCGATCCTCGCAATAATCCCCAGTCTTTCTGTCTCCTCGATATAAACGCTGCCGTGCTCGTCCTCCCCTACCTTCCCCTGGAAGAGGGCGGTACCGCCGAACCTGGTCACTCCGGCCACGGTATTCGCGGCGCTCCCCCCCGGAGACACGCTCACGTGCAGCCCTTTGATGAAGGACTGAATCTCGCCGCTCCTGGCCTCATCGATGAGCTGCATGCTCCCCTTTATGAGGCCGATTGAATCCAGTGTACCGTCGTCTATGTCCACGGTAAAATCGAGCAGCGCCGATCCGATCCCCGATACATCAATGGGAGAATCCTTCCGTATCCTGTCAATGTCACCCCTCATCGCACACTCCCTGCACATGATATCCGGGGCCTCGCTCACTCCGAGCCCCGATGCGGCACTCCGTCCCGCGGCTATCTCAGCCGTCTCCTGAGCCCCTGTTTCCGAATCTCATAGTAGACCGTGGCATAATCGTCACCGGTCTCGTATTTCTCCACCCTGCCGTCCCTGTCCGGCGCCACGGTATCATCGAATATCTGCTGCGCGTAGTAGTAGACGTTCAGCAGGGCGGCCCGTTTTGCCGACTCCATCCGCGCAGGCCCTGTCAGCTCCTCCTTCGGGAATCCCTTGCATACGAAGGAATAGGTGGAATCGCTGGTAAACCTCTTCGAGATCAGCACGGTGCGGTCCGTACCGTCACCGTTCTTCACGCACCCGATCATTGCAATCATTACCGACAGCACCAGTAACGAGATCGTTCTCATGGCGTCACCTCGCACGACAGTATGTGGAAAACGCCGGCCCCTCATTTCGCGAAGGGCCGCTATTATCGGTAAAAAATACAGTGGTGCTGCATCGATGTCAAGTATTGATTGCATTATTTGGGAGGGAACGAAAAGTATTTGAAAAAAAACCGGTGAACCCTCATGTGTCCCTGTAGTGAAAGGGACCCATGAAAGTCATCCTGTTCGACATAGACGGCACCCTTCTCAGGTGCGACGGGGCCGGGAAACGGTCCATGATGCGGGCCTGCATCGACGTGTTCGGCACCGCCGGTGGCATGGAGGATATCAACTTCCAGGGGAAGACGGACCTGTACCTTATTCGCCAGTCGCTGATACCCGCAGGCCTGGATGAGACAGAGGTAATGCGCGGCATCGGGGAGCTCCGAAGCCGTTATACGAGCTACCTCTCCGAGGCCATGAGGAACGGCGCCGGAACGCTGCTCCCCGGCGTTCCCCCGCTCCTGGAACGGCTCTCCGCCGCCCCGGGGACACTGCTGGGGGTGCTCACCGGCAACTTCCGGAGCGGAGCTGCCGTAAAGCTGGAGAGGTTCGACCTGGGTGGGTTCTTCCGCTTCGGCGTCTACGGCGACGACGTCACGGACCGCAACGAGATGCCTCCGGTGGCCCGCGATCTCGCACGGGCCATCACGGGGGTGGATCTGTCCTACGGAGACATGGTCATCGTGGGTGACACGTCCCACGACATCGAGTGCGCCCGCTCCGTCAGCGCGGTCTCCCTCTGCGTCGGAACCGGCTGGGACGACAGGGAGAATCTCATCGCCCTGGAGCCAGATTTTTACTTCGACGACCTCGGCGACACCGATGCCGTGGTACGGGCGATCCTCCCGCGGCACGGCCAGGCCGGCACGCAGAACGGGACAGGGGTTCAAAGTACTTGACAAAACCGGCGAAACCGTGTTTTTTTGCGGGACGATACAGGGCACATACTCCGGACATCATGGACGAAAGGCGATGAAGCACACAGTTAAGGCGCTTACCGCTACAGTGATTATCTCATGGACGCTCGCTACCGCGGCCCATGCCGATTATTACAAAGACGGCATCAGGTTTTACGTCAGGAAGAATTACGGCAAGGCGAGAGAATACCTGCTGAAGGCGGTGGAGCAGAAGGAATACGGTAACGCCTACTATTTTCTCGGCGAGATCGAGAGGAACGCGAGCAATTTCACCGATGCGGAGCGTTATTACGAGCTGGCAGTATCGTCGAAATCCATCAGCAGGGGATACCTGAAAAACGCCTACTGGAATCTCATGGCCTTCGCCGAGCGAGTGCAGGACCACCGCAAGGTGGTTAGGATCTGCAAGGGTATGTCGCAGCGTCTTGGTGACAGGAGCGCCAGGAGGAAGATCGAATCGATAATCAATAAATACATGTGGACCGACAACGCCGAGGCGATAGAGAAATACAGGCAGGGGGTGCAGCAGAAGCAGGAGGGCCAGTACGACAGGGCACTGCGGTCGCTTTCGGACGCGCTGTCCATCGACGGCTCCTTCATGGCTCCCCGCTTCGAGATCGGCATGATCTCGTACCGGCAGGGGAACATGGACAGGGCGCTCTCGAACCTCAGCGCGGTGGCGGAGAGGATTGACTTCTATGCCGAGGTGCACCTCATCCTTGGCGACATCTATTTCTCGAGGAACAGCTACGGCACGGCGGTATCTCACCTCAATCGTGCAGAGGAATTCGGCCTCTTCGACAGGGGTACGGAGTACCTGATCAGGACGAAGCGCGGCACCTGCCTGTACCAGATGGGCGACAACGACAGGGCGATGGAGGACTTCCGCACCGCCATGAGGCTCGATTCCAAGGGGCTGCAGCCCTACATAATGATCGCCGCGATCCAGATGAGAGAAAACAGGTACGACGAAGCGAAAAAGATGCTCGCCAGGGCGAACGCCATCCAGCCGAACAATCCGGTAATCCTCTTCCAGATGGGGAGCATCTACTACAAGGAAGACGACAGCCGCTACCTCTCGTACTTCGACAGGACCTTTGACCATATCAAGGAACGTGAGCATTATTCCGAGAAGTACGACAGGATGGTCTCGCTGCTCATGGCGAACCATTTCAAGAACCAGAACTACGGCCGCGTCGCCGAGATACTGGGATTCATACCGGAGCAAAGGCTGAGGAGCGACACCATCCTGATAGCGGCGAAGACCTACTTCGGCCTGAAGGATTACGACAGATCCATCGATTATTTCGAGAAGATATCGCTGGGGGGAGACGACAGGTTCACCCTCGCCCTCGCCTACGCCAGGAGCGGGCGTAAGGAAAAGGCGAAAGAGGCCCTCACCCAGCTCATACGGGAAGAGCGCTTCAGGCAGAAGGCCAGGGGAGACAGGAACCTGGCCCCCCTGATGAGGGAGATTGAGGCCGCGCAGAGGCAATCGACGGTCCCTGAGCGCTGACGAGGATCCGTCACCCTCGCTCTTCCCGGGCTACACAGGAGGGATTTCTTGATTCCTGCATCACCAGTGAGGCTTCTGCCCCCCCTCGCCGCATCATCGGCCGCTATAGCCGCGGCGTCGGCCAGCCTCCTCCTGGGCGCGGACATCCCGGTGGTCTGTCTGACCGCCGGCGGCGCGGTCCTCTACGGGGTCTTTATCCGCATCTGCGAGATCGATCGGAGCCGCAGCGCCGACTATCTCCAGACCGGGGAGGCATCCCTTGCAGTGCTTTCTCTCTATCTCCTCCGGGAGGTATACGGCATCCGACCCGTCGGCTCGCTGCTCGTCACCGCCGCGGTGACCGTCATCACCGCGGGATTCATACGCCTCTTTGCCGACAGGGGACGCGACGGCGGCCAGGCCATCGGCATCCTCGTCAACGCCATCACCCTCCTGTCCCTGGGCTACCTGTTCCTGATCGACGCCGCCTTCAGTCCGCCGGCGCTCCTGGATATACTCTGCGGCCCCCTGCGCCGCGGGGAGACTCTCCCCGCGGCAGCGACGGCAGCGGCGGCCTCCGGCGCGGCGCTCGCCGCGGGGTCATTCCTTCTCTCGGACGAGGGACGGCTCTACTCGCAGGGGGGCCGCCTCTTCTCCCGCACTGCGGTCCCCCAGTGGCCCGTCGCCGTGATCCTGCTCTTGATCAGGGGGCTGCTGGTCACCGCCGTGATCGCCACGATCGGTGTCCTGGGATGCGCGGGCCTCTACCTTAAAGGTCTTCTGCCGGGGCGAGGCGCCGCCGTCTCCTCGTCGGGTGCGGTGACGTTTTTTCTCTTTATCGTTCTGATCGCCGGCCGGCTCGGCGCCGCTGCGGAGTGGGCCTCGGTCGTATTCTGCGTGCTGCTGTCGTACCTGCTCTACGGACTCTACAGAGGATCGAGGAAGGACTACTATGATAGAATGTAAGGATCTTCGCCTGGCGATTCGGGGGAACGAGATTCTCAGAAGCATCAGCGTTACCGTTGAGGACGGTGAGATCGCCGGTCTGCTCGGGGCCGCCGGGTGCGGAAAGACGATGCTTGCCAGGGCCATGGCCGGGGCGATCCCGCTGCAGGGTGGCGAGATGCGGTACGACGGAATACCGGTAGAGGAATACCTGGGGGAACTGAGGCACGAGAGGCTTTCCTACTTCAAGACCTCGGTACCGGAAAACACCGATGATACCCTTGTCAATTTTCTCTTCCTCGCCCGGATGCCCTACAAGAGGGTGTTCAAGAGGTATTCCGATTACGACCTTCAGGTGGTGGAACGGTACCTCGATCTCTTCGGGCTGGCTCCCCTCAGGGACCACCCGCTGCGCACCCTGTCGGATTCGGTGCTCCAGAGAGCGGTTATCGCCCATTCCCTCATCACCGAGGCGAAGACGCTCATCATGGACGATCCCACCTCGTACCTGGACATAGAATCGGTTTCGCGCCTCGGCAGAGCGCTACAGAAATACGTGCTCAGCGGTGAGAGGACGGTGGTGCTGGCCGGCAACGATCTGAACTTCATCCTGCAGACGGCCGACCGTGTCCTCCTCTTCGAGCCGGCCGACGGCAGCATCACCCGGTGCAGGCCAGAGGAGATAACCGCCGATACGGTACGCAGAATCTACGGCACCGAGGTGCTGCTTTCCAGGAACATCTACAACGGCAGGCCAGAGGTCCACCTCTACATTGAATGAGCCGGTCCCCGACGGGGAGGGCCTCCGGCAGATTAATGAGTCCGCTACGTGAAGTACTTGATCTTCATCGCGGCGAGATCGAGGCTGTCGGCGAATATGAGGTGATGGTAGACGCCGAACTCCTCGGCCATCTTCATGAGGTCCTCGCCCGGCCAGAGGATTATGATGCGCCTCCCGTTCTCCTTGGCGAAGATCGACAAATCGATGATGGTATTCATTCCGGAGCTGGTGATGAAGGTGATGCTCTCCATGTTGATAATGAGGTTCTCCCGCTCCACCACGTTTATCACGATGTCCCTGAAGGACTCGATGGTGCTTGAGGTGAGCGTGCCGGACAGCTCCAGCACCTTCGAACCCTTGTATTCCTTGAAGGTATAGTTCAGCATATCCCTCTCATCCCGCTCCCGCGCCATCCATGATCGAGGACCGGTACCTGTCGAAACCGTACCTGAGCAGGTCCCCATCCAGAGGCCTGTCGGTGACGGGACGGCCGATGCCGTCGAGCAGCACGAAGAGAACCTGCCCCGATCTGTTCTTCTTGTCATAGGCCATGTGGCGGATCACCTCCTCCGTATCGATATCACTGGCGCCGGAGAGCAACCCGTAGCGCTTGAAGATCACTGCGATCCTGTCATGGTCCTCCCCGCTGATCATGGAGAGCTTCCTCATTATCTCAAGCTTGATATACATTCCGGCGGCCACCGCCTCTCCGTGCAGCATCCCGCCGTATTCCATTGACGACTCGATGGCGTGCCCCACGGTATGCCCGAAATTAAGGATCTTGCGCAACCCTGACTCACGCTCGTCCCGTTCCACCACGGAGGACTTGAACAGAGCTGATCTGGCGATCAGGCGGTCCAGGAGCGCGGGATCACGCAACGCCCCCGCGGGGGCACGCTCCAGGATCTCCAGGGTCTCCATGTCCCCGATGATCCCGTGCTTGACGATCTCGGCCAAGCCGTTCAGCATCTGGCGATCCGGCAACGTATCGAGAAACAGTGTGTCCGCTATCACCGCCAGCGGCTGGTGAAAGGACCCCACGATGTTCTTGCCGGCCCTCAGGTTCACCGCCACCTTGCCGCCTATGCTGGCGTCCACCATCGAGAGCAGCGTGGTGGGCACCTGCACGAAGGGGATGCCCCTCATGTAGACCGACGCGACAAAGCCGGCGAAATCCCCCGCCACCCCCCCGCCGATCGCCAGGACCATCGACGATCGCGAAAACCCCTTCCTGAGAAGGAGATCGAGAAAACGGCCGGCCTCCCGGAAGCTCTTGTGCTCCTCTCCGTCCTCCAGGGGTAGCATCTCGCAGCGACCGAAGTCCCCGAGACGCTGGGCGATATACCCGCCGTGGAGCCGCATCACCTCGCCGCTCACCATAGCGGCGATGCCGTCCGCGCCGCGCGCGCCGGGGACATCACCCAGGGCATCCAGGGCACCCCTGCCGATCAGTATGTCGTAGTCGACGCCGCCGGCCCGTGCGGTTACCCGTTCTCTGTGCTCAGCCATATCTTACCGAGGTATGTCATCTCCTGCCGCCCCTCCAGCAGGGAAAGGAGACTGGAATTGATGGGGGGGTAGACGGTAAGGGACGGGATCTCGTCCCTGTCGAAAAAGCGGAAATCGTGGAGCCTCCTGTCATCGCCCAGCCGGTAGTCCCCCTCCCGGTGATCGCAAAAAAAGCTGATATTCAGGATGTGGCGCTTCCCCTTCGGCTCGATGGAATCGCATATGAGGGCCGGGCCCTTCACCGAGACACTGACGTTCAATTCCTCAAGGATCTCCCTCTTCAGCGCCTCTTCGAGAGACTCGCCGTACATGACGCCGCCCCCCGGCAGGAGCCAGTAGACCTTCCTGTCCTTCTTGTGGGCCACCATGAGCAGCCGGCCGTTCTGCACGATGATCGCGGCCACCCTGACGACGACCTTGTGTCGCGGAAATATCAAATCTCGATGCCCTCGTCCTCGATTTGTTTCAGCGCCGATGCCGCCGCCTCCATCTCCGCCTTCCGCTTGCTGCTCCCCACTCCGATGGTGACCGCGGCTCCCTGTATCATGAGCCTGACGACGAATTCCTTCTTGTGATCCGGTCCCCGCTCCTCGACCACCTGGTACACCGGCCGCTCCTTGTAGATCTTCTGGACGTACTCCTGCAGCGTCGTCTTTGGGTCCCTGAGATAGCTCTGGCTGTCGATCGTTTCTATCTCCTGCTTCAGCAACTTCAGGACGAAGACCCGGCACTGCTTCAGGCCCGAGTCAAGATAGATGGATCCGATGACCGCCTCCAGTGTGTTCGCCAGGATGGAGGGCCGTTCCCTCCCCCCGCTCTGCTCCTCCCCCCTCCCCATGAGGATGAAGTTGCCGAGATTGACGCGCTGCGCCACGCGTGAGAGGGTGCTCTCCGAGACCACGGCGGACTTGATCTTCGCAAGGCTCCCCTCCTGGTAATGCTCGAATTGCCTGAAGAGGTATTCATTGACGATGAGGGCGAGGACAGAGTCGCCCAGGTATTCCAGTCGCTCGTTATCGGCCAGCTCCTGGCCCGATTCGTTTACGAAAGAACGATGGGTCAGCGCCCTGTTCAGTATCGTCCTGTTCTTGAATTTTATCTTGATGATTTTCTGAAATGCATCGAGCTGACGGATTCTGTGCTTGTTGCTGTTGCTTGTTGTGTGCGGGCTTTTTGTCGTGTCGCGGGCCATCAGTTCACGGGTCAGTGTGTATCACAATTTTAATTCGATGTATTTGATCAGGTCTTCCACGTTCCTGAGCTTTTCCGCATCCTGGGTCGGTATCTCTATACCGAATTCGTTCTCGAAGGCCATGACGAGCTCCACCGTATCGATGGAGTCGGCGCCCAGATCATCAATGAAGTTGGAATCCCTTGTAATGCGGTCCTTTTCGATATCGAGCTGCTTTACAATGATATCCCTGACTTTTTCGAATTCAACGGCCATGGAAGTAACCCCCTTCTGTTAGATCTGAAGCATGGCGTCTGGGCCGGCTTCATCATGAATCACGCGCCCCCCCGCCGGTCGTATCATGAACGCATCACGCCGCAGGGATCAGCATCGTCATTCCGCGATCTTCACCTTCTGCTCGATCACCTGCTCACCCTTGTAGAACCCGCACTCGGGGCATATCCGGTGCGGCAAGGTGTAGATACCGCATTTCGGGCAGGGCCTCAGGTTGGGTGTCCCGATCGCATCATGCGACCGCCGCATCCTGGATTTAGATTTCGATTTCCTTCGTTTTGGTAATGCCACAGTGTCTCTCCGTTTCAATCATTGGTAAGGAATACCGGGTCTTTCCGGATCTTCCCGCTGCGTCACGATGAGAGGTATCCTCAAAATTTATCAGGCTTTCTGTCAAGCCTTTTTTCGGCGCCGCTCCCCCGGCTACGGCGTCGCAGTCAGGAGCAGCAGACGCTTCCTCGCCATCGCCGCAAAGGGTGAGCCGGGATATGTCGTGATCTCGCGCTCGTAATACTTCTTGGCGGTTTCACGGTTGTTCTTCTTCAGATAGTACCCGGCAAGGTGGTAGTACACCTGGTCCGAGGCGAGGCTGTCCTTGAATTCCTTCTCGATCCTGCTGAGCATCTGGAAGGCCTCTTCGAGCTGATTCATCTCGGCGGAGGCCACCGCGGCCTTGAGGAGCGCCAGCGAGGTGAGCTCCGTCTCCGGTGATTCGTTGACGTACTTCAGCAGGAAGCGCTTCGCGTCGCCGTACATCTTCTGGGAATAATACATGTTGCCCAGGATATAGGGACCCGTATCCTCGATATAATCGTTGTGGGCGGAGGCGACGAACTCCCGGAACTGGCTGATCGTGCTCTTCACCGATTCCTCGTCACCCCTGGCCATCCCGGCATTGTACCTCGCCAGGAGTGTATCGTAGCGCTCCCGCTCCCCCTTCTCGATTTTATCGAGATAGAGGGCGACGGCCACCACGACGATGATTACAACAAAGACCGCCAACGCCGCGTAGCGGACGACCACTTTATGCTGCTTCACGAAGTCCTTCACCGCCATGAGGGCCTTCTCAACGGGATTGCGCTCGATGACGATATGCTTCTGCTGAACCTTTATACGCGACATTTATTCACCCAGTTTTATGTTCACGATGTCCCCGAGCGTTACCGTGCTGGGACTCGTGTTTTTAATGATCTTTTCAAGCTCTTCCTTCTCGGACTGTATCTCGAAGGACTTTATGCTCAGGGAGAGGCGCTTCTTGTCGACATCCACGCCGAGCACCATAACGCTCACGGGATCGCCGATTGTGTAATACTCGCTCAGGTCCTCTATCTTCCGCCTCGAGACCTCCGATATGTGCACGAGCCCCTCCACATTGTCCTCGAGTTTCACGAAGAGCCCGAAGGGGGTGATTCCCGATACCGTTCCCTCCACCTTGGTTCTGACCGGATACCGTTCGCTGATGACCTCCCAGGGGGATTTTAGCAGCTGCTTCATCCCGCAGGAGATCTTCCGGTCCTCCTTGCGTATCTCCAGTATCTTTATCTCCACCTCGTCGTTCACACGGTGCCTCGAGGTGGCGTCCTTGGTATTGTCATCCCAGCTTATATCCGAGAGGTGAACCAGACCGTCGATGTGCTGGTTCAGTTCCACGAACATCCCGAACTTCACGATCTTCTTTATCCTGGTGCGGTGAACCGACCCCACGGGAAAATCCGCCTCGATGGTATCCCATGGATTCGCCTGCAGCTGCTTGTAGCCCAGAGAGAGCTTTCGCTCCTCGCTGTTGATGTCCAGTATCATGAAGGAACCCTGGTCGCCCTTCTTGAACAGGTCGCTAGCCCGTACGCCGCTCTTAGTCCAGGAGAGCTCCGAGTTCCCGACGAACCCCTCGATGCCGTCCTCTATCTCCACGAAGGCGCCGTAATTCGTCACCGTGGAGACCGTCCCCTGCACGGCATCGCCGGTTTTATAACGCTCCCCGATTCCCGCCCAGGGGTCCTCCTGGAGCTGACGGAGTCCCAGGGAAATCTTCCCCTCCTCACGGTTGTAGTCCAGGATTATGAATTCCCGCTCCTCGTTCAGCTTGAGTATCTTCCGCTGTTTGAATATTTTTTTCCATGTCATGTCGTTGCGGTGTAGCAGGGCGTCGATACCGGCGATACGCACGAAAGCGCCGAACTCGACGAACTTGATCACCTTTCCGGTTATTCTGTCGCCGATCTTGTAGTTCGCGCAGAATTCGTTCCACCGCCTGACGTTCTCCTCGTCGAGGTAGTCCTTCCGGGACACCACTATGGACCGTTTTTTCTTTTCGAAGCTCTTGACCTTGAAGGTATACTCCTCCTGTGTGGAGCTGACCCCCTTAAGGTCGGCGGCCAGGGAAAAGGGGAGGAAAACGTGGACGCCGCCGCAATCGACGATCTTCCCCTTGTTGGTGGCGCTGACGATCCTCCCCTCGATGGTTCCGGGACCGCCGTCGAACCGGGTCAGAAATTCCTGCCAGCGCTTTTCAGTTTCAGCCGCGTTCTTGGAGAACTGGTACATGCCGTCGACGAAGCTCTTGTTGTTAAGAAGGACCTCCACCGAGTCGCCTATTGCGGGGGGCTCGCTGAACTCGTGCAGCGGAATCCTGCCGTCGAGCTTCGTTCCCACGTTCACATAGGCAAATTCGGAATCAATGGTGACGATCTCTCCCCGAATGATCTTGCCGGGCTGGATCTCCTCCATCGCGGAATCCGCCACATGCTCCATGTCGATGGATTCGATATGATCTTGGGGGGTATGGTCCATAGAGCGCCATCCTTCTACATAATGTACCGTGCACCAGCGGGCTGATGGCTCCCTCTTGGAGCCGGTCGGGCTGATCTGTGATTCAGGATCCTGACTGATCCTGCCGCGGAGAAGGATCAGCGCCCCGTCTGTCGAGGATGATGCGGCACATCTCCCCGATCACCTCGTCTCTCGTCATTTCCGAGGTGTCCATGTAGATCGCATCCTCGGCCCTGACAAGCCTGCCGAAGGGCCTCGACCTGTCCTGAGTATCACGCTGTATAATTAGATTTTTGACCTCATTTTCGTCAAGAGTTTTTCCCATTTCTCCATATTCTTTAATCCTTCTGAGGGCACGTACCTCGACTGAGGCGTCGAGATAGATCTTCACGTCCGCATCGGGGAATACCACCGTGCCGATGTCCCTGCCGTCCATGATGATCGACCGCGAGGAGGCCCAGCGGCGGAGGAGCGAGTTCACGAAATTCCTGACCGGAACCGCGTCGGAGACGACACCGATGTTCCTCGTTATCGCCTCGTCCCGTATGGAGGCCGACACGTCGGTGCCGTTCACCACGGTGATGCTGGTGCCGTCGGAAAGAAAGTCCTGCGTCAGCGCGATGGCGCCGAGTTCGCTTCCGAAATCGATTGCGGCGTCAAGGGGGCCGTGGCGCTCCAGATAAAACCAGGTGACCGCACGATAGAGCGCCCCGGAGTCGATATAGGTGAGTCCCAGCTTCAGCGCCACCTCGCGGGAGACGCTGCTCTTCCCGGAACCGGCGGGACCGTCAACCGCCACGACAATTCGTCCCTTCATTGTATCCCGTCCCTGAAATCCTTGATCTTCGCAAAGTACTCCTGCAGCGCGGAGCCATCCTTCATGATCTCCAGAAAGCGGCCCAGGTGGTTAATTATCGATGATATGGCGTTCCGTATGTTGTCGCCGTTCATCAGGACGATGTCACGCCACATCTCCGGGGAGCCGGCGGCGATTCTCGTGACGTCCCTGAAGCCGTTGCCGATGAATGAGTGGACCCGCTCCAGCGGATACCCCCCTGCGGTGAATCCGGACAGTGCGGCGATGACCGCACCTGCGATCACGTGGGGAAGATGGCTCGTATAGGATACCACGAGATCGTGGAGTTCCGGCGAGGTGATCAGCACCTGCGCCCCCAGCCCTGTCCAGAGCTCGGCTACCGCATCGATATCCCCGCCCCTGTTGGCCGGATGCGGGGTGATGATCACCGTGGAATTCTCGTAGAGCGTCCCGGTGCTGTGGGCAAAGCCCGTTTTCTCCGAACCCGCCATGGGATGGCATCCCACGAACTGCAGCGACCGGGGGAGCCTCGCCGCCGCCCGGACGACGGGCTCCTTCACGCTCCCCACGTCTATCACCAGGGCAGACTCCTCAATATCCGGGCTGCCCAGAATCGTCTCTATGAGCCGTATCGAGGATATCACCGGGGTTGCCACCACAACGAGGTCCACCCCCTTGAGGGACGCCCTGTCGATGACCTCGACGGAATCGACGAACCCTTCCCGGAGCGCCGGTTCGAGCCTCACCCTGTCACGGCCGTAGGCGTCGATGCGCACGCCGGGATCATTCCCCTTGAGCCCCCGGCAGAGCGCTCCGCCCAGAAGGCCGAGACCGAATACCGCTACACGCTGAAACATTGTGATGGAACGACCGTCTCCTGTCTTTTTCGAGATGTCCGGGGTTCCCCTCAGTAGCCCACCGGGTAGGAGCCGAGTATTTTAATGAACATGCTCACCTCCTGCATCCCCCTCAGGGCCTCGGCGACCTCGGCGTCGTCCTCATGGCCGATGAAATCTATGAAAAAATTGTATTCCCACACCTTCTTCTTGTCAGGTCTGGACTCGATCTTCGTCATATTGATGCCGGCGTGTTCCAGCGGATTCAGCAGGTCCAGAAGCGCCCCCGGCCTGTCCTTGACGGCGCAGACGATGGATGTCTTGTCCTTCCCGGTGGACCGCGCCTTCTGGCTCCCCAGGATGAAAAACCTCGTATAGTTCTGACGCGAATCCTCGATCATTGAGGCCAGCACATTGAGCCCGTAGAACTGCACCGCTTCGTGCGAACCGATGGCGGCCGAGGCCGGCTCCCCCACCGCCAGTTCCGCGGCGCGGGTCGTTGAGCTCACCTCGGTGACCGTCGCATTGGGGAGATTCTGTCGGAGCCACCCCTTGCACTGCCCGATGGGCTGGGGGTGCGAGTAGACCTGCGTGATCGCGCCGAGATCGGACGATGCCGACAGGAGGCTGTAGGATATCCGCACGTACCGTTCCGCCAGTATGTGGAGATCGGTTTCGATCAGCTCGTCAAGGGTAAAGGTGACCGCCCCCTCGGTGCTGTTCTCCACCGGGACGACACCGTAGGTCGCCTCCCCCTTCTCCACGGCGCGGAATACGTCGCTGATCGCCTTGAGGGGATGCGGTTCGACTGAGGTGCCGAAAAACTCCCGCAGGGCGATCCAGGAGAAGGTCCCCTCCGGGCCGAGGAATGCGGCCCTGACCGGTGAGGCGGCGATCATGCCCGCCGACTGCACCTCGGTGAAAATCCGCTCCAGTGAACGGCCGGACAGTGGCCCCCGGTTGTGGGCCTCAATGAGCTCGCGGAGCGATTCGGAATCCCCCGGCGCGTAGGGCTGCCCCGTTTCCTTGAGGTTCTGGATATACAGCTCGGATCTGCGAGAGATCAGTTCCAGGATCTTCCTGTCGATGTCCCTTATGCGATCGTCCATTGTCTTATTCCTGGTCGAATGAAAGCTCCTTGATCTCCGAAAGCTTCGGGAGGTCGGAAAGCTTGTTCAGACCGAAGTACTGGAGGAATTCCCTGGTGGTTCCGTACGAGAGGGGCCGCCCCGGGAGGTCCATCCTCCCCACCGGCTTGATGAGATTCCGTTTCATGAGATTGGCCACCACCATGCGCGAGGACACCCCACGCAGCTCGTCGATGTCCGCCATCACGATGGGCTGCTTGTAGGCGATGATGGCCAGGGTCTCCAGCATCCCCTTCGTCAACCTCTCCTGACGCTTCAATCCCAGGGCCCTCCGTATCTGTTCGGCGTACCTGGCATCGGTGATGAACTGAAATCCGTTCGATATCTCGGTGAGTCTGATCCCGCCGTTCCGCTCCTCGTACTCGTCGACCAGCGAATCGAGCACGATTCTCGCCTGCGTGGGATCCATGCCGAACTCCTTGACGAAATAGGAGAGCGGCACAGGTTCGTTGCTCAGGAAGAGAACGGCCTCGAACAGTCCCCGGAAGTAGAGCTCCTCGCGCTCCGCCGATGAGAGGTCTGAATCATCGTTTCGGGCCGCATCCTCTCCCTCCGCGGCCTCGCCGCCGACGGGGAGCTCCCGATCGGTGACCGGATCCGTTCCGGTGATGCCGTTATTTTTTTTTCCCATCAATCATCGCTCCGTATCAACTGGCTGCCTCGTATAGCTACTCGGTCTGCGGCGCCGGAATCCCGTTGTCCAGCCTGCCGATCCTGATGGTGCCGAACACCTTGTGCTGCATGATCCGAAGGATCTTCGATTTCGCCATCTCCAAAATCGCGAGGAAGGAGGCCACGATCTCCGGTCTGGTAACCCTGAACCCGAAGAGGTCCGAAAAGAGTATGAACTCCTTGTCCTTCATCAATTCCGCAATAAACGCTATCCTGTCGCTCACCAGAATCTCGTCAAATATTATTTCCTGCTGTTCCACCTCAATGCGGGATTCCATGACCTCCGCGAAGGCCTTCAGCAGATCGAAGAGCGTGACGTTGATGTAATCATCCGGCTCGGTCCCGATCTCCTCCCTGTTCGTCCGCATGAAATGGTTAGACTGCCGGTTGAACTGTTCCAGCATCTCCTCCGAGGACTTCTGGTATTTTTTGTACTCCAGAAGCTTCTGTATGAGCTCCGGGGGGAGCGGGGGAACGAAGTACTCGTCCTCGAGCTTTCCGGCGGGGAGGAGCGCACGGCTTTTGTAAAAAAGGAGGTCCGAGGCCATGCTGATGAACTCGCTGGCTATCCGCACGTTCAGCTTCTCCAT
This sequence comes from Spirochaetota bacterium, assembly GCA_016929135.1. GTDB lineage: Bacteria > Spirochaetota > UBA4802 > UBA4802 > UBA5550 > JAFGJK01. The sequence goes on along the minus strand of JAFGJK010000065.1, from coordinate 17,146 downwards.
CAGCTTCATGTATCCCAGGTACTGCTCGGTGATCACCGAGAGCGATACCTCGGTGATGTCGATCTTCGACTTCTTGATCAGCTCCCACAGGAGACTCAAGGGCCCGTCAAAGTTATCGATATGCAGTATGCAGGATTCGTCCTGGGAGACGCCGTTTTCTCGAGGTTCTTCGTTCATGGCATATATCTCTTCTGGTGCCGCGCTCCGCGTAAAATATAAAATTCCCCTCACCGGTACGCGAGGGGATGCACGCTGTCGACGAAATTATTGTAGTAGTGTTTACGCCAGCGCTTTTTCTGCCGCTTTCTGGAGCCTTTCGGGCGGGAAGGGCTTTACAACGAAATCTCTCACTCCCAGTTTGATGGCCTTGGTCAAAAGGTTTTCCTGCCCCAGGGCGGTCACCATTATAATACGTGCCGATGGATCGATGGACAGAATCTCCTCGGCGGCCTCGATGCCGTCCTTCTCCCTCATTGTGATATCCATGGTTACCAGTTGAGGCCTCAGCTTTTTGTACAATTCCACCGCTTCGTTGCCGTTTTCCGCTTCTCCAACAATCTCGTGTCCGGCCGGCACCAGGGCATCTTTCACCAGAGTCCTCATGAATTTTGCATCGTCAACTATCAGAACGGTAGCCATTGATATACTCCATTGTTATTCAATAATTATACGAATCCCGCCGTTTGCATCACACGAAAGCCGACCAGCATGCCCTCCTACCGTTTTCGATCCCCTCATTCCTGTTACGGTTACCATATTCCCGCACGACCGTCTACAGTAAAAGATGCCACATTTTATCATAATCTTATATATATTCAACTATTTTTTTTGCAATTTCATGCAATGGAACCTCAATATTTATTGCTCCCTTCTGCACCGCGACCTTGTTCATGCCGTACACCACGGATGTCTCTTCGTCCTGTGCGATGGTCGCTCCCCCCTTGTTCTTTATGTTCAGTATTCCTTCGGCCCCGTCCTTGCCCATGCCGGTCATTATCACCGCGACCGTCTCCTTGCCGCTGTGCTCGGCCATCGAATTGAAAAGCACGTCGATCGAAGGGCGGTGCCCCGATACCTTCTCACCGCTGTAGACATGGATCCTCGGCTTGCCGTACACGACCTCCATCTCCATGTGCGAATGTCCCGGTGCGACGTAGCCGCATCCCGGCTCCACGACGTCGCCGTCCTCCGCCTCCTTCACCCTGAGACGCGACACGGAATCGAGCCTTTCCGAAAATGCCTTCGTGAATCCCTCGGGCATATGCTGGACCACCAGCACCGGCGACGGGAAATGCTCCGGCAGGCTCTTGAACACCTGGATCAGCGCCGAGGGGCCGCCGGTGGAGGTGCCGATGCCCACTGTCTTCTGGCTGGTGGCGTCCCTTGTGAAGGTTACTGCCTCTTCCTGTTCCGCAGGCCGCTTCACCGCCTGAACGATCTTCTTTGCGGCTCTGACGCGCGACTTGTACGCAGACTTAACCTTGGAGATCAGGAGCTCGGCGATTTCATCGACCGAGATCGACAGCATCGAGGATGGTTTGGGAATAAAATCGACCGCGCCGTACTCAAGTGCCCTGAAGGTGGCCTCTGCCCCGTGCTGGGTGAGCACGCTCATCATGACTACGGGTTTCGGATTCGTTTCGACGATGTATTTGAGTGCAGCCAGGCCATCGAGTATCGGCATCTCGATATCCATGGTGATCACGTCCGGATCGAGCTTGCTGTTCTTAAAAATGGCCGATTTGCCGTTATTCGCCGTACCAACAACTTTTATCTCGGGGTCGCGTTCCAGAATATCTGTTGTGATTTTCCGTACCAGTGACGAATCGTCGACCACGAGTACTTTAATCTGCTCCGGCATTCACCCTCAGTTTATCGATAATGATTTTCAGCGATTCGGCCTCCGGCAGATAGAGGAGGTGGCCAATTATCTGGTCACCCTCGAAATAGAAGGTCGTATCCATCACCACCGCATAATCATTCACCATGTTGTGCATCACCAGAATCGAGTCGATGATGGACTGCATGTAATCATGGACGATCGTGGGGAGACCCGGTTTGATCACGGTATTCGCCTTTTCGGCGATCACGTTTATCACCGAAGATCCAACGATGTTGGTGATCTCCTTGAGCGCGGACTCCCCGTCCTCGGTGAGGTCGCGCATCTCTCTGGTTTTCGTCCCGAACAGCGTATCCACCAGCTCAAAGCCGATGTCCTCGTTCAGTATCAGGAGGAGCGTTCCGCGTATATCTCCCACCACCGGCATCATCACGCCCATGTACACGCTCTCTATGGCACCCAGGTATTTCGGTATCTGCTCTACGGGCTGCACGGTGACATCCGGGATGGAGAGATCGATGCGCTTGTCAAGGATCTTCGAGAGCGATTCCGCAGCGTTCGTTGCACCGATGTTCGCCACCACCTGGAACTCGCTCAAGTCTTCCTTCTTTATCTCCAGGGAGGAGATCATATGATCCGACGGGCCGCCGCTGTAGATTGTGCTCTTCACCGTATCCCTCAGCTCGCTCCTGAAGTCATCCAGGGCTTCGCGGACCTGTTTTTTTATCTCAACGTCACTGCGGCGCGCTTCCGACACTGCAGCCTTCGTGGCCGAAACCGCCGGCGCCGGCTCGGCCTGCACACGGGGAGTCGCCGGTGCATCAGCCTTTGCCGCGGGCCGCACCTCGGTCCTGGCCTGCAGGGGTTTCTCCTTCACTGCCGTCCCGGCGCTTTCGGTACGTCCGCTCCTCGCCTCCAGATCAATGGCGTCTCCGACCTTCAGCAGGTCCTCCTTTTTATCAGGGACCTTTGTCTCCTTCGGCTTCGCGCCGGCCTCGTCAACCTTTTCGTATTTCGATTCCCCCACCTCGGCGATCTTCGCCCTGTCGAAACGGGTGAGCTTGTCCTGATCCATGATCACCTTGTTGATCATGGAGGAGACGTCAAGGATGAGGCAGATGCTGCCGTCGCCCAGAATGGACGCGCCGGCAAGGCCCTCCACCGTCCGGTAGTTCTGCTCTAGAGACTTGATGACGATCTCCTGCTTCCCCTCGAGGTAATCAACGATAAGACCGATCTTCCTGTTCCCGAAGCCCACCACCACCACGGGAATCTTCTTGTAGATATCGTGATCGCTCTGGATGCCGACGAAATTCGTCAGCCTGAGCAGCGAGAGGATCTCGCCCCTGAGGTTGATCACCTCGTGCCCCTCGATGGTGGTGATGTCATTCTGCGATATCTTGATGGTCTCGATGACATCCGAGAGCGGAACCGCGTACATCTCCTTGCTCACCTTGGTCATGATGGCGGGGATGATCGCCAGTGTCAGCGGGAAGGAGAGGACGAACCTCGTACCCATACCGGCCTCTGTCTCGATGTTCACGCTCCCGTTGAGCTCGCTCACGGTCTCCTTCACCACATTCATCCCCACCCCGCGGCCGGAGATATCCGTGATCTTGTCCGCGGTGGAGAACCCGGGCGTGAAGATGATGTTGTACAGGTCCGCGGTATCCATGGAGGACATCATGTCGGTGGTGATGTAGCCCCTCTCCAGGGCCTTCCTTTTTATCATCTCGGTGTTCAGCCCGCGGCCGTCATCGCTCACCTCGACGATGATCTGGTTCCCCCCCTGGTAGGCGTTCAGCGTGACCTTGGCGATGTCAGACTTCCCGAGCCTCTTCCTGTCGGGCGGCGGCTCGATGCCGTGATCGATGGCGTTCCGTATGAGGTGCATCAGCGGCTCGCCGATGGAGTCGATCACCTTCTTGTCCAGCTCGGTCTCCTCTCCCCTGACCACAAGCTCCACCCTCTTGCCGAATTCCTTCGAGAGATCGCGCACGAGCCTGTTGAACCTGGAGAAGACCTGTCCGATCTGGACCATCCTTGTCTTCATGATGCCTGTCTGCAGGTCCTTGGCAATGCGGGACATCTGCTCCATTCTGTTCTTGAACTCGTTGATGACGGTTTTGTCGATGTTGATCTTCCGCATCTCGTCGTAGAGCTTGTAGAAACCGGAATTCGCGATGACCAGCTCTCCCACGTTGTTCAACAGGAGGTCGAGCTTGTCGATGGACACCTTGACCGACTTGAGCGCCGCGAGCTTCTTCTTGTCCTGCTCGGTCCTGTCGGTACCCCTGTGGGATATGAACTTGTCGACCTCCACCTTCTCCTCCTCCTCGTCGTCCTCTTCGGATTCGAAGACCGCCTCGATCGCCTCTTCCTTCGGCTCCGCTGCCTCCTCGGCCGCCGGCAGCTCCTGCGGCAGCTCCGGGGGTGCCGCCGTCCTTCTCTCCTCGACAATGAAGACCTCGGGCTCACCGAAGGTGAGGACCAGCTTGTCTTCCTTTTTCGTCATGCCGATGGTACGGACGTCTATCCTGTATACCTGATCGACATCGCAGGCCTTGCGGATATCGTCCACCGTGTTATCCGTGAGAAGAATTATCTTGAAGACATTGTTCATGTCATCATCGCTCAGCATGTCGGCCGACGGTATGGTCTTCACGATGGTCCCTATCCTGGCGATGTTGCTCAGAATCAGTTGCGCCTTGATCCACTTCATCTGTGCCGATTCATCGATGAAGAGGATAACCTCGGTGCAACTCTGCCCCGCATCAAGAGCGTCGCGGATTCTCTTCCTGTCCTGTGGCTCCAGCACCGTCTTCGGCACCCCGTGTTCCACGGCGGCGGTCTTCCCCCTCCTCTCCTTGCCCCCCGATGCAGCCGATGATTTGTCGCTGATCGCCTGGATATCCTGGATAAGCCAGTTCAGGTCCTGCGTGGGCTTTTCCCCGGAAGCCACCGTCTCGATCACGGAGCTTATCTCGTCGAAGCACTTGAATATTATCTCGATTATCTCATCGGAGACATCCAGCGTACGGTCGCGTATCCCCTGGAGCAGGTTTTCCATCTTGTGGGCCAGGTCGCTCAGATCGTTCAGCCCGACGAAGGCAGCCGAGCTCTTCAGCGAGTGAGCGGCTCGGAATATATTGTTTATTATGTCGAGGTTGCTCCTGTCCTTCTCGAGCTCCAGCAGGTTCTGGTTCAATTCCTGCAGCTGCTCGTCCGCTTCCTCGAGAAAAATATCCTGATACTCACCCAGAGTAAAGGTCATAATCATCTCCGCGCTAAAAGGTTAGCTCTTCTTCGAGCCGTGACCGGATCACTGATCGTCATCCTGATGCAAAAAAAGAATATTCGACAGGTTCAGTATCACGATCAGCCTGTCCTTCAACCGCCCGATACCGTTTATGTATTCCTGCGATATTCCCTCGATCATTTCAGAAGGGGGATCAATGTGCGAATTCGGGAGGCGGACCACCTGATAGACACTGTCGACCAGCAGACCCACCAGCTTCTCGTTGGTTTCGATCACGATGATCCTGGTGAGATCGGTTATCTCCCCGCTGGGCATCCCGAACTGTATACGTACATCCACAACGGGGATGACGTTCCCCCTGAGATTGATCACGCCCTTGATGTAGTCCGGCGTATTGGGCAACCTCGTGATCTCGGGGTACCTGAGGATCTCGTGCACCGCGAGGATATCGACCCCGTATTCGCCATCCTCGAGCATGAAGCTCACCAACTGTATTATATTCACATCGGTGAGGATGTCTTCATCGTTTACGGCATTCCTGATCAATTCCTGCTTCAGGCTGTTCCGCTCTTTGCCGGTGCCATTTATTTCCATCATCGCGCCATCCAGACCATAGAAACTTGCGTTCATGAAGCCTAAAAGAAAAGCCCCAGTTTTCAAGCATTTTTTACGGTATCGGGGGGATTTTATTGTGCGGTGGATTAATAGACCGGGACGGCGGGTGGTCGCCCTCAGAACATCTCGGTCATCACGTTCCCTTCCGTGTCCGTGAATGACAGTCGGTTGCCGCGGAGGGTTAAACGCCCCGCGTTCCCGCGGGGTAATACCACCCTCCAGAGAAGGACACCCCGGGAGGTATCGTACAGGCAGGCGTTGCCACCGTCGCGTAGGGAGAGAAAGCGGCCGTCCCTTGTTATCCCTGCCGTGCCGTCCAGGGGCGTCTGAACCCGCCACAGGGGTTCCGCCGCACCATCTCCGTATTTTATCAGCATCCCGCGGCGGGTCAGCACCATGAACGATGATCCCTCCGGCACGATGGAGGCGACTGCATCACCGGCCTCAAACGAGGAGGTCGTGTCACCGGTCGCGGCGTCGATTGTGTAGACCCCGCCTCCGGCGGTTCCCAGGCGCAGACGGCCGCCGTCGGCTTCCAGGGAGGTGATGGCCGCGTTAAAAACCCTTGTGCCGGTCCGGGCTCCCGACGTTTCGTCTATGCTGACCAGCGAGGCCGACGACGGCACGTAGACCGTCCCCCGGAAAAACACGGGGGCGGCCGTGGCGGTTGCGCCGATTTCCCGTTGCCATATCCTGTTACCGGTGTCTCGGTGACGTCGGGACAGGACGGATCCCGACATCACGAAGACGCCGCCGGGCCGGACGGAGATCCCCGCCCTTTCATCGATACAACCAGTCGCCTCGTTCCAGATGATGGAACCATCGGCTGCATCGATTCGCATCAGTTTTCCCCCGGCGGTGGCCAGATAGAGTGATCCCGAGTCGATGACCGGCCTGGAGTGGACGGCGCTGTTCAGATGAAGCAGCCACCGATCAATGCCGTGCAGCGTCCCCTTCACCGTTCCGGGCTCGCCGACCAGGATGCGTATGCCTCCGGATTCCTGGAGGACGCTATCCCCGCCCCTGCCAGCTGATTTTATCCCACGCTCCCCCTGTCTGACCAGTGCAAAGACGAATGCCGTATCCGGGCCTGCCACGATATTCTCATGGAGGGTTTCATAGCCGGGAGCATAGATCGTCACATCGTGCCTGCCCCTTTGAAGGAAAAGAATGCGTTCCGGCGCCGCTTTCCGCGTTCCGTCGATGATCAATTCGGCGCCGGTGGGGAATACAAGGAACCTGCCGGTCACCAGGTCGGCTCGATCCGCGCTGTGGCCCATGAAGTCCCTGACCTCCTGTGACAGCTCGTCATCGGATCCGACGATCTTCCGGGCCGTCAGGGGAGCGAGCTCCGGCGGGCCGCCGTCGCCTCTGTCACTGCCGCCAGTCCGTGATATCGCCGCGACGTCACAGTACTCCCCCTCTTCGACGGTGACTGCGGTGCTGTGGATGCTCGACCTGAGCAGGGACTTTTCCCCCTCCTCCATCGCCGTCCAACCTTCGATGCGGTGGCGCACCCTGATGGCCCCTTCAAATGTCCGGAAGCTGCTCCCCCCGTCCTCCGCCGCGGAGATGGAGAAGAGGGTTCCCTTCACCAACGCCTCGGAAGAGCGGGTGCGGATGATTATCCTGTCGCCGGGATCGCACTTTTTGGCGTAGACGATGGCGGTCCCCCGCGCGAGCATCGCGTCGAAGACGCCGCTGCCGGCGCCCCAGCGCACCGTCGAGGTGGAGAAGTCAGAGCGCTCACCGATCCTCAGGGTTATACTGTCCGAGAAGGCAAGGTCCGCCTTGCCGCCGTCACCGGTATGCACCGTTTCCCCCTCACGAAGGGTGTCCCCCACGCTCATGGTCCTGGTGCCGTGCCCGCCGATGGCCTGTACCGGGCCCGTCGCGTAGAGGACCCTCCCCGTGGTATCGGGGACGAAAAAGAGGAACCTGATCAGCGCCACGGCGACGAGGGCCGCAGCGGCCGCGGCGGGTAACAGTATCCAGGGTACGGCAGACCACGGTCTCAATCTGCGGGGCTTCCCCTCCCGCCGCTGCCATGCGGCCAGGAGGGCCGCCGGGTCGAGCTCTCTCCGTAGAATCCGCTCCGGTACGGCAAGCCCCGACTCGTTGAAAAGCCTTTGCAGCTTTTCTCCGTCCAAATCCCGGAACCGTCTCTTCTCACGAAGGGACCGCAGGATTCCCAGTATTTCATCGCGTACGTTCATGCCCACACGTCTCAGATAACGCCCTTTTTTTTCAGGTCCATGGCGATGCGCTCCACGGCGACCCTCATCCTCCACTTCGCCGTCCGCTCCGATATTCCGAGCGTCTTCGATATGTCCTGGTACTTCATGTTGTGATCGTACCTCAGGAGGAATACCTCCCGAAATTTTTCCTTCAGGGACATTACCGCCTCATTGAAGGATCTGCGGTCGTCGTCCTGAATGAGCTCATCGTCCGGCGACACCGGACACCGCTCGTTCTCCGCGATCCGATATGATTCCTTTTCAATAATCGTACGGTCCTTCGAGTACCTGTTATAATAGTTCTTACAACAGTTGACCGCGATCTGATATATCCAGGAGGTGAAGCTCATGGTGACATCGAAGGTGCCGATATGCCGCAGAACCCTCATGAAGGTATCCTGCAGGATATCGTGTACGGCCTCTTCATTGGAAACATTGCGATAGATCAGTTTCTTGAGCCGCACGGAGTACCGGTCATAGAGCACCTCGAATGCCCGCTCGTTTCCTCCTTTAAAGAGCGACACAAGCTCTTCATCGCTGAAAAGCGTAATGTCATCCATTACTCTACCAGTGTACCCCGCGAATTGATTAAAAGTGCAACGGCAAGTCGAATTTTTTCAGGCGCCCCATATAAAAACGCGATGAAACCTCAGGTCCCACCGCGTCTCTGCTCTCCCCTGCACCTTCATCGGCCGGACAGTCCCGGCCCCGGTCAGGCGTTGATTCGGGAAAAGGTATCGCCGATCAGCCCGTCGTCAAGCATCGATATTATCGCCGATGTCTTCTTCTCCAGAACTCCTTCGTAGCTGTTCTGGATCTTCTTCAGCTGGAAATACTCGTCGGCGATGTTCAGCGCCGCCAGTATCGCCGCCTGCATGGGGGAGCTGCTGGCGCTGCTCATGTTCAGCTCCCTAATCTTGGTGTTGATGTAATCGGCGAGCTGCAGGATGTACTCTGGCGAGGCATCGCCGTTGATGGTGTACACCTGGTTCAGTATCTCCACCTTCACCCTGTTCTGCTGCGCCATTCCCTCTTGTGATGCCATGGTCTATTTGCCGTCATCCTCTTCGATTATGAGGAACTCGTCGTCCTCGTCCTGTGCCTTCGGCGCGCTCTGCCTGCCGCCGCCCCTGGAGGAGCGGCCGGATCTCGGAGGCGCCTGCTCCGAATCGTCGACGATGATGGAATCGTCGCCCACCTCGTCGATCACGATCTCATCCTCGTCCTCGTCGAGAAGGATTATCTCGTCCTCGTCGGATGCTCCCCCCTCTCTCGGGGCCCTCTCGACCGCCACATCGCCGCCCATGTCACCCTCGTCGTCGATGATTATGATATCGTCATCCGCCTCGGCCGTCCGCTCGGTGGCCGCCGGCTCCTCGACCGTCTCTATGGTTACGTCATCGATCTGCGGCTCTTCATGGGGCATGTCCTCGATGACGGTGATTGATTCCTCCTCCGGTTCGGTCCTTTCCGCCTTCCTGGCCGCCGGTGCGGCCTTGGGCCGTGGGGCCGCATCGCCCGCAGGCGCCGGCGATATGCCCGAGGAGAGCACGTCCAGTTTCCCCAGGAGGCTGATCACCTTTTTCTCCAGGACCTCTTCCTTCTCCCTGAGCTCCTGCAGCTCCCTGCTGGAATCATCGAGCTCCCTGCGGATCCGCTCGATCTCCTGCTCCTTCTCCTCGAGGCTCAGTTTGGCCTCTTCGGCCTCGCTTCGCAATGATTCATTATCGCTCTCCAGTTTCGCGTTTTCCGCCCGGAGATCGCTGAGAAGCTGCAACGCCTTGACTACCCTGCTTTCGAGCTCTTCCAGTTGCTGCATTGAGATCATGAATCCTACCTCCCTAGTTCAGTCGGATGTAGCGGTCCTTTTTCGGCGTCGCCGTTGAATCTACTGTTACATTATCGGTAAATTCAATCGCGGGCATTACATTATTCCCCGGGGTTAGCGATGGGGCAGTCGATCGGCCCGCTCTTTTACGGTCCTGCTCCGGCGGCCGTGAAAGGGAATCCCTCCCTCATCTATAGACACATCGGGGGGAAAAGTCAAGTGAATTTATTCGTAATTGCCGGCAGCGGCGGTGAAAAAAGGGATGTGGCGACGCCTAGAACTGAAAGCTCAATTCTATCCCGTATATCATCCGTATAAAACCCTTCTGCCACAGCGGGTTGACCACGACGTAGAGCCCGGCATAGATGCCTTCAGTAAAAAAGTAGCGGGCGCCCGCCGAGAGGAGCAGCGTCGGATTGATGCCCAGCGCCTCGATGGAGATGCTGTCCAGACTACCGGAGGACCGGGAGAGCCTGATGGAGGTATAGCACTCGATAAAGGGGATTACCGGGTAGAGACCGTCGCTGTTGATTGCCAGTGAGAAGCTCAGATAGTCGTTCAGGAGCCTCTTCGACTGCAGAAAGGTGCCGTCCTGCGTCCAGTTCAGACCGAAGACCTTGCTCCAGGTCTCTTTTTCAAAAATGTTCAGATAGAACCCGCCATAAAAATCCTCGGCATCACCCTCGCGGAAGGTGTAGAGCGTATTGAGGTGGACATAGAGAGGATCGAGAAAATCGAGCCTGAAACAGCCCCCCAGGGAAAGCTCGTTTTTCCCCAGGGCCAGGTTCCGCCAGCTGCCGGAGGCATAGGCATTTCTGCCGGTGGGGATCCTGAATCTGGCCAAGAAGGCCGCATGGAGACGGCTCGCGAGATAGTCGCCGATGAAGAACTTCAGCTTGACGAAGAGATCGCCCACCTCGCTGCCCCCGGGCGGGACGATGCCGCTGGTAAGCAGGTTGAACTCGAACCAGAGGGAGATTGAGGGGAGCACGCCAATGCCCGCGGCGAGGCGATCCCGCCGGTAGTAGTCGTCGAGCTGGATGAACTGCTCCTGCAGATTCAGCTCCACCTCGTTCTCAGGGATCATGTGGATCGTTTCCGTGAGGGGCATCGAAGCCAGGGCAATCCCTGACGGGAGGGACAAAAAAAGCGCCATTGCCATGGCGCTTATCGCTGTTGACCCGCCCATCTTCATAGTGAATCTGAGGTCAGGCGGCCGTCCCCTTTATCGTCTCCACGATTTTCTTGAAGGAGTCGAAATCCCTCACGGCCAGGTCGGCGAGCATCTTCCTGTTGATCTCCGACTTCGCCTCGTGCAGGCCCGACATGAGTTTGCTGTATGATATGCCGCAGAGGCGCGCCGCCGCGCCGATCCTCACAATCCAGAGCTGCCGCATGTCCCGTTTCCGGCGCCGCCGGTCCTTGTACTCGTTCTGCAGGGCCCTTCTCCTGGCGTCCTTGGCGGTGCGGTAGAGCTTGCTCCTGGCGCCGATATAGCCCTTGGCATCCTTGAGTATCTTCGCCTTCTTTTTATGGTGCTGTTTTCCGTTTGTTGCTCGTGCCATTTCCTATTCCTCGTCTAATGATACTGGCATGGCGATATACGCCATACCGTCATATGTAGGGAAGCATCCGCTTCACTCGCCGCTCATCCATGCTGCTACATATGGTCGTTCCGCGGAGCGTTCTTTTCCGCTTCGATGATTTCTTTTCCAGTATGTGCTGCTTGAAGCTGTTCGCCCGCTTCACCTTCCCCTTGCCGGTCAGCGAAAACCTCTTCTTCGCACCGCTGTTCGATTTGATCTTAGGCATTGTCCGTTCCTTAATAATAATAGTACGTTATTTCTTTATAACCGCTTTTAGCGACACGAACATGGTGATGTTCCTCCCCTCCTGCTGGGGTTCCCGCTCCACCTGCGCCAGGTCCACCAGCTTCTCCTTTATCTTGTTCATTACCTCGAATCCCAGCTCGGGATGGACCATCTCGCGTCCCCGGAACATCAGCGTGAATTTGACCTTGTCACCCTTTTCGAGAAACTCCACCGCATGCTTGACCTTGTGCTCAAAGTCATGCGAGTCGATGTTGGGCCGCATCTTTATTTCCTTTATGTGAATGACCTTCTGCTTCTTCTTGGCCTCCCTGGCCTTCTTTACCATCTCAAACTTAAATTTACTAAAATCTATGATTTTGGCCACGGGGGGATCCTGGTTCGGAGAGATCTCCACCAGGTCCATCGATTTTTCTCTGGCCATTTCAAGGGCCGTCATGGTGGCGATGATCACCGGCTCCGTGCCCTCGCCCACCAGGCGTACCTGTTTGGCCCTGATTTCCTCATTTACCCGGAATTTGTCAAATCGCTCAGTAATAACCTACCTCCTGACCAGTTGAAAAATGACAGTTATATTCATGATATACAATTCGTGACAGGATGCACTACCAGCCGCTATAAAATCAACAAAAATTTTGAGGAAAGGCGACACAAAATATCAACGGCGTGCATCCACCTCGGTTTTCATCAATGCAACGAAATCCTCCAGCCTCATCGCCGAGGAATCCTTTTCCCCCCGCTTTCTCACCGAGATCGCCCCCTCCTGGGCCTCCTTTTTACCCGCCACGCAGATGAAGGGGACCTTCTTTCCAATGGCGTCGCGGACCTTGTAGCCGATCGACTCGTTGCGGAGGTCCGGCTCCACCCGGAATCCCTGCGCATTCAGCTCCCCGCAGAGCCTCTCCACGTATCCCGCCTCATCGTCAGAGACGCTCAGCACCGTCGCCTGTACCGGCGAGAGCCAGACCGGGAACCTGCCGCCGTAGTGCTCGATGAGTATCCCGATGAAGCGCTCCAGCGACCCCAGCAGGGCCCGGTGGATCATGTAGGGGCGGTGTTTCTTGCTGTCGGAGTCGACATAGGTCATGTCGAACCGCTCCGGCAGGTTGAAATCGAACTGGATGGTGGAGCACTGCCACTCCCTGGCCAGCACGTCCTTTATCTTGATGTCGATCTTGGGTCCGTAGAAGGCGCCGCCCCCCTCGTCGACCTCGTAGGCGATCCCCGCCCTGTCGAGCGACTCGCCCAGGGCCCTGCTGGCGGACTCCCACATCGCGTCGTCGCCCACCGCCCCCTCCTTCGGCTTCGTGGCCAGATACACGTTGAAGTCCTGGAACCCGAAGGCCCGGAGCATATAGAGGCTGAAGGCCAGCACCCGGTCGATCTCCTCCGGCATCTGGTCCGGTCTGCAGAAGAGGTGGGCGTCGTCCTGGGTGAAGCCGCGGACCCTGAGGAGCCCGTGGAGCACGCCGCTGCGTTCGTAGCGGTATACGGTCCCCAGCTCGGCCCACCGGAGCGGCAGCTCCCGGTAGGACCACCCCCTGTTCTTATACATCATTATGTGGAAGGGGCAGTTCATCGGCTTGGTATAATAGTCCTGCCCCTCGATGTCCATGGGGGAGTACATGTTCTCGTTGTAGAAATCCAGGTGGCCGCTGATCTCCCAGAGCTGGGACTTGCCGATGTGGGGCGTGGTGACCAGCTCGTAGCCGTTGCGATAATGCTCGGCGCGCCAGAAGTCCTCGATGATGTTGCGCAGGCGCGCCCCCTTGGGGTGCCAGAGGATGAGGCCAGCGCCGGTCTCGTCGTGTACCGAGAAGAGGTCCAGCTCCCTGCCGAGCCTGCGGTGATCCCGCTTCTTCGCCTCCTCCAGGAAGTCCAGGTGCGCCTTGAGCTGCTTCGCCTCGGGGAAGGCGATCCCGTAGATCCGCTGCAGCATCCTGTTCCGCTCGTCGCCGCGCCAGTAGGCGCCGGCGATGGAGAGGAGCTTGAAGGCCTTCAGGTACGAGGTGTTCGGGACGTGGGGCCCGCGGCACAGGTCCACGAAGTCCCCCTGACGGTAGACGGAGACCGTATCGTCCTTCATCTCCCCCAGCATCTCCACCTTGTAGCTCTCGCCGATGGAGGAGAAGAGTTTTTTCGCCTCCTCCTTCGAAAGGTCCTGGCGGGTAACCTCCAGCGCCTCCTCGACGATCTTCTTCATTTCCCCCTCGATGGCTTCCAGGTCCTCCGGCGTGAGGGCCCTGTCCATGTCGAAATCGTAGTAGAATCCGTTCTCGATTGCCGGCCCGATGGTGAGCTTCGCCCCGGGATGGAGGCGCTTCACCGCCTGGGCCATCAGGTGCGAGGCGGAATGCCAGAAGACGTCCTTCCCGGTCTGGGAATCGAAGGTGATCACCTTCAGCGGAGCGCTCTCGGTGAGCGACATGGAGAGGTCCACGGCCCGGTCATCCACCAGTGCCGCCAGCGCCGACTTCTGGAGGCCCTTCCCGATGGTGCCGATGACCGTATACACGGTATCACCGCTCTTCGCGCTGATACGTGACTGGTCGGGAAGGGTCAGAATGATTTCATTGCTCACGAGAATTCTCCATGGGGAAAAGGTTACCGGGCCCCGCGTCCGGTGTCACCGACCGCGTCGCATGCGTAAATCCGGTGTCTGGTCTGAGAAAGTATCCGCGGTACGCAGTCGAAGAGAGGGCACAATGCCCTCACCGAGGGCCGTTCCCTCTTTAAAGAGGGTACTCCCTCAATGGATCGGGGGGCTCCTGTGGGCGATATTGGAATCGAACCAACGACCTCCTGCGTGTCGAGCAGGCGCTCTAACCAGCTGAGCTAACCGCCCATGCATAAAGCATTGCTATGATTCGCCGGTGCCAAATATTGTCAAGATTTTTTTCTCACTTTCTCCAGTTCCGCTCCGCTGCAGGTCAGTTGGCTGCTTTCAGGCCGCCCTATCCCCCCCGGCCTCATCCCTGGCAGGACTCGATCCGCACCAGGTACCCCTCCGTCACCGGGGGGAGCTCCGCGGCGTTGGCCTCGTCTGTGTCGATGTGCATCTCCAGCCTGTATCCCTCCTTCACCCGTACCATCACGTTCCCGAAGATCAGCTCCCGATCCCCCTCGATGCGCACCATCACCACGTCACCGTCCCTCACGCCGAACTCTGCGGCGTCTTCCGGGGCCATGTGGATGTGCCGCATGGCGCAGATGACCCCCTCGGGGAGATCCACCCGCCCCGCCGGTCCCTCCAGGATAATCCCGGGGCTCCCCTCCAGGTCGCCGGACTGCCTGATGGGGGCGTCGATGCCCAGGATGAACTCCTCGGTGCGCGAGATCTCCACCTGGGTCCTGGACCTCTCCGGACCGATGATCCTGACCCCGTCCACCCTGCCCCGCTTGCCGATGAGGTTCACTGTCTCCTGGCTGGCGAACTCGCTGTCGATGAAGAGCCTGTTCTTCTCGGTGAGTACATGCCCCTTCCCGAAGAGCGCCTCCACGTCCCGGCGGCAAAGGTGCGCATGACGGACGGACACCGATATTCGGATGGGCCTGCGGTCGGTGCCAAGAACCGCGCACTGAACCCTTTTTCTGTAATCGATTGCCCTGGCGCACTGCCTCGCGATCATGAGCTCCTCGTTCGTGGCAACGGCCAGCACGGCCACGCGCGAATACGGGGCGCTGATGTCGAAGACCGGGTTTACGGCATCCACCTCACACCGGTCGTTCTTCACCGGGTCCACGGCGATCCCCAGGCGCTCCAGCCCCTGCAGCGACCGCGCCCTGATCCCCCGGCTGTGCTCGCCGATCCCCCCGGTGAAGACGATTGCGTGGGCACCTCCCATGGCGGCCAGGTAGGCGCCCACGTAGAACTTCAATCGGTAGCAGAAGACCTTGATCGCCAGGAGGGCACGGTGGTCCCCCGCCCCGGCAGCGTCGAGCACCTCGCGCATATCGGAGCTCTTCCCCGATAGGCCCAGGAGCCCGCTCTTCCTGTGCATGAGCTCGTCGATCTGCCCGATGGTATATCCCTCGCTCTCCATGAGATAACCGATGATTCCGGGATCCAGGTCCCCCACGCGGGTCCCCATGAGGAGCCCCGGCAGAGGCCCGAAACCCATGCTGGTTTCGATAGAGCGGCCGCGCTCAACGGCGCAGACGCTGCAGCCGTTCCCCAGGTGGCAGGTGATGATGTTCAGACGCCTCAGCGGCGTCTCCAGGAACTCGGCCGCCTTGGCCGCCACGTACTCGTGGGAGTTGCCGTGGAAGCCGTACTTGCGTATTCCCTTTTGTAAGAACTCGTAGGGGAGGCCGTACACCGCCGCCTCCTCGGGTATGGTGCCATGGAAGGCCGTGTCGAAGACCGCCACGTGGGGAACGTCGGGCAGGGCCTCCTGGCAGGCCTCGATCCCCGCCAGCATGGCCGGATGATGGAGCGGCATCAGGGGGATGAGGCGCCTGACCTCGTCCTTTACCTCGCTGTCGATTATTGCCGGCCCCCGGTATTTTTCCCCCCCGTGACCCACACGGTGCGCCACCGCCGCGAGCTCGGAGATGCTCTTCACCGGCACCCTCTCGTCCTCAACAATCTCAATGAGCACCAGGTGTATCGCGGCACAATGGTCGGGGGCCTTCACCCCCTCCCTCTTCTTTTCCCCGGAGCGATTGTAGGCGTGTTCGGCACCCTCCATGCCGATGCGCGACACGTTCCCTGCCAGCAGGGTCCTCTCGGAGTCGAGGTCGATGACCTGGTACTTGAGGGATGAGCTGCCACAGTTGATCACCAGTACGTTCATGGTTGCACCTCGCGTGATTGAGATGAGACAGTGCATACAACGATGCCACATGCCCGGCGAAACCGGCCCGGATGGATCCGACGTAGCCACCTGATGCGGCGCATCCTTCAGGATTCTTTTGATCTCCCGACTGCCGCATCATACCATACCGCCGTTCCCGCCGCCTGTCAAGAAGAGTTCACACTCATGCCCTTTTGCTCTTTGGCGGAAAATTACACTTGCGTAATAAGGAAATGGCACCCACTATGACGTCCATGGGCAGGGCATCAATACCGATTTAAAGGAGAATTCATATGATACAGGATCGCATCGAGGACGGCATCATCATCGCCACCTTCGCCAACGCCCCGATGAACACCATCACCAGGGATACCGTGAAGGATCTGAAGCGCATCATCGACAGGGCCAATACCGATGACTCGGTCAAGGGGATCGTATTCACCGGAGCGGGGAAGACCTTTTCAGCCGGTTTCGACCTCCCCATGTTCCTTGGCTTCAAGGACCTGAAGGAGGTGGTGGCATTCTTCGAAGAGGTGGAGCAGATCTACATAGACCTTTTCATGTGCAGGAAACCGGTGGTGGCGGCCATCAACGGTGCCGCGGTGGCCGGCGGGCTCATCACCGCCATGGCCTGCGACTACCGCATCGCCAAGAACCACCCCAAGATCACGCTGGGGATGACGGAGATCAAGATCGGCCTGGGCCTCTCCATCGTGCAGACGGAGATCATGCGCTGGGGATT
>JAFGJK010000064.1 GCA_016929135.1 Spirochaetota bacterium | reverse complement strand
CGATGATATCGCTGATGGAATCGGCATTCCAACCCGCCGGGGGGGTGATCTCAGCACGGAGGATCGTCATCTCACCATCCCTGATCCCCTGCACCTGGATGTCCCGCTGGTCGGCCTGCTGTGCGACACCCTCGATCTCGGGCCTCTCGTATTTCTGGAACATGTTCAGGATAAAGGCGTCGATCTCCTTGATGTCCACGTCGGGGAGCGTCCTGAGGACGTTCACGATATCGTCGGTGATCCCGTACTCCTCGGTGAGGAGGGAGATCAGAAAGAAGGCGAACTCCAGGGACTTCAGCTTTTCCAGCAGCGACAGCATGTCCCGCTGGATATCCCTGTTTTTTATAATCAGCATGTCCCGTATGGAGCGGCTGGCATCCTTGAATCCCACAAAGGCCAGCAGGAAGCATGAGTAGATGCGCACCCTGATTCCCGGGTCACGGAGGTAGTCCTGAAGGTCCTTCACCAGCTGCCGCCTGTTGGCATTCTGGCTGCTCGTCGCGATCTCGCCGATGGCGCGCACGATCTCGTCCTTCGGCTCGCTTCGTTCCTTGTTGAAGAAGAGGGTGTGAAGGAACTCGATGTCGGATTCGAAGCAGCACCTGCCGAGACAGAGTACGGCAAGGCTCCTGATGATCTTGTCGCCGTTCTGCTCGATGATCGACTTCATCAGTTGGCTCGCGGTACCATTGCTGCGGATATCCCTGTTCAGGAGTATCCCCAGCGTCTCACGCACCAGCTCGGACTCCTCCCCCTTCCTTGCCTGGAGTATCTCAAAAACGATATTGAGAGAGCGCTGCTCCGTGAAAAGGGAAAGGAGCCGTATCGCCCTCATGCTCTCGGCAGCATCACCGGTGGAAAGCATCACCTCGATCTCCCCGAGCATGTACGAATAATTCAACGACGACAGGGCATGCACCGCCGCGTCCATGATCCTCTCGTCTGGATACTTCTTCAGGTAATTGTAGATGTTCACCAGGACAGATGCCCCGTCGGCGATGCCGAGGGACTCGATTATACGACAAAGCCGGATGATCCTGTCGCGCAGGTACCGCTTCTCGTAATTCAGGTCGTCGATGCGCGAGGCAGAGTTCTCCCTGGACTTCTTGTCCCGGTCATAGAGCATCTCGAGAAAAAGGGGAACGGCTTCGGCATCCTTCTCATCGACGTAGGTCAGCCATTCGGATATGTCGGCGATGATATGATTGATAACCCCCGGATCATCATGTACGAGATAGGATGAAATCTTCTTTTTCAGATCCGGCGAGAGGCGCTCCATTACGAACTGACGGATCTTCTGGTAACTCTCGGGGAAGCTCTTTTCGATCACGTCGGTGATCATGAATTCCTTCCGGTAGGTTTCGAAGTAGGTCTCCAGCGTCACGATGATGTAGCCGTACATCTTGTCCTGCAGCAGATGAAACTGCCTGGTGTTCTTCACCTCGCTGAAGTACTTCTCGAAGATCCCCACGATGAGCTCGCTGTCACGGTCGATGTCGCAGGAGAGCGAGATGAGGTTCCTGAAAAGTTTGTCCGGGTCCCTTATCCTGCCGATGTTCCGGTACACCATGTAGAGCACCATTGTGGTGAGATCCCTGTCCTTCAGCGTAAGCGCCTTCATCACGTAGACAAGATACTCCCTGTGCCCGCAGGCGATCATCGCGCTGATGAAGGCGACCTTGGTGACCCCGGAGTAGTTGTCGAACCTGGAGGCCATCTTTCCCAGGAGTACCCGAATGTCCAGGATGATCCTGTCCTCGCTGTCCGGGCTGTAGGTGTAGAGGCGGTCCTCCTCGGAATCCCCGGGGCCGCTGGAATCAACAGTGCTGCATATGAGCCCGTAGAGCGACCGGTACACGGCATGGCACATGAGGTCCTCGCCCCGCTTCAGCAGCTCCTCCATATGGGCGATGGATTTGCAGGACGAGGCGGCCCTGACCGCCAGGGACTTCTTCATCTGGTCCGCCTCATCGGACTGGATCACCGAGATGAGGTATTCGAAGACCTCCCTGGAACCCGCCGCCCGGTGATACAAAGCCTCGAAGGCCTTCTGTAACAGCGGAAGGGTCTCAGGGTCGCTCCTGGTGCTTTCGATGAATTCCATGATCGGTCCCGCGTGCTCTGCCGTGCCGGAGGAGCAGGCGGCGTCGAGGATCTTCAATTTCTCTGCCTGAGACACGTTCCTCATCAGATACGGCAGCAGGATCGATACCGCCTCGGGCCGCCGGAATGCGCAGAGCGAGGAGAGAGCGCTCCTTCGCAGAACCGGGGGCTTGCCGAGCTCCCCCGCCAGTGTGTTCATCCCCGCATCGGACTTGAAGAGGGTCAGAAGCTTGTAGAACACCATCCTCTCGTAGGGTTCGAGCTTTACGTTCTTGCTGATTTCCAGTTTGATCGACTGCAGATAGTTCTTCTCGTCCATTTTCCCTTTTTCTCACTCCGTTTCGGGAGACAGGCAACTGCGGCATCCGGAGGTTCTCCCCGGCTGCCGGTATTCACCACAACACACCGTTACGATAATTTCAATAAAAAAAGAGCAGCGGCCCCGGAATCGCACCTAGCCACTCAGACCGAAAAAAGAAATATTCTTGACACGATTCACCCGATAAAAAGAGAATTATATCGTTTGTATAAAAAATAGAATAAACTCACGCACGGCTGGATTTCCATGAAAAAGATCGCACCAGTTGTACTGTTTTGCACGATAGCGGCATGCGCCTCCCTGAATCTCAGCAGCCGCCCCCAGGCAGCTGTGGAGCGGCTCGGGATCGACTCTCTGAGCCTCAGGGACATCACCCTGGCAATGGACGTGGGCATCACGAATCCCTACCCCATTGCGCTGAAGCTCCAGGACGTTCGTCTGGTCTTTTTCGTCGAAAGCCATCAGATGTTCAGGTCCGACACGAAGAAGGGACTGAGAATCAAGGCCGTGGGGAAAGAGACAACCACCTTCAGAATCAACCTCAAGTACGCGGACATCATGAAAATCGTGCAGGAATACACACAGCGGGAATACCTTAACTGCGTGGCCGACATCACCATCGTGATACCCCTTCCCAAGCTGAAGGGGGTCATCGACGATGATCTCACCTTCAGGTACAAGAAGGAGATCAAGATACCGGCCATCAAGCCCTCGGTGAGAATCGCCAATTTCAAGGTACACATGCCGACGAGGGCGCAGATCGAAGAGTCGCTGTCGCGCACGGCGAAGAGGGCCGCGGACCCCAACCAGGTATACGGCATGTTCAGCGACATTCTCTCAGGGAAGCGGCCCAGCGGCATCATCGACCCAGACGACCTTGACCTGAAGCTGAAGGTCGATTTTGACATCGAGCTGAAAAACCAGACCAGGGCAAGACTAGGCTTCAGCGATGTCGGCTACGATTTCGCCGTGAACGGCTCGCCGTTGCTCTCGGGAACGACGCGTGACGTCTCGCAGGGCGGATCCGGCACGACGATCAGCGTTTCCAACACCTTCAGCTCACGAGCTCTGGGATCCTCGGTGCTGCAGGCCTTCAGGGCGAAGACCGGCAGGTACACGCTGAAGGGGCGCACGATGGTGACGCTACCGGCATCCATTTCCCAGAGCCCGGTCACGCTCAATTTCGATGAATCAGGGGCATTTAATCTTCAATGAAATCAATTCCAGTGATTATCGCAGGAGGGGCCGGCACCAGGCTCTGGCCCCTCAGCAGGGACGAGAAACCCAAGCAGTTCCACAACCTTTCAGGCAGCGGCTCCCTTCTATCCGAGACGGCCTCACGACTCACAAGCCTTTCTCCGGACATGTTCATCGTCGTCACCTCCATCAGGTACGAGGATCTTTCACGGAGCGAGATGGCAGCCTTCCGGATTCCCACCGTGGTCCTCTCCGAGCCCAAGCCCAGGAACACGTCGGCCGCCATCCTCTATGCGGCCCTCTATCTGAGCAGGGCCTCCAGCGATACGGTGATGGTGGTGCTCCCCGCGGATCATCACATCAGCGACAGGAAGGAATTCCTTCGCGTGCTGGACATGGCTGTCGAGGTGGCGAGAAAGGACAAGCTGGTCACCATCGGCATCAGGCCCAGCTACCCGGAAACAGGCTACGGTTACATTCAGGCGACCGAAAACGGGGACACCGTCCTGAAGGTGGAAAAGTTCGTCGAAAAGCCCGACATCGACAGGGCACGGAGCTACCTGAAGGCGGGCAACTTCTTCTGGAACAGCGGCATCTTCGTGTGGAAGACCTCCACGATCATCTCGGCCTTCAAAAACCTGATGCCCCGCCATGTTGCCGCCTTCGAGCCTCTGGCGAAGCTCGACCCCCAGGAGTTCGCCAAGAGCACCGGCGAACCCTGGGCGATCAAGAAAAGGATATTCGACGAAATCGAGTCGGTCTCCATAGACAGGGGAATAATGGAGAAATCGGACAACCGCGCCGTGATCCCCGCCGATTTCGGATGGGCCGATCTGGGGAGCTGGAAGTCCATCGACGACATACTCTCCCCTGACGAAAACGGCAACCGCTCACCAGAGCCGGAGCGGACGCACTTCCTTAACTCCAGCGACTGTTCGGTCTTCACCGAGGGGAAGCGTGTCACCCTCGTGGGCCTCTCGAACGTCGTGGTGGTGGAGGCGGGCGACGAAATCCTGGTGATCGACAAGGATTCATCCCAGGATGTGAAGAAGGTCGTGGAGCGGATGAAGAATTCCTGACAGCCGGAAGCGCTTTCTCTCCCCAGTCGATCGCCCCCATGGGGGAGCGGAATCCAGCTCTCAGGCGCCCATTCGAAGGTAGCGCGCAGCCTTGCATGACAGGGACGGCAGATGAGAACTCCCAGCGAATACTCGGCACTTCTGGAAAAAAGGGTACTGATCACGGAGATGATCGCCTCGGTGCTGTACTCCCTCAACAAGCGGGTGAAGAACCTGAAGGAACAGAACCCCGAGGTATACAGAAAGGCAAAAGACTCCTGGAAACGCGCACTGAGCCGCGGCACTGTACCGAACGGCAGGGGGGGCGGAGGCGTCATCTCCTATTATAAAAAAAAGGATTTCATCCTCCTCTCCCTGTTCCGCCCGGAAAAGATCCATATCATCGACGGCAAAGAGTACTACTACTACCGCGTCTACCGGACAGAATTTCATTTCCCCGCCTACGCCTACAGGGGATACGGCATCGCGCCGCCCAGGGGGCTCGAGCGTGTGGAGATCCATGACTTCACGATCCGCGGAGAGGAGACGCACCGTCTCCTCTCGGTGCAGTTCTGCGACAAGGTCATCGATATCATCAGAAGCGGGAGATTCATCCTGATCGATGGTGGTATTGCATCCGTCCCCGCCGGCACCAGGCCCTTACAAAAAAAATAAAAAAAATCGCCCGCCGGTTGACGTTTTCTCTCTTCGTTTATATATTATTTGGATTTCTTTTGGTACCAAAAGAAAGGCCCCGCACCGAATGCGGGGCCGGGTTCCGGGGATTCCCCCGTTTGACGCTTGTGCAACTAACCATGAAACAAAATATATAAAAACCGCACGGTTGTCAAACGAAAACCCCGAAAAAAGAGTCGGAGGTTAGACAATGAACGCTATGAGAACAGATGACCGTGTGGAACAGCTTGCGTTGGAGATTCAGAAAAAGGAGAAGCTCGCCGTGGAGGCTAAGCGAAAGGGTCTGCACGCGATGTTCGGCAACTACATGGCGGACGTAGCCAATCTAAAGGTTCAGCTGAGGAAGCTGAATACCGGCCCCAGAAGGGTGCGTTGACGTCCAATGTCGTATCAGTACCCCCGGCGTAATGCCGGGGGTACTGGCGGGACGCGAATTGTGCTTGTCATACGGCAACACCGTCCTTATATTGTATAGATAATCATATTCAGCCTTACGTGTGGAATACCGGCTCGTTCCCGAGAGAGGGGCCTGCCGGCGCACATAGGAGTGTGACCCATGATGAAATACGCAATCCTGTCGGCCCTTGCAATCGCGCTTATCACACCGTCGGCCAGTGACGCCGCGCAGGTGGGCTTCTACCTGGGGGACGTGAAGCTCCTCCGAAAGGGGAGGGAATCCAAGGTCGCCATGGGCCAGCAGCTTCAGAGCGGCGACATGCTGAAGACCGGGAAGGGGGCAATCGTAGACGTCAGCTATAGCGACGGCAGCAAGATCCAGATTAAGGAGAACAGCACCGCCCAGATCGGCAGCAAGGGGATCCCCAGTTCCGACAGCGTATCGCTCGTTTCGGGCAATCTCTCCGCCTCCTTCGCCAAGATGATAAAGAGTGGGAGGAAGACCTACAGCCCCACGGTTATCGCCGCGGTGCGAGGCACGGAATACACCATGACGGTGAGCAAGGGGGGCGATACCAGGATCGATATGAAGGACGGCAAGGTCATCATGAGAAATCCCTACGGCCAGACAGAGCTGGAGAGAGGGGAAAATGGCGAGGCTGAGATGGCGAAGGCACCGGAGGAGGACCCGGAGGGGACCACCGACGAGTGGCTCTCACAGCTAAACGCAAGCTTCGATGCAAATCCCCAGGAGCGCAGTGAAAGGATGTCGGACTACATTCAGCGTCTCGACGACAACACGAAGGAGGCCGACCGGTACCTTGACAGGGAGGGTGCGCAGATCGCAAAGGAGACCGACAAGGAGAGGCTCAAGAAGGCTGGTGTGGAGCTCCAGAACCTGGCAGAGAAATCCGAAGACGAGATGATGCTGAACGAATCCGCCTCGGGCGCCATCGACCGTCTGGTGAACCATTACAGGGACACCGAGACCGATCTCTACCAGAGATTTCTCCAGGTCAAGAAGGAGTCCAACCGGGTGATGGAGCAGCAGAGAATGAATATGAAGGCGCTTGCCGAGGTGAAGGAGGCCTATAAGAAGGCCTATGACAGGATCATGGGCACCTACCGCCGGGACTTTCAAAAAATAATGGACGATTCGAAATTCAAGAGTGTCCTCCCCAACATGAACGACTTCGACGAATAGAAGAGCCCCCGCGAGAAAGGGGGTTTCCATCCCCCCTGCCCCGTTCCGCCCGGAAATGCGGGGTAATCAGAATGTATCCCCACGCCAGAACGCACCCGCTGCGGTGGATGACACCTGAGAGGGGGTGGCGAGGAGTTAATCCCTGCGATACCGCACAATTTTGTTGACAAAATAAACAAAGTTCATTTGATTATACTTGTTGGGGTGGTTCCGAAGTGGAGCCTGAGATTATACCCGTTGAACCTGATCCGGATAATGCCGGCGTAGGGACACCAACCGCATAATCAACTCTTCCCTATCGATAATCACCTCCATCGTACATATTGTATCAGGAGCCCGCACACCTGCTGCGCTCATCTCACGGTTTGAGAACAGGGCCGGACGAAAAGGGGTCGGCGGGCAGAACTCAGGAGGAACAATGGATTGTGCATCGCTTCTTGGGACCGTCAGGGAGAAACAGCCCCTGGTCCATCACATCACCAATTGGGTGACCATCTACGACTGCGCCCAGCTGGTCAAGTCCTTCGGAGCGTCGCCGGTCATGGCCCACGCAGCCGAAGAGGCGGCCGATATGGCATCCCTCGCCTCGGCGGTGGTGCTCAACATCGGGACGCTCACCACCGGTGTCATAGACAGCATGAAGCTCGCCGCGCGTGCGGCCAACGTCAAGAAGGCCCCGGTGATCCTCGACGTCTGCGGCGCCGGGGCCACGCCCTTCAGGGACAGGATGGTTGCCGCGCTGCTCGATGGGGCGAAAATCGACATCATCAAGGGGAACGCCTCGGAGATCGCGCGCGTCGCCGGGGAGCAGGTAAACACCAAGGGCGTCGATGCGGGGAGCGTCGGCGGCGATATGGCGAAGATCGCAGGAGCTCTCGCCGCTGAACGCCGCTGCGTAGTCGTGGTCACGGGGGAGGAGGATATCGTCGCGGGGGAGCGGGTTCTCCACAGGGTGAAAAACGGCCACGAGCTAATGTCGCGGGTCGTCGGAACCGGCTGCATGGCCGCGTCGGCCCTCGGCACCTTTGCGGGGGCGTGTCCGGAGGACCTTCCGCGGGCGGCGGTGGCCGGGCTGGTCTGTTACGAGATCGCCGCCGAGCTGGCGGCAGAGAATTCGGCGGGACCGGGGACCTTCAAGACCCTGCTCTTCGACCGCGTGGCCTCCCTTACCCCGGCTACAATCGAATCGCAGCAGAGGGTTTCATGATGAAGGGATACTATTTCATAACGGACGCCTCACTCAGCCGTGCCGGCAACGTCTCCGACGTCCGTGCGGCCGCCGCGGCAGGCGTCTCCATCGTCCAGTACCGCAACAAGTCGAATATCACCCGCGACATGTATGAAGAGGCCATGCTCCTGAAGCGGGAGTGCGCCCCTGCCCTGTTTCTCATTAACGACCGCATCGACATCGCCCTGGCGGTGGACGCCGACGGAGTACACATCGGCCAGGAGGACCTCCCCTACGAAGAGACCCGCCGCCTGCTGGGGCCGGGCAAGATCGTCGGGGTCACGGTCCACGACGTCAATGAGGCCCTCGAGGCGGAGGCGGCCGGCGCGGACTACCTGGGCGTCAGCCCCATATTCGCCACCGGAACCAAGGAGGACGCGGGCGCCCCCTGCGGGACCGACACCATACGGGACATCAAGGCGCGGTGCCGCATCCCCGTCGTTGCTATCGGCGGCATCACCATTGATAATATCGACCAGGTCGTCGCGTCGGGCGCCGACATGGTATGCGCCATTTCGGCCGTAGTGACGAGTCCCGACATTGCCAAGGCGATACGAGAGATCCAGAGGAGGTACGAGCAATGACACAGATCGAACATGCAACACAGAGGCGAATTTCACCGGAGATGACGACGGTGGCGGCGGCGGAGCCACGCACCGCGGAAGAGATACGGGACGACATCGGTGCCGGCCGAACGGTGATCCTGAAGAGCGGACTGCACGACTGCGTCCCGGTCGGCATAGGTACCGGGCTCTCCATCAAGATCAACGCCAACATCGGCACCTCGAACTACAACACCGACCCCGAGATGGAGATCAGGAAGCTGCAGGCATCAATCCATTACGGCGCTGACGCGGTAATGGATCTCTCCACCGGCGGGGACATCCGGGCGATGCGTAAAAAGGTGCTCGCCGAGTCCCGCGTCCCCGTGGGGACAGTACCCATCTACGAGGCCATCGTGCGGCAACCCGACGTTTCGAAGATAACCGAGGACGACTTCCTGGAGAGCGTGCGGACCCATATCGATGACGGCGTGGATTTCATCACCGTGCACTGCGGCGTGACCCGCAGGTGCATCCCCCTCCTGGAGAAGCGCATCATGGGGGTTGTGTCGCGCGGTGGGAGCTTCCTGATCAAGTGGATGCTGCACCACGGCAAGGAGAGTCCGCTCTTCACCAGGTACGACGAGATCCTTGCCATGGCGAAGCGCCACGATGTGACGCTGAGCCTCGGCGACGGCCTGCGGCCCGGATGTCTCGCCGACGCGACCGATGCAGCTCAGATCGAGGAGCTCAAGCTGCTGGGCGAGCTCGCCCGGCGCGCCCGCGAGGCGGGGGTGCAGGTGATGATCGAGGGCCCGGGGCACGTGCCGCTGCACATGATCGAAGAGAACATCAGGTTGCAGAAGCAGTACTGCGACGGGGCACCCTTCTACGTTCTGGGGCCCCTGGTTACCGACTGCTCCCCCGGTTACGACCATCTCTCCGGCGCCATCGGCGGCGCCCTTGCCGCATGGTACGGCGCCGACTTCCTCTGCTATCTCACGCCCATGGAGCACCTGGGGCTCCCGGACGTACAGCACGTGATCGACGGCGTCATCGCTTCGAAGATCGCGGCGCACGCCGCGGATGTGGCGCGCGGCATCCCCGGCGCCCGAAACCGGGACGACGACATGTCACGAGCCCGCTCGAACCTCGACTGGGATTCCATGTACCGGCTCGCCTTCAACCCGGAACGGGCCAGGAACATGCGCAGCGGAACGCATCACGACGACGCGGAGACATGCACCATGTGCGGCGATTTCTGCTCGGCGAAGATCAACCGCGAATGCAGGGAGAGGTACCGCCAGTGAGGATTGCAGAGATCGGGGGCGAATTCGCGCTCATCAACCGTCTCATGAGGAGAGTGGACGGCGACCCGTCGGTCATCAAGGGTATCGGCGACGACTGTGCGGTCCTCGCGTACACCGCGGAGCGGCACCTCGTCGTGACCACTGATATGATGGTGGAGAACAGCCATTTCTCCCGCGGGTGGTTCAGCCCCTTCCAGGTGGGGAAGAAACTCATGGAGGTGAACGTCTCGGACATCGTCGCCATGGGGGGCGTGCCGCGCTACGCCTTTATCTCCATCGCCCTCACGAGGGACACCGAGGTGGAGTACATGGACGAGCTCTATCGGGGCATCTATGCCTCCGGGGACAAGCACGGCGTGCATCTCATCGGCGGCGACACCACCCACGGGAGGGAAATCGTGCTCAACCTGGCGCTCATCGGCGATGTGGAGAAGGACCTCCTCTGCCTGCGTTCCGACGCCCGGCCGGGCGACCTCATCTGCGTCACCGGCACCCTGGGGGGGAATCAGGCGGGGCTGGAGCTGTTGCTTGCCGGAAAGGGGGGGCATAGCATCGAATTTCTCGAGCCGCAGTGCCGCCTCGCCGGTGAAGGCCAGATCATCGCCCGGCATGCCAATGCAATGATCGACGTGAGCGACGGCCTGGGGAGCGAGGTACGTCACATCTGCGAGGAGAGCGGCGTCGGCGCCAGGATCGATGCCGGTACAATCCCGATCTCCGCCGAGGTTCGCGAAGCGGGCCGGACCGTCGGCAAGGACCCCATCGACTTTGCGCTGAGCGGTGGCGAGGACTTCGAGCTGGTGTTTACGCTCCCACCAGACAGGATCGATGCGCTCAGAACGGAATTCACGGATTTCACCATCGTGGGGGATATCCTCCCGCGGCAGGAGGGCCTGTTCCTGAATAAAGAGGGGAAACGGATCGATATCTGCAGGGGATACGACCACTTCGCAGGATAGCGTAAACCGGAGCAAGGCATCCCAGATAACGGATCATCGGGTGAGCACCATATCCGCCCGCAAGGCGCCGTTAATTATTTCTTGCATTTCAGACCCCGCCGTTGTACCATTCATCGGCGCAAAATCAATGCAACAAGCGAGGTAGTGCCATGAAACCGTCCGCTAAGGGAATAGCTATAGTATCCCTTTCCTTTTTCTCAATCGTCCTCCTGGGGGGGCTCTGTATGGTTTCCCTGGCGCAGGAGGCCGATCCTGTCCTCAAGAACCTGGATATCCAGGGGAACAGCGTAAACGTCCGTGCAAATGCCGATGTGAAAACCGCGGTGGTGAAAAGGATGAATACCGGGGATGTCGCCGAGGTCATCGAGAAGGGAAAGGAAGAAACGATCGGCGGGAAGCGGGACTACTGGTACAGGATCAAATTTTACGACGGGTCTGCCTCCAAGACCGGCTGGGTCTTCGGCGCCTTCACCTCGCTCAAACAGGAGGGGAGGAAAAGGCTGACGATGGTCTTTGAGGGCTGCACCGCCGACAGCAATAATTTCTCCCACAAGCTCTTCAGGGAGCTGAGCGGGAAGAAATGGGATTTCTCAGACACGGGTCACAACTTCGGCGCCTACGAGCTCTGCATCGCCGCCGTCGACAAGGACGGGAACCCCTCGGAAGCAGGGGCGAAGGAATACGTGGGCAAGAGATTCGAGGTGGTCCTGAATGACCTGCTGGTAACCCCTTCTTGCATGTGGGAACCCGAGGTGTGCAAAAGAGAGATGAAGGCATATACCAGGCCATCGGTCATTTACCTGCGGCTGATAAAATGAAGCCGGCAATCCAGGCGAAAGCACAGCGCAGGAAGACACGGGCGATCAAAGGGAAGCATGAAATCGCTGCTCGCGCTATTATTTGAATGCAGGGAGGATACATTGTGCGGGGCATCAGCATCGTCGGATTCAAGAAATCTGGGAAGACCACGCTCTGTGCCGAGGTGGCCGGCATCCTCACCAGCCGGGGCCTGAAGGTGGCCACGGCAAAATTCACGCACAACCCCCTGGACAGGGGGGAGACCGACACCTGGAGGCTCTCCGAAGTTTCAGCGGTCACCGCCGGGATGAGCGACTCGGAGTCCATGCTGCTCTGGCGAAAAGCCCCACCCGCCATCCTGCAGCTCCTCCCCCTCATGGCCGCCGATGTGCTCATCGTGGAGGGTGGGAAATCCCTCAGCTGGCTCCCCCGCGTAATCCTGGCGAAAACAACAGAGGAGGCTGAGGCCCTGAGCCAGGGACTCGCCCTGGCAGTCTATGGGCCGAGACATTTCCCTGGCCTGCCGGCGATGGAGTCGCCCTCGGACGTGGCCGACCTGGTGCTCTCCCGGGGGTTCGTCCTTCCCGGCCTGGACTGCGGCTCCTGCGGCGAGGAGGACTGCCGGGGCCTGGCCCGTACAATCCTGCGCGGAGAGGCCTCTCCGGATGACTGCCGGGCCCTGCGACGCGAGATCTCCATTACCATCGACGGTATCCCGGTACCCATGAACGATTTTGTGAGCAGGGTCATCACGGGAGCGATGAAGGGGATGCTGGGCGAGCTCAAGGGGACCCGCCCCGGCCGGGTACGTATCGAGTTCGATGCCTAGCCCGCCGCTGCGGCACAAAATAAATTAGCACCGGCAGATCCGCTCCCAAGGTTCGTCGTGCCACACCCGGGGGATCTCAATCTCCATGGCGTTGCCGTCCCATGAATCATTTCGTACGCCCCGTCACGGCCGGTACCCTGGAGCACTATGACGCCGTTCCCTCGCCGCTGTACCTTGCCCTGGAGACGCTGAAGGACCCTGGCCCGCGGATAATTGTTACACTATCGAGATCGTTGCGGAAATGATGCGCCACCGCGGCGAGCTCTCCGCAAAGGAATTTCTTCATCCGGAACAGCACCCTCCCATCGGCGCTTCCCGAAGCCAGCAGGCGTTCCTGCACCCACTCTTTCCTGGGGTCCCTTCCGGCATCGGCTTCGGAGGCGCCGTAAAAGGCCGCGTTCGCCTCCGCGGCGAATATCACCAGTGCGGCATTGAATGCCCTCGCCGCTTCCGGCGCCTCACCCTTCAGCTTCACCCCGATGCCGCAGTCTATCCAGTGTTCAGCGTCGTTTCTCCAGAAGTCCCTGCCGATTTCTCCGTAAAGCCCGTCCATCCCCACGACAGGATAGTCCGGCCTGTAGTGCCATGCCCGGTAGGTTACAGGGAAGGTCCGCAAAAAGTGGATCACCAGATACAGCACGCCTGCAGAAAGAATTCCCCCGATAACAAGGGCGATAACTCCCGATTTACCATCCGAGGCAGACACCGCCACGGCGAATATCGGCATGAGGATCAACATCGGGATACCCAAGAATATCACAGGTGTGCTGTAGTTGATGAACCAGATCCGCAGGGCCCCGGCCTCACGTTCCTTTTTTTCAGGCCTTTTCCCGCTTCCCGATATTCTCTCGCGTTCTCTTTTCTTTCCGGCCCTGATCTTTTCGGACCGGCTGATAATTCCATCAATCTCACTCCCATTCCCCATTGCCACCTCCTGGGTGTGTATTGAAACCCTCGCGAGAAAGGGGGGGTTTGATAATCCTCAGGCGCGGATGATCTTTCTGTCCAGAGAGACGTCCTCTTCACCCTCTCGCTCGATCAGATCCTTCGCCTCCGGTTTGCTCCTGAAGCGCAGCACGTTCAGCATGAAAATCTCCAGCTTGTTGATGATGTTCGGCGGGAGAATGGCCCCGTCGATCTCCACCGACATGACCGGAAAGTTCCGTTCCCTGGCCCAGGGGGTGTAGAGCCCCTCGATGACCCGCCCGATGAGGCAGGCGAAGGGGGAGATGTTCACGATCCCCGAGAAGTCCTTCATCATGGCGGTGGAGGCGACGCCGCTGGACACCGTGATCTCTGAGTAGAGCTCGCCGTTCACGAAGTGCTCCTCGGCGTTCCCGACGATCTCTGCCATGTCGTGCGGAGTCTCCGGTATCAGCTGCGTCACCTTCAGGGCGTCCTTGATCTTGTGCTCCACCCAGTGCTTCCACCGCGCCTCGATCTTCCAGGCGATCAGCTCCCGCATGGGTTTCGAGAAGGGACGACGGTACCAGGGGATGAGCCCGAGGCGCTTCTCGATATCGTGCTTTCTGGTGTGGTCGCAGTAGTAGACCCACTCGGTGATCCCCGATACCTTGGCGATGATCCCTTTTCTGCTGAAGCGACGGATCAGCTCGTCCACCGCGAAGTCGTCCCTGCGCACGTAGATCTCTCCCACCACGAGCACCTTCGGCGTATTCTTCATGCTCCGCTTCAGCGGTATCCGCGAAATCTCGGCGGCGATCCGCTTCAGGGTGGGTATCATCTTCGAGAGGTCCCTCTCTGCCACCTCAATGAGCTCCTGCCAGAGCTCGTCGTACTTGGCGATGGCGGTGGCGGGATCCACGGCGCAGGTGCGCAGCGAGGTCTCGATGTCCTTCATGAGATCCGCCGTCGTGAGCCCCCACCAGGCGTCCTTCGAGAAGCGCTCGCCCAGCTCGTTGTAGGAATTGTCGGAATCGAGGGTTATCACCACGACGTTCTCCATCCTCAGGTCCCTGAAGAGGTTCTCGTAGAACACGAAGTACTGCCCAGTCCGGCAGGGACCGGTGGTGGTGGGGACGAAGAGCAGGTAGATCTCGTCTTTCCGGTACTTCTCGGAGGCCAGATAGGAGAGGGCGCTCCCCAGAACCAGCTGCGACGGCAGGCACTCCTTCCCGGACATGTGGTTCCTCGCCATCTGCAGCGTGAAGGTGTCCGGCAGGGGCATGGCGTCGGCGTTCATCCCCAGCGACCGGATCGACGCGGCCAGCAGCTCCGTGGAGAGCCTCCCCATGTTCGAGAGGAGAAGCTTCACCGATGGGTTTCCGAATATCTCGATCCGCGTGCCGGTCTTGACGTTCTCCAGATGGATCGGCTCCCTGCCGTTGTTGATGAACCTGAGCCCGTTGTCGTACCGCTCCTCCTTCACCTCGGTGATCTTCAGCCGGTACCCCTCGATGATGTCCAAAAAGGCCTCGACCCTGGTGTCGATTCCGGCATCGGCGGAATGCGAGTCCAGCTCCAGAATCAGGAAGGGCTTTGTCCCCATGATCCACTTGATGTAGTGGAGCATGAAGGAGTCGGGCGCGCAGGAGAAATTGGTGATGTAGGTGATGAAGATGTTGTCCTCCTGCCGCAGCATCACCCCCGCCCGCATGTCCTGCTGGCCGTAGTACCAGTACATGTTGTCGAATATCTCTGCATCGCCCAAGGGGAGCATATCGAAGGGAACGACCGAGTAGCCGCGG
The DNA here is from genome assembly GCA_016929135.1 of Spirochaetota bacterium. Taxonomy (GTDB): domain Bacteria; phylum Spirochaetota; class UBA4802; order UBA4802; family UBA5550; genus JAFGJK01. The sequence continues at coordinate 19,284 of JAFGJK010000064.1, read as the reverse complement.
CTCGTGAACTTCAGCGGTATCCCCATGTTGGCGTCCCTGGTGAAGGCGTTGTAGGGCCGCCCCAGGACCGCTATCACCGGGTGGTCCAGCATCCGCGCCCGTTCCAGCGCCTCGATCCCCAGCTCCCTGTAGCGCGCCATGAATTCCCTCTGTTTCTCCACGCCGGTGGCGAAGGCCCGCCGCACCTCGCGCTCGGGAAATCCCAGCTTCCTCCCCATCTCCATGAAGCCCTCCAGGGCCTTCTCGTTGCCGAACTTGAAGCTCACAATGGGAGTGAGGAGCCGTTCCTCGGCAATCTCCGGGAACGCCTTGTGGATGTAGTAGGGGAGCGCCTGGGTGATGGGGCAGAAGGTGGCGTGCACGTCGTCCTCGTAGCTCTCCAGGTCCCTGAAGTGGGGGATGAAGAGGTACCGGTATCCGGAGTTCACGATATCCTGCACCGCGCCGTGGGCGATCTCCGCGGGAAAGCAGTAGGACCCCTCGGTGCGGGCGATCCCCTCGTGGCACACCTCTTCGGAAAGCGCGGTCTCGATCCCCAGCTCGTGGAAGAACCAGGAGTAGAGGGGCCAGAGGGTGTAGACCGAAAAGGCCCTTGGTATCCCCACCACGTAGTCGCGCGTCTTTTTCAGCTCCTCCCGCTTCGGCGCAAAGGTCTCGAAAAGGAGCTCGTTCCTCTTTTCGATGTAGTTGAAGACCTGCGATTCGTCTATGACCTTCTTCTTCCGTATGTTGGCGTACTTGTTGCACCGCCCCCCGAACATGTACCGGTGCTCGTTCACCTTCAGCACGCGGACCGTACAGTAGTTGTCGCAGGCCTTGCACTTGAACTCACGCTCGTAGACTATCTCGGTCTTGAGGATCCCGTCGATGTCGAAGTCCCCCTTCTGGATGAAGCCGTCGGCGTGCTTCTGCTTGGCCAGAATCCCCACGCCGAAACAACCCAGGAGCTCGGGATCCGGGGGCACGGTGATGTGCTTGTTCAACAGCTGCGCGAAGGCCAGCGGCACCGCCTTGTTGAGGGCCACGCCCCCCTGCAGTACGATGTTCTGCCCGATGGTCCTGTTCCCCACCACACGGTTCAGGTAGTTGGAGACGATGGAGGTGATGATGCCTGCCGTGATGTCCTCGCGGCTGGCGCCGAGCTGGATCGCCTTCCTGATGTCGGAGTTGATGAAGGCCGAGCAGTGCTCCCCGAACTTGAGGGGGCGCTCCGCCCTGAGGGCGATGTCGCCGATCTCTGTTACCTTCGTGATGTTCAGGTCGCCCGAGGCCGATTCCTCCAGGAAGGATCCGGTCCCGGCGGAGCAGGCCTCGTTCATGGCGTAATCGATGGGCACCTTGTTCTTTAACAGCACGTACTTGGCGTCCTGACCGCCGATCTCGAAGATCGTGTCGATCTCCGGCTTGAAATAGGTCGTCCCCACGGCGTGGGCGATGATCTCGTTGTACACCGCCGGGGTTTCCAGGAACACCCCCAGAATCTCCCGCGACGAGCCGGTGGTGGATGTGAGTGTGATATGTATCGGCTGGTCCCCGATCTGCTCCCTGATCTGCTTCTTCACCTCCACCAGGCACTCCTTCAGGGCCATGACCGGATCACCGTGGGTGCGGCCGTAATGGGATGCGACGATCTCCTCGGTCTCGTAGTCGATGAGCGCCACCTTCGTGGTGGTGGAGCCGCCGTCTACCCCCATGATGTACTCCCTGCCCGCCGCCACCCTGCCGCGCCGGGAGGGGATGTAGTCCACCATCCCCAGCGAGGACTTCAGTGACTTGAACCTGCTGAAGGCGATCTCGTGGTCCTTCAGGAGGTCGGCGAGCGCCGGGAGGGGGCTGCCGGAGGTTCTACCCAGCAGGGCCGCACCGAAGGCCTCGAAATAGGCCGCGTTCTCCGGCACGATGAACTCGATACCCGGCATCTTCTGCTTCACGAACTGGATGATGTATTTATTACGCGTCACCCCGCCGGCCAGGAGTACCCGCCCCTCGCTGATGCGCGCCCGCTTCAGGAAATCCGAGACCTTGGTGGCCATTACGTCGCTCAGCGACAGCACGATATCGGCCTTCGTGGCCTCCCCCTTGTTCAGCTTGTGGGTACAGTCACTCTTCATGAACACAGAGCAGCGGGACGAGAGGCTGTGCACCGTCGCCCCCTCCGGGAGTGTCTCCACGTCGGCAAGGCGCATATCCATGCGGCCCAGCTGCTGCTTGAAGAATTCGCCGGTACCTGAAGCGCACTTGTTCCCGGAAAAGCTCGTGATGATCCTGCCGTCGGAATCGATGGTGTAGACGACGAAATTCTCTCCCCCCAGGGAAACCACCGCATCCACTTTGAGGGCCATCTTCTTCAGCGCCTCCTCGATGCAGATCGACTCCAGGACGCTGTTCGCATTTATGAGGAAACGGCCCTCCGTGCCCGTGGCGATGGTCGCCACGCCGGGTGCCAGGTTCACCTCCCTGAGTATCCCCTTCACCGTCTCGAGAAAATTCCCCTCGTGGGCCACAACCCTGTGCCACACCACGCCGCTGTCATCAAGAAACACCAGCTTTACGCTCGATGAGCCTATATTGATACCAAGACTTTGCATTGCTCTCCTCCGTCGTGGACATTCAAAAAGGTGACAAATGCGAGGAGGACATATAACAACCATCTTTTTTATTTGTCCATAAAGATTTTCCCCGTTTAAAACTGCTAGTATACAATATTTGAATAATGTCTTCATTTCACCGTGATGCCGCTTCTGAAAAAAAGCATCACCGCATCGACAACTGCCGAAAAAACATGAAATACTCACTTTTATAATGTCACGGGAGTCCGATTGTCGTATATTCTCTATAATGCGGTACTACAATGCGGTACTACCGCCAGAAGCGAACCGGAACCTTATGGAAAACATATCCATCCTCATCGTGGAAAATGACAAAACCGTTTCTGATCTGATCAACGTGCACTTTCAGGAGATGGGACTCTCCACCGTCAGAGTAGCCACCAAAAGCGATGAGGCGCTTTCCCTTATCGCTGAAATGAAGCCGGACCTGATTCTCATGGACGTGAGCCTTGCGGGTGGAATCGACGGCATCGAAACCGCCCGGAGGATCAACAGCACCAACGATATCCCCATCATCTTCATCTCCTCCTCCACCGACAGAGAGACGATAGATCGCGTCAGGACCTCCAATCCCTTCGGTTACATCGTAAAGCCGGTGGACAAGAACGAACTGAAATCCGCCGTGGACATGGCCCTTTTAAGATACAGCATGGATAAGAAGCTGCGGAACAGCGAGCAGAAGCTCTCCACCATCCTCAACAGCATCGTCGACGCCGTGATCGTCACCGATATCAACGGCTACATCAACTACATGAATCCCGTGGCCGAGGAGATGACTGAATGCAGGCTGGAAAACTGCCAGACCAGGATCAACGACATCGTCAACATCGAGAACACAGCGATCAAAATTATGAAGGGAAATCACTCCATCCCGCTCGATCAGGGGCAGTCCTACAACTACCTCATCACCAAGAGCGGAAGGAGAATACCGGTTGAGTACAGCGTGGCGCCGCAGAAGGACAGGCTCGGGGCCTTCGTGGGCACCGTCATGGTTATCCGGGACATCACGGAGCGCGTGAAGTCCGAGGAGATGGTCATGGAAGGGATTAACCTACTCAGGAAGACCATGGGTGGGATGATCCAGGCCATCGCCTACACCATCGAGACGCGCGACCCCTACACCGCCGGACATCAGCGCAGGGTTTCGGATCTTGCCAGGGAGATTGCAAAAACCATGGGCCTCACGAGGTTCAGCATCGAGGGGATCCGCCTGGCGGGCGTGATCCACGACCTGGGAAAAATTTCCGTTCCCGCCGAAATTCTCTCCAAACCCGGAAGGCTCACGGAGATCGAGTTCAGCCTGATAAAGATACACCCGCAGATCGGGTACGAGATCATCAAGCCGATCGATTTCCCCTGGCCGGTGGCGGACATCATCTACCAGCACCACGAGAGGGTCGACGGATCCGGGTATCCCCGGGGTCTCACGGGCGGCGAGATCATGATAGAGGCGAAGATACTGGCGGTGGCGGACGTGGTGGAGGCTATGGCATCCCACCGCCCCTACCGCGCCTCCTTGGGGATCGACCTGGCGCTGGAGGAGATATCCAGCAACAGGGGTTCCCACTATGAAGGCGACGTGGTGGACACCTGCATCGACCTCTTTACCAATCGTGGATACGTCATGAATCAATCCTGAGTCGGGCCGCCGAACCTGTATTCCATCACCCGCTGCCACAGCTCCCGGAGATGCAGCGGATTCTGCGTGAAGCGGAACAGGTGCCCCGCGCAGGAGCAGTCCGAGGAGCCGAACCCCTTCACCACCTCGCCCCCCAGTGATCTCATGTCCGCCGCCAGTCGGCATTCCAGTCGCTCAGTTCCCACGATGGGGATGTCCGCCGCCACGGACATCTCCTCGGTGAGATAATCGATATGCCAGAACAGTCGCTTCCCCTTCCGGCGGTGCCGGGCGATCCTGGCATGCACACCGCCCATGCCGCTCCCCGCATAGACATAGTGCCCCGCGGGAAAGCGCAGGCTCCCCAGCATTCCCACGGTGATCCTCCGCGCCCGGGCATTTCTCAGAACAAGCAGATAGGACCCTCCCGTTCCTGCCTCCGGGTACTGGACACGCACCCCCCCGAGGCCGGTGACGCCGAAGGCCCCGTCGTACCGGGCCGAGTAGGCCCTGATATCTATCCTGTCCCGGTGCTCCAGCAGAATACGGTAGAACTCGTAGTCGGTATGGTAGTTCGGGAAAAAGCGTCTGATCCCCTGGCCCAGGATGAAGAAGACCAGCATCCCCCTTCCGGTGGCGGCCAGGGCCCTGACATGCGCCGCCGCCCGGGCGCTCACGGCGTCGGGGAACGAAGCGGCATCCCCGTGGAACAGGGTGCAGGATTTCAGCTCCAGATACTTCAGACCCGACGGGGTCTCAAGCTCGAAGTCGAAGCGATGGCTCCCCACCGCAGGCTCCCTTCTCAGAACGCGGCACTCCAGTCCCGGGACCTTCCCCTCCATCAGCAGACGGTGGAAGATGGCGTTCCCCTTCACCGAGTCGATCATGACCGGCTTCCCGTCGCTCATTATGAACTCGATCTTGTACCGGTATTTCCCCCGCACCGGCGTCAGTACCACCGACGTCCCGGGGAGGAGCAGCTCGGCGAGCCTCCCGGTATTGGGGATGTAGACCCTCTCCCTCCGACCCTCCAGAAACACGGTCCCCACGAAACGGTTGTGCTTTTCCACGAAGACGGCTTCCCTGAAATCGCCTGTCATCAGCATCCCCCTTGTCCGCTGCACCGGTGAGCTTTTGCTCACCGGAATGTTACATTCATGTTAAATTATCCGGATATCAAAATAATATTATAGTAATACTAATACTGGCCAATAATTTTGCTATCAATACAGGAGTTGAGATCTTGACCGAAGCGCATGATTCACAAAGGGAAAGGATTATTCCCCTGTAAAGATCAATTTTCCTTGTGCGGGCAGATTCAGCGGAGTTTCCTATTCAAGTTATATATTACACTACAACGTTAAAGGAGAGACCACATGTCACTGTTAACAGAAATCGTTGAAAAGGTAAAGCGGCGCGACCCCGACCAGAAGGAGTTCCACCAGGCGGTCCAGGAGGTCATGGAAACGCTGGAGCCGACGGTGAAAAAGCACCCGGAATTCGTCAAGGCGGCGATCTATGAGCGCATCGTGGAGCCGGACAGGACCCTCATGTTCCGTGTGCCCTGGCTCGACGACAAGGGGAACGTCCAGGTGAACCGCGGGTTCCGTGTGCAGTTCAACAACGCCATCGGCCCCTACAAGGGAGGGCTCCGGTTCCATCCCTCGGTGAACCTTGGCATCATCAAGTTCCTCGGCTTCGAGCAGATCTTCAAGAATGCCCTCACCACGCTCCCCATGGGCGGCGGCAAGGGAGGGTCGGATTTCGATCCCAAGGGGAAGAGCGACATGGAGGTGATGAAATTCTGCCAATCCTTCATGCGTGAGCTCTACCGCCACATCGGCGACGACATCGACGTCCCTGCGGGAGACATCGGCGTCGGCGGAAGGGAGATCGGCTACCTCTTCGGGTACTACAAGAAGGTGGGGAACGAGCACACCGGCGTCCTCACCGGCAAGGGCCCCGAGTACGGCGGAAGCCTCATCAGGCCCGAGGCCACCGGCTACGGCGCAACCTATTTCGCCGCCGAGATGCTCGCCACCAGGGGCAAGGACTTCAAGGGCCTTACGGTAGCAGTGAGCGGATCCGGCAACGTCGCCCAGTATACGGTGGAAAAGGTGAACCAGCTGGGCGGCAAGGCGATATCCCTCAGCGATTCCAACGGCACCATCATCGACGAGAAGGGCATCGACGCCGCCAAGCTCGACTTCATTATGGAGTTGAAGAACGTCAAGCGCGGCAGGATTAAGGAATACGCCGACAAATACAAGATAAATTATTATGACGGTCTGAGCGCCTGGGACGTCATTCGTGAGCAGGGGATCAAGGTCGACGCGGCCTTCCCGTGCGCCACGGAAAACGAGATCGACGGAAGGAACGCCGAGGCCCTGCTGAAAAACGGGTGCTTCTGTCTGTCCGAAGGCGCAAACATGCCCTCCAATCCCGACGCGATCAAGACCTACCAGGATCACAACATCCTCTACGGCCCCGGCAAGGCGGCCAACGCCGGCGGCGTTGCCACCTCGGGACTCGAGATGTCGCAGAACAGCATGCGCCTCTCGTGGCCCAGGGAAGAGGTGGACAGCAGGCTCCAGATGATCATGAAGAGCATCCACAAGGCATGCCTGGATGCCTCCGAGGCCTACGGGAAGAAGGGGGACTACGTCACCGGCGCCAACATCGCGGGGTTCATCAAGGTGGCGAAGGCGATGCTTGCCTACGGAGTGGTGTAGGAATTCCGTATCAGCCGGCATATTCACTACGGCATACACGAAAAGAGGCTGTCCGCGGGGGGCAGCCTCTTTTTTTATCAAGGATTGTGCGGGTGCAAGCTCCATTCCACAGCCGTGCCGCTACGTGGCGAAGCAGACGAGCTCCTGCGTCACGATATCGGCCATGAGCATGAGCGGCGCCGCCAGATCATAGACCCGGATGACCCCCCGGTACCGTCCGTGATCGGGGGCGATAGCCTCGAAGCTGTCGGAGGTCTTTTCCATGAGATCCTCGTTGCAATAGGCGCCGTCACTATCCGGAACCATCGCCACGTAGAAGATCTCCGTCTCCACCAGGTCCTGGAAAAAGTGGGTACCGTAGGAGAACTCTGGCACCAGGCCGTCGCTCATGAGCGCCACCTCCACCAGCACCCGCACGTTGTTGATCTCGGAAAACCGCACCGGTATTCCCAGTGAGGGGGTGGTGGTACCCCATCTGCCCGGCCCCACCAGCATTGTGGGCGTTTCATCCCTGTCCTTTATCCCCCTGTTCAGCCTTCCCACGATCCGCGCGACTTCATGCTTCTGCGATATCGGCAGCGCCGCATACCCGGCCGGGTCCACGATTACAATGCGGTGTATCGGCTGGACGATGCTCCCGCCCAGGAAGTTACCCTTCCCCCTGAACAGCACCATCGAGGGATCGATGCGCTCGGGGATATCCACGTGCTCTCCCATGAACTTCGCCTGCTGGGGCCGGCACTGCACGAGGTTGATCCTGTACCTTCCATCGCTGGAGATGTTCACGGTGAACTCGATGTCCACGGGAGAGCCGTAGGCCCCCTCGAGGGTCTTCATGATCGCTGACATGTCCCCGGAAAAGGGGGTGTCCGTGAGGAACGAGTCGAAATCGACGATCCATCGCTCCCGTTCGTCGCCGCCGCGAAGGCTCTGTTCAGCCTCAATGTCCCGACGGGCGATTCGCGACAGGTCCAGGCCGATCTTCTCGTTAACCATATCCTGGATGTCCTTGCTCTGGAGCTGGTTGTCCATGACGTTCAGGAGATCCGCGTAACGCTGGGAATATTTCCTGGCGTCCTCGACGCCGGCCTGGACTTTGAGGAGCGGCTGGTCCAGGGACACAATCCTCGGGTAGTCCCCCTCGATACGGTTCACGGCGCGCGTGCCCAGACCGAAGACCAGGCGAATCATTCCCGCCATGGGGTCGATGGAGTCGTTCCAGACATAGGTGTTCCTCGAGAGGCCCACGCCGGCCATGAAGGGGAAATAATAGCGCTCGTAGTAGGATCCGGAGACGCGCTGCACCAGGAGGGCCATCTGCTCATCCATCTTGTCCAGACCTCGCTGCATGCGGTAAGCCAGTGCGTCCTCGTTCATGGTGCTTGCGTATATCTTTCGCACGGCGTCCGTGAAGGCCTGAAACCGCTCCTCCGGTGACCCCTGGTTCACCAGAAAGAAGCTCTCGTACTTGCCGGCGAAGGCGTTCCCGAAGGCGTCCTCGAGAAGACTGCTGGAGCGGACGATGATGGGGGACTGGCCATAGTACTCGATGATCTCCTGGAACTGATCCTTGATCACGCTGGGGAAGACACCGGTGCGCATCTTCCCGTGCAGTTCCTCCGCGGCCGAGTAATAGCCGTCATCGGTCTTGTGCTCCATGAAAAGCTTCCACCAGCCGTTCAGCACGATATAGGTGTAGAACACGTCGGACCCGATGTAGAATGAATCGTGAGGCTCCGAGAGATGCTCCCAATCGAGCCCGGCGCTTCTGGAGAGTATCTTTCGCGCGATGATCATGCCAGTGGCCTTGCCGCCGATGTGCCCCGTCCCCACCAGCCGGTCCTTCAGGTCCACGAAATCCTCCAGGGTCATGTGGTCCATGGCCAGCGCCAGCATCCGCCTGTCGCGCCCAAGGATTATCCTGCAGAGGCGATCAAGCATCTCCCGTTTCTCCTCCTCACGCGCGCCGCTGCCGATGAGATCCTCCATGGTGAGGAAGGTCCTGTCCCAGAAGTCCAGATTGCGGAGCGTGCTGGCCACGCTGTGCTTCTGGATGTGCATCACCAGGGCCGCCGCGTCGACGCTGCTGGTGATGGGAATGAATTCGTCTTCCCTTCTCAGGTGCGGGAAGAACATGGTGGGTGAATACCGCTCCCACACCTTGAGCGGGTGGATGTAGTAATTCTCCCCGGCACAGTAGACATCGATAAGGAGCTGGGTGGTCTCCCGGATGCTGGCGATGGTGGTGTAGGAGACCCGGTTCCTCAGGAGCGCGAAATAGGCGATGGTGTTCAGCTCATAGAGGTAGGGGCAGGTGATGACGAAGAAATTAGCGATCATCAGGTCCGACGACCAGGCGGACTGAAGGTCCGACAGGCAGTCGAAGACGTAGAAGATCCCCTCACCCTCCTCCCTGACCACGTTGTGGATCTGAGCGGAGAAGGACTCGAAGCCGCTGGAGGGATCGATGGTATACATGACGCTGTACTGGCCCGGGAAGAGAATCTGGCTGTGGGTCGCGAAATGCATGTACACCAGCCTCTTCCCCTGGGCGATGACGGACTCGGCGAAGGGCTCCGCGAACTGCGCGTAGTCGGCGATCTCGTCGACCTGCCACACCACGTTGTCCCCCATCCGGAGGCTGTTGATGACATTGTCGAGGCCGACAAGACCGGTGGTCATCTTAATGATAGACTGCATCTCACCTTACCCGCGGATCTCCCGGCGCTGCATCAGTATGTAATAGAGACGGCACCCCTCCCCCCCGGCGCGCCATCGCTCCGGGAAGGGACCGGAGAGCATCACCGACTTTCCCGCCGAGAGCACGATCTCCTCCCCCTCGATGGTGAGGGCTACCGAGCCACCGATCACAGAAATAAATTCGGCCCCCCTGTGGAGAAGCAGTGCCCCGTCGATGACCGCCCCCCCCTCCAGCACGACGAGATGGGGCAGGAATCCCAGACCCGGGTGGTCGGCGAGCCGTGCTACTGACACCCCCGTTTCCTGTGCCGGGAGCACCGGCGATTCCTCGAAAACGGAATAGCCGGCTCTGGCAATTCCCCCCTCATTTCCCAGGAAATAATCCACCGGCCTGCCGAATATCACCGAGAGCTGCATCAGCGTGTTGAGCGACGGGACGGTGATCTCGTTCTCGATCTGCGATACCGCCCCCGGGGTCATCCCGGTCCTCGAGGCGAGCTCGGTCTGGGTCATGCCGGAAGTCCTCCTGAGCTCCTTTACCCGCTCGCCGATCCCCAATACTCCCTCATGCCGCCTGTCCCTGAAGGCGATCGCCCCGTCGGAGAGGGTGAAGAGGTGGGGGCCCGGATCGCCCGACGACGGGCGCCCCTGCAGCTTCCTGATGGAGAGCTTGTAATGGTCGGCCCTGGCGGGGGAGAGGGAGAAGACCACCTGGGTGGTGTGGATCAGCCCCGCCAGGAACTCCCTGGAGTGGGCGTCCCGCTCCAGCATCCAGTAGGCCAGGGTGTTCAGGTCGTAGAGCTTTGGGCAGGTGAAGTTGAAGAAATCGAGCACGCCCCCCTCGTCCTTCCACAGCTCGTTCATGCCGGTGAGGCTGTCGAAGATGTAGAAGGAGCCGTCGCGGTTCTCCGACTCCACGACGTTCAGCACCTCCATGAATTGGCCTCGGTCCCTGGGGTTCTCCAGGAGGACCGCATTGACCCCCTGCGGCTCCTGGTAGAAATCGAGGAAGACGGGATCGCCGTTCCCCTTCCCGCGGGTGAAGGCGTCGATGAGGGTGACGCGGAAGCGCGGCAGCAGGAAGGCGTACCGCTTGAGAACCGTGTAGGGCGAGACGTTGAAGCTGATGATGATGACGGCGCTCCGGAACTGCTCGTTGCCGTCGAAGAACCCCTTGATGAAATACTCCACCGGCACGCCGCTGGTGATCTCCCAGACGACGTTGTCGCCCAGCCTGAGCCCCCCGGTGACCTGGTCCAGGTACCGGATGCCGGTGCTGATCTTCTCTACCATGCTCCTGTCTTGAGGTATTCGTCGATCGCCGCGGCGGCCCGCCGGCCCGCCCCCATGGCCTCGATGACCGTGGCTGCGCCGGAGACGATGTCGCCGCCGGCGAAGACGCCCCTCTTACTGGTCTTCTGCGTGGCGCCGTCGGCCTCCACGGTGCCGTGCCTGCCGGTCTTGAGGCCGGCCGTGGTCTTCTGGAGAATCGGATTGGGCGCGTTCCCGATGGCAATGATGGCCACGTCGATGTCCACGACGAACTCCGATCCCTCCACCGGCACCGGCCGCCGCCTGCCGGAATCGTCGGGGGCGCCCAGCTTCATCTTCAGGCATTCCACGCCGCGAACCCTCCCCTTGTCGTCGCCCAGGAAGCGGAGCGGGTTTGACAGGATATCGAAGATGACCCCCTCCTCATCGGCGTGGTGGATCTCCTCCTTCCTGGCGGGCATCTCATCGCGCGAGCGCCGGTAGATGAGGTGCACCTCCTTCCCCCCGAGCCTCCGGGCGGTGCGCGCCGAGTCCATGGCCACGTTTCCGCCCCCGAAGACCGCCACGCGGTCGGCCCTGATGATGGGGGTGTCGTACTCCGGGAAGCGGTAGGCCTTCATCAGGTTCGACCTAGTGAGGTACTCGTTGGCCGAGTAGACCCCCTGGAGGTTCTCGCCGGGGATGTTGAGGAACATCGGGAGGCCGGCCCCGGTGCCCAGGAATATGGCGTCGTACCCCTGGTCGAAGAGGTCGTCCACAGTCTCTGAGATGCCGATCACGCGGTTCATGACTATCTCCACCCCCGCCCTCCTGAGCGCCTCGATCTCGTAGTGCACGATCTCCTTGGGGAGCCGGAACTCCGGGATGCCGTAGCCCAGCACGCCGCCGGGGCTGTGAAGCGCCTCGAAGACCGTTACGGCGTGGCCCAGCCTGTTCAGCTCGCCGGCCGCCGTGAGGCCGGCGGGGCCTGAGCCGATGATCGCCACCCGTTTCCCCGTCTGCGGGGCCCTGGCCGGCAGGGGGAGCTGCTCTCTGGTGCGCTCGTAGTCCGCGGCAAAGCGCTCCAGGCTGCCGATGGCCACCGGCTCGAATTTCTTGCCCAAAACGCAGAGCTCCTCGCACTGCGACTCCTGGGGGCAGACCCGGCCGCACACGGCGGGGAGGGAGTTGGTCTGCTTGATCACCTCGATGGCGGACAGGAAATTGCCGTCACGGATCTCCTTGATAAAACCGGGGATGTCGATGCCCACCGGGCACCCGTCCATGCAGGTGGGTTTCTTGCACTGGAGGCACCGTCCCGCCTCGGCCATGGCCGTGTCGTCGCTGAACCCGTAGGGCACCTCGGAGAAATTCTGTACCCGCTCCGCCGCCGGCTGCTCCGGCATCTTCTGCCTGGGTAGTCTACCTGCCATCGTTCAATACCCCGTCTAGTTTGCATTTGTGTCTGTGTGCGTCATATGATAGCTTCTCTTCGGAGCGATATGCCCCGAGCCGCTCCATGAGCTCCGCGAAATCCACCTGATGACCGTCGAACTCGGGCCCGTCCACGCAGGTGAACTTCTTCTCGCCGCCGACACTGACCCTGCAGCCGCCGCACATGCCGGTTCCGTCCACCATGATCGAGTTGAGGCTCACCATGGTCCTGATCGCCATGCCCCTGGTGAGCTCGCTCACCGCCTTCATCATGGGCACAGGGCCGATGGCCACCACCAGGTCCACCTTCTCCCGGCCGGCGACCTCCTTCAGGGCGTCGGTGACGAAGCCCTTCTTCCCGTGGCTTCCGTCGTCGGTGCACACCACGATCTCGGTGGCCAGTACACCAAGCTCCTTCTCCAGTATCAGCAGATCCCTGTTCCTGGCGCCGATGATCACCACCACGCGGTTGCCCGCCTCCTTCAGGGCCCCCACGATGGGATAGAGGGGGGCGATGCCGATCCCCCCGCCGACGCACACCGCGGTGCCGTACTTTTTGATCTCCGTGGGATGGCCCAGGGGCCCGGCGACGTCCTTCAGGGAGTCCCCCTTTTTCAGCTGCGAGAGCTTGTGCGTGCTGGTCCCCACGATCTGGTAGTAGAGGGTGATGGTGCCCGCACCCCTGTCCGCATCGGCGATGGTAAGGGGGACACGTTCCCCGTACTCGTCGATACGGAGTATTATGAACTGGCCAGCCTTGCGGTGCTCGGCCACGTAGGGGGCATCCACCACCATCTTCCCCACGGTGGGGCTCAATAATTCATTACTCTGTATCGTATGCATCGGCAGCTCCATATCGGGGGGCATGATCTATCATCTCGAACTGGCACGCCCCCATCGGTTTTGTCAATTCTAGTGCGCCGATTCCATCTGTAAATACAAAATGGAATAGTGCCATCCCTTCATGTTACGGAAATGTTAAATTTCCAACCTTTTATTACGAAATTGAAAAAAAAAGAAAAATTGTCACGAACTCTAAACTTTATGTTACAACCACTGGAAATGCCTGTTGCCGGACACAGCCGTTGTAGGGATGGAATCATTGCATATTCCATCTCAGGATGCCCGCGTGTACTGCCTGAACATAAAAAATCCTTGTGTTTTCCGGAAACCCGGTTACTCTCCCCTTAGAGAGACTCGAGCCGGTTTGAACCTCGATACCGCACACAGGGGAGGTGGAGACATGGAATCCTTTTACAACGTCGGCGACGAGGTGCTGGCTTTCTGGGAGCGGGCAAAGGCGCATTTCATCGCCACGGTGGTGGAGATAGAACAGGCACAGGACGGGAGCAGGTACCGGGTGGTTTTCGCGGACAACGACAGCGCGGTCCTCGATTCGGCAAGCCTTGTGCCGCTGAACCTCCAGCCCGGCGCGAAGGTGGCGGCGAAATGGAACGACGGAAGGTTCTACCCCGGCACCATAGCCAACAAGGCCGGTAACGCCTATTTCATCGAATTCGAGGACGGCGACAAGGGATGGGTGGCCGCCTCGGGTATCGCGGTGAAGTGACTATGATGGAATTAAAACTTGAAATATTCTAGTATGCGTACACAATGCCTGGATATCGATCAAAGAAAAAGTGTCGGTCATATGCGCAACACAAAGACAACGACATAACCGGAACGTTTCCCCCGGAGGCCTAATTCTTGAACCGGACTTCCAACGCGAAAATTTTCTTCTACATTCTTTTTATTGCACTGCTGCTAATGCTCGCCTTCATGATGAAACCCATAGTTCATCCGATCATATTCGGGGGAATAATAGCGGGTTCATTCTATCCCCTTTTCCTGCGAATCTCCAGAATTCCCAAAGTATCCAGAAATATCGCATCAATACTCACCACTGTGATCATTGTTCTTATAGTTTTCATTCCCTCCGTCTTCATTATTATGGCTCTTTCAAAAGAATCAATAGCACTTTATAACGACGCAAAGGACTATTTCTTCACCGAGGAGTTCACCGGTCTATTCACTCCTGAAAACAGGCTCTATGCGGCTTTCACTTCATTTCTCTCTGAAATCGGTATTGACTGGGATCTCAACGCCCTTCGCGCCGGGATTACCTCCTATGCCCAGCAGTTCTCGGGATATGTGCTTAGGATCATCAACAGCTGGATATCCAACGTTCTTGGTTTCCTGTTCGATTTTATAATCATGCTGCTCATCATTTTTACCCTATTCTCCCAGGGGGATAAACTCAAGGCGTTCGTATTCAAACTCTCACCGCTCCCTGATGACCAGGAGCAGCTTCTTCTGGAAAACTTTAACCAGATGAACTACGTCACCATAGTATGCAACGGACTGGGAGGACTTATTCAGGGAGTGATGGCAGGCTTTGGTTTCTGGATCGCGGGGATTCCTTCCGTTATTCTCTGGACGGTAATAATGACCTTTCTTGCATTTATTCCTCTTGTGGGCATATCGCTCGTATACATTCCCGCCGTACTATTTCTCGCATTCATCGGTAAAACCTGGACAGCGATTATTCTTTTTGTCTATTGCACGGCCATATCCCTGATTGTGGAGAATTGGTTCAAGCCCCGTTTCATAGGGCAGCGCATTAAAAGCAACTCCCTTTTTATTCTTTTATGCATCATAGGCGGCATGAGCTTCTTCGGCATACTGGGTATCTTCTACGGGCCATTGATCGGAATAGTATTTCTAACACTCGTACAGCTCTACCACACGCACTATCTTGACAGTTCAGAAAAAACCGGATGAAAACTGCCACCTCGATTCCTCACCATCCCATCTCCGCATGACTATACAGGGGCGTTCATGGGATAGAATGGATATTATCGGCCGCAACCCCATGGTGGAACCACGCCGAAGTGCCGGTCACAGTCCTCTCTTAAATTTTGGTACGTGATAAAGGCGGCGCCCACAATTTAGCCCATGATGGACCCAAGCCCTCCCAGGACGATCATCACCAGAATGATAATCGACAAGAGCATGTTGAACGTGACCGGGTCAAAGAACCTCAGCACAAAGGCGTGAAGTCCGCCCGCGGTACCTTCGGAAAATACGTCCCCGCAAAGGGAAGGGTCTTGTAGATGGTGAGGTTGATGCCGATCGCCTCGGCAGCGATTCCGCTGTCCCGTATCGACACAACAGCCCCGCTCAATTTTGCCTTCAGCATATTGATGACCCCCAGAACCATGAATATGGTCACGATGAGGATGAGATATTACCTGCTTAAATCGGTGCCCAGCATAAAGTTCCAGCCCAGCTGCGGTATCTTCTCGGTCAGCGAGGGGGCGCTTCAAGCCTCTGCGGCCTCCGAAAACGTCCGTGTGGCCGATTATGTGCATAATGGCCTGGCCGAAGGCCAGCGTGGCGGTGGTACAATAGGGCCCGCCACGATGGCCACAAAGCCCGGGCCACGGCCTTTCTGCCTGCGATGACGGCGCGCGAAGCGAAAGAGAAAGGTGTAATGATGCAGATTTCCACAACCCGATACAGCTTGTTAAGGGATGTGAAATAATTCCCGCCATTCTTTTTTTACATTTACTCTTAATCTCAGTATACGTTTATTCAGGAGGGGAGAAAAGTGTCCCTTGTAGCGTTCTTGCAACTCGATGTTTTTCCAGTCTTTTCCGGTGACCCGGCCGCGGCATATGGGCGAACCGCACATGCAGTGCCATTCGGACAGATAATTTTCATCAGCCTCCCACAGGGCATAGTCGGCCATTAATTCTTCACCTGTCTTTATATCTCTTCTCGCCACCAGCGTGTGGGCATCAATCATCCATACGTTAGGGTCGCAGGAATGGTTGATGAAGTAGCCGTCATCGGTGCCGCTGACTTCGTAGCTGTAAAGGTCATCGTCCCATTGCATGACCAGCATGTTTTTCCCCCGTGCTTCAATCGCCCCTACCTCATCAGTATATTCGCCATCCCAGACGACGACTTTTTCCCCCGGTGTAATGAGAGAGTTGGCAAACATGCCCCGTCCTTCAACCGGGCTTGTGCGAATATCAATTTTGGGACTTCTCCAGTCTTTTTTAATACTCATAGATAATGTATTAATTTCCTATAAGATATTAATATATGAAACACGCTTAAAAACTGGATGTCTCCCATTTCCAACGGTCATTCTATTTGTAATACTATTGCGATGCAGAATTTTTCCTGTCTATAATTTTTCGTATTCGCTACATCAATATACAGGATATTCATAGGTTGTAATGAATTTTACGGGAAACAAAAAAATCCTTGCACGCCGTAAAACCACCTGTTACAGTCATCACAATTTTGGATATTCCCTTGAGGTATCCCGATTCAATACCGGTTGAACAGTGTATCGGGACTGATAAAGAAGGAGTAATCAATATGATATTTATTGATACTCCTGTTTTTAGAAGCGCACATAAATATCTTTAAGGAGAGTGTTCCATGAAAAAAATACTGGTTGCCTGTATTTCAACTGTTACCGCGTTCTTTGCCATGCTGATGGTCCACAATCAGACGATTCAGACATTTGCCAATGATGAAGTTGCAAAAGAAGTAAAAATCAACACCAAGAAGGCTTCTGTGACGGGCACCAAAAAACAGGCAGAACCTGTGAAGGCAACTAATATGAGAAATAAGGGCAAGTTGGGGCAGAAACAATTAATCAAGCGATTCGGTCCCGGTGAAGTCGCGTGATATCGATTGTGTCAGACGTATAGCCCATTGCATGTAGATGCCCGGCTGACCGCAAGGGGAATCGCGGTTGAACTCCATGGGGAATTGTCCATCGCGGTTCCTTATGAATTGCAGTTTCCCGAAGAAATCTGGGACAGTTTTTCGTCAAAAGAATTTCTCCTCAACGAAATCGCCTATGCGGCGACCCTGGCAATCCCGCTGCTGACCCAGTCTCCCGAAGCGACCTATTCCACGGGACAGCCCCGGTTCTTGCGTCTGTATAATTTCTGCTTCGAACACGCAGTACCCAACATGACGGAAGCCGTACATGATGAAGATCCCCTTTCCATAATAACGCGATGGAGGGGTATTCGCCGCACCTTTATGGGCCGCACCGCCGCAACCGTAGATTGGCCTCGTCACCGCGGGGGGCGCACCGTGGTAATCCCGTTCAGTTTCGGAAAGGACAGCCTGTTAAGCCTTGCCCTGTTGATGCGAATGGGATGTGATGTCGTGCCCGTGTCAATAAACGAGTTCATGCTTCCCAGGGCGTGGAAAATGAAAACGGCGCGGGAGGACGACCTGGCCCGCATTACCGGGCTGGAGATGCGGCACGTCTATAATGAAATACAGCTGTTGTCCGATTATGAGGTGATCGGCGTTCCCGAGACGCGCCTGTACCAGGTTTCGGCACACTTCATTCACCTGCTGGCGATGCTCCCCCTGTGCGAATATTATAGCGCGCGGCACATCGTCTTGAACAACGAACTGCTGAACACGCTGACGTATCTTCACCGGACCGGCATCATCGCCCCCCAGCGCTTTATGCAGAGCAGGCGCGCCACTGATATCATGCGCTCCATGGCGGCCTTTGCCACAGGCGGAACGGTGTCGGTGGTCAATCTTATCGACGGGCTCGGCGATTTTGCCATCCATTATCTCCTGCACGAGCATTTTCCGGAGCTTTCAAAATTGAGGATCAGCTGCGACATGGAACTGACGCGCCACAGGCTTTGGTGCCACAACTGCGACAGGTGCGCGCGTGCATACCTCTTTTCGCTCGCGCTGGATGAAAATACGGAAGAAATGGGATTCCGCCGCTCCATGGCGGGAAAAAAATTGATGAAGCACTTCAATGCGCTGAACAGGCACCATCGACGGGACGAGTACCGAGAATTTACCGGCCGGGAGGAGCGTCTGGCATGCCGTATGGCGCGCGCGCACGGTCATCGCCATCCCCTGATCAGCGCGCTGGGGTATGACGCTGTTCCCGACACAAAAGAGGATTTCAGCTCCATGGCGAGGACGGTGTTCGGCATTCATGAACGCCGCTTTCTCCGCCCATTGTACAGGCGCAACAGGAAAATCATCGATTCAATGTTGTCGAAGATTCGTTCCTGCAGCGGCGGTGGAATACATTTCTGATCATTCCGCTTCATTTAATCGATAATTTTAAAATACCGTACTACTGCATCTCTTCCAGGATGAGTTTTTTGTTCCTGGTGCCTTCATCTTTTTCACGTTTTGCCCTGAATACCTTTGTCACGGATCGTATGGAATGGACATCAGCCGATCCCTTTTCACTGATCCTGTATACAAGCTTGATTATTGATCCGTCAGTAAGAATGGTGTTATTCATTTCTATGTGCCCTTGGTGATAAAATGAATTATCGACATTTTGTGCCTTGAAGACCCAGGGCCTGTCATTGAAGACGACATGAGTTTCATCGTGAATCGAGCAACCTTCCTTGGCGGTAATCTGAAAAGAGACGTCATTGAAAAAGCTCCATAAGACCTTCCCGTCTTTCCCTTGTATCGGCGTGCTGTTTCCATGGTTGTAGGCTACGAGAAACGTTATGTCGTTGTTTTCATACATGCCTTGCTCGCTTATCCACACGGAGGCCCTGATCTTTTCATGAAGTACTATTGTGAGCATACAACACGACAGTATCATAACCGTTCTTTTCATTGTTCGATCACCTCTCCTGGTAATAACTTTCATATATTGTACTGACAGATTATTTCGGCGATGGTTCTAAAAAAAAAACAGGATTTTTTGAATAAGCGCATGAAAATATTAATGCTACTTCTTAACATACAGGTTGTTATGATAGCCGCACAACACAATAAACTGTGTTGGCCCTCCTGTCGGCATCCTGCCTCGTCGGGCATTGGGGCCTCCATGCCCGGCATACGAAGCAGGAGATGGCTATATCCTGTTCTCAATCACCCGGAACAAAGGAAAGGGAACAGG
>JAFGJK010000063.1 GCA_016929135.1 Spirochaetota bacterium | reverse complement strand
GTCACTTCTGGGCCCTGACGCCCAGCCGCGCATCGTAGCGATCGATGCTGCAGATATTCTCCAGGGGGAGACGGGAGGGCCTGGACGCCTCCGCCTCCAGCTGCCACTGGGTCAGTCCGCCGGTGTCACCGCTTTTCTTCCCCACGATCAGCAGGGTGATCACCGTGTTCCCCTCCGGTATCCCCAGAACCCCTCTGATCTTCTCCGGTTCGAAGCCGGCGATGGGATGCGCCACCAGTCCCAGCTCGGTGGCCCTGAGCTGCATCGAGGATACCGCCATCCCCAGGTCGAAGAGGTAGTATTCACGCTCCTTTATAATGCAGTCGTGCTCCCTGGCGGCAAAGGCGGCGATGATCAGCGACGCCCGGTGAACCCACTCGTTCCCCTTGTTCAAACACCCGTGAATCCCCGCCAGTGCCTCTCCGTCCCGCGCGAAGACGAACCGCCACGGCTGGTTGTTGAAGCATGAGGCGGTGAGCTGTGCCGCCGTGGCGAGCTCCCTGATGATCCCGTCGGTAACCTCCACCGGCTCCAGGGCGCGGTAGGCCCTGCGGGCCGCTATCGCTTCTTTTACATCCATATCTCCCCTCCTTTACGCTGTCGCCGCATCATGGATATGATGCGGATCGGATACCCCTCGATACAATATACTGAATGATATGAAGAGTTCATATTACTATTTATTTGCTTGATTTCATAGGAGTGAACTGGTATACAATTGGCGGGGGGACCGCGAAGTTGAAGAAGCCGCAGGGGGAGAGACCAGGAGCAGGCGATGGCGAGAAAATCCGGTAGCCGCAAACCCGCAAAAAATGAAGACGAACAGCTGCTCGATATGATCTCCAGCATACCCGAGGTGGTGTACCAGTTCTCCGCCGAAAAAGGCGGAGCGATGGAACTCAATTTCGTGAGCGCACAGTCCAGAAAGATCTTCGGGTTAGAGCCGGAGACAAAGGATTTTCTACGCCTCTTCACCGCGCACATTGCCCCGGAATGCCGGGAGGGATTTCTCTCATCGATACAATCCGCCTTTGACACTACCAGCGAATGGAACTACGAGGGGAGGTTCATCAAAGATTCCGGGGAGGTCGTCTGGTTCCACGGACACTCGAGCCCCGTAAGTTACAAAAACCATACAGTATTCAACGGCGTACTGGCGGACATCACGGCGCGCAAGAACGAGGAGTCCCGCAGGGAGTCGGTGATCAGGGAATGCAGCGAGAGCAAGGAGCGTTTCCAGGGTCTCTACGAGGCCTCCTTCGGGGGTATCGGCGTGCACGACAGGGGGCTCATCATCGAGGCGAACAAGGCGCTGTCGGACATCACTGGGTACGTGTATGACGAACTCATCGGCATGGACGGCCTTCTCCTGATCGCGCCGGAATCTCGCCAAATGGTAATGCAGCACATCGAGAGCGGGGACGAACACCCCTACGAGGCCGTGGGGCTGAAAAAGGACGGGAGCCGCTATCCCCTGGCAATCCAGGGGAAGGCGATCCCCTGCAAGGGGAAACAGGTCCGCGTCACCGAATTCCGCGACATAGCCGCGCAGAAGGAGGTGGAGCAGTCCCTGAAGATCAGCGAGGAGCGCTACCGCCACCTCTTCGAAAACAGCGGGATCGCCATGGTCACCATAGACGATCGAGGTCTCATCTCCGCGTGCAACCGGGAATGCGCGAACCTCACCGGCTACAGCGTCAAAGAGATCGCGGGAAAGATGAGCTGGCAGGACTTCATGGCCAGCGACGCCGACCTGGCCAGGCTCGCGGAATACCGCAGGCTCAGGGACATCGACGAGTCCCTGGCGCCGAAAAACTACGAGTTCACCCTGAAAACGAAGGAGGGGGCACACCAGTACATGGAGACCACCGTGGTGCTGAGCCCGGACAAGACCGAGCACCTCGTCGTTTTCAACGACATCACCGAGCGAAAGCGGGCGGAAGAGGCGATTCGCGAGAGCGAGCGGAGGCTCCTGAGCACCATCGAAGGCTCTCCCATCCCCACCTTCGTCATCGACAGAAATCACCGCGTGGTCTTCTGGAACCGGGCCCTGGCCCAGATAAGCGGCATCCCCCACGACGAGATAGTGGGCACCGGCGACCACTGGAGGGCCTTCTATGACCATCCCCGGCCCTGCATGGCCGATCTTCTCCTGGACGGGAAGATTGAGGAGATAGGAAAACTCTACGAGGGGAACTACTCGCCATCGGTTTTAGTGGAGGGGGCCTACGAGGCCATCGACTATTTCCCCAGGATGCACACCAACGGAAAATGGCTGCGCTTCACCGCCGCGGCGATACGGGACTCCTCGGGGAGCATCACCGGGGCCATAGAAACGCTGGAGGACATCACCGAGGGCAAGGAATCGGAGCGGCAGCTGCGGGAGAGCGAGGAGCGCTACCGGCTGGTCTTCGAGCATTCGCCCATCGGTATCAACCATATCGACGCGAAGGGGAGAACGCTGGACGCGAACGAGAAGTGGGGCGAGATTATGGGAGCGGCTCGTGAATCCTTCATCGGATTCAACACCCTTGCGAACATTCAAGACGCAAGAATGCTCCAATCGATCCGGCAGGTGCTGGAGGGGAAGCCGGACTATTTCGAGGCTGAATACACCTCAGTGGTCTCGGGGAAGAAATCCATCATCCAGTTCATCAGCCAGCCAATCTTTTCACCCAACGGCGCTGTCTCGGGCGCCATCGGCATATGCCAGGATATCACGCAGCGCCACTTGACGGAAAGGGCCCTCCGGGATTCCCTCAGGGAGAAGAAGGTCCTCCTGAAGGAGATCCACCACCGGGTGAAGAACAACCTGAACATCGTCGTCTCCCTTCTGGGGCTGCAGGTGCACCGCGAGACCAGCGAGGAGGCGAAGTATTCGCTGAACATCACCAGGAGCCGGATATTCGCCATCTCACTCATCCACGAGCTGCTCTACCAGATGGGCAACCTCTCCAGGATCGACTTCGGCGCCTACATCCGCAAGCTGGTGACGCAGCTTCACGGCGTGCTGATCGACGAATCCATGAACATAGACGAAATGATCAACGTGGAGTCCATATCCCTGGATATCGAGAAGGCGGTCCCCTGCGGCATCCTGGTGAGCGAAATCCTCACCAACGCCTACAAGCACGCATTTCACGGCAGGGGCCGGGGCTCCATATCCATCGAGATGACGGCTGAGCCCGGGGGCTACCGCCTCTCCATCGGCGACGACGGCGGCGGTCTCCCCGAGGGCGTCGACTTCCGCACGACGACCTCGCTGGGCATGGAGCTGATACGCATGCTCGCGGAAACCCAGCTCAGGGGCACCCTGCGCCACTGGAACGACAACGGGCTGAAGTACGCCATCACGATACCGGCGTGATGACGGGACGATTGCGGAGGATTGATGTCGAAGAGGGTTCTCATCGTCGAGGACGACACCATCGCCAGCCTCTATCTGCAGGAATTCCTGAAGATTAAACACCTCATCATCGGCGCCGTGGAGACGGGGGAGGAGGCAGTGGCCATGGCCGTCGCCGGCCGTCCCGATGTTATGATCGTGGACATCAAGCTGAAGGGGGCCATGACCGGCATCGAGGCCGTACGGAAAATCCGCGAGACCCTGACGATTCCGGTCATCTACTGCACCGCCTACAATGACCGGGGGACCATCGACAAGGCGGAGGAGACGGCGCCCGCCGGGATCATCACCAAGCCGGTGGACACCGGGGAGCTCGAGCGCATCCTCGCCCTGATTCCCTGAACCGCCGGCCCGCTTACGAGGCGGGCGATCCCGCACTGAGGGGCGGGGCCATGATCTTCCAGAAGAGTTCGAAGAAATCGCCGATGGTGTCAGCCAGCCTCCACTTCATTCCGAAGTAGTACCATGAATGGATGTGGCGGTGGCAGAACATGTAGTAGAGGTCGGCGATGTGCCGGTCGTCAAGGGAGGTGTCGAAATCCCCCCGCTCCCGGGCGCGGGCCAGAACGGCACGGAGGGGGATCGTCTCCCTGTCCCTCCGGTACGACCTCTCCCGCATCCAGCTGCGCATCGGCACGGTGATGAAGGCGGTGATGGCCACGCCGGGGTTTCTGTCGTAGAAATCCATGGTGACCCAGAAGATCTTCCGGAAGAGCTCCCTGGTGCTCTCGATGCCTGCGATGTGCTCCCGGATGAGGGCGCCGATGGCGGCAATATTCTCATCGAGAATTGAGAAGAGGAGCGCCTCCTTGGAGGGGAAGTACTTGTAGATCGTTCCGGTGCTGATGCCGGATCCGGCGGCGATGTCCCGCAGGTTCACCTGGTGGAAATCCTCCCGGGAAAAGAGATCAAGGACCACCGGGTACAGCCGGTCCTTGATCTTCCGGGGGACGACGATTTTATTCTTTTCCATTGACGCCCCGCACCGGGCCGCTTCGTTTAAAGGCTACGATGCGTCCCAGCCGCCGCTCCTCCTGAGCTGCTCGACGATCGGCTCGGCCAGCTTCTTGAGCGCGATCTTGTCCACCTTGGTGCTCCTGGTCAAGGGGAAATTCTGATCGGCCGGCCAGATCTCTATGTGCTGGGGCCGCTTGTACGAGGCGATCTCCTTGCAGTGCTCCATGACCGCCTGGGGCGTCAGCGTGGCCCCCTTCACCGGCTTCACGAAGGCGAAGATGCCGTCATCGAAGATCGCATGGCGCATGCCGATGACCTCTGCGACGTCCACCTCCTTCATCTTCATTATGTGGTCCTCCACCTCGCCGGGGAACACCTTAAAGCCCTTCTGCTTGATCATGAACTTCTCCCTGCCGGAGAGGAAGAGCGCGCGGTATGTTCCCAGATCCTTGAAATATCCGATATCGCCGGTGTAGAGGATCCCCTCGCGCGAAATCGCCTTGGCCGTCGCCTCTGGCTGTCCGTAGTAGCCCAGGAAGACGATGGGGGGATGGTAGCAGATCTCCCCGATCTCACCGTCCGGGAGCTCGTCGCCGGCACCGCCGTCCTCGCTCATTGGCTTTCTGATGGTCACCTCGGCCAGGTCCGGGAAGGCGCGGCCCACCTGCCCCGCCATCTCCTCGAAGGAGATCCCCGGCGGGGTGAAGGTCGCGAAACCGGCGTTCTCCGTCATGCCGATGCCGGTGCCGATCCTGGGGGCCATGGTGGAGAGCTTCTTTAAGAACTCCACGTCCACCGCCGACCCCGCGTAGGCCGCCACCTTGAGGCTGCCGAGGTCGTATGAGGCGTAATTCGGGTGATTCCACATCATCCGGTACTGGGTGGGGATCATCCCGATGGCATCGATCCTGTGCTTCTGTATCGCCTCGAGGCTCGCGGTGACGTCGAAGATCCTCAGCATCACCGTGGTGCCGCCGAAATACATCGTGGTCATGAAGGTCTCGGTGACGCAGCCCACGTGGCTCGGCGGGAGGTTCACCAGTATCTTCCCGCTGTTCATGGCCATCCCCCGCGCGAGGATCCTGTTCTGTACGATGATGTTCTCGTGGCAGAGCAGGGCCGGCTTCGGCTCGCCGGTGGTGCCGGTGGTGTAAATGATGAGTGCCGGGGTCCGCTTCTCGATCTGCCGGTAGCGCTTCGCGAGGCCGCCGGTGACGAGATCCTTCAGCTTGAGCCAGACCAGCCGCTTCTTGTCCATGAGCCCCGTGATGCTCACCGCCCCCTCGATGACGTCGCCGGGCTTCGGGTCCGGCGTAAACTGCACCAGGTGCGTGCAGTAGGGGCACTGCTCCCTCACCGCGCTCCCGGCGGTACGGAAATCCCGCACCGGTGTGTGGCCGAGGAAGAAGAAGGCCTTCGCCTTGATCTTGTCAATGTCCCTCACCACCTCGGCGTCCTGAAGACGCACGTCCAGCGGCGCGATGATCGCCCCGATCTTGAAGCAGGCGTACATGAGCATCATATGTTCGGGGAGGAGCGCCAGCAGTGTCGCCACTGTGTCCCCCCTTTTGATCCCCATGTCCATCAGCCGCAGCGCGAAGAAGTCGATGAGGGATGCGAACTTCCCGTAGGTGAAGGACCTGTTGTCCTCGTGCTGTATCATCGCCACCGCGTCCGGCGTCTTCTTCGCCCAGTATTCGATGTAGGAATTCACAAGAGGCAGTACCAGTTCGTCGTGCGTGTCAGCCATGTTCCCCTCCGGTTATTGTGTGATCTGCGCGTAGCCGCCGCTGATGGCCCTCTGGCCGTCGCCGTTCAGCACGCTGAAGAAAATATCCATCCCCCCGGCGGTCTCCCCCCTGCCGGTCCGCTGTATCCTGATGTCCGTACCGGGGAGCACCATGCCGGTGAATTTGCAGAAGAGCCGCTTCAGCCTGGCCGGGTCGCCGCCGGCCTCCCGGTTGACGACCTCACGCACCGCATGCGCCAGGGTCGCCGTCCCCTGGAATATGATCCCCGGGAGCCCCACCTGTCGGGCGAATTTCCTGGAGGTGTGGATGGGGAAAACGATGTCGGTGCATCCGTCGTATATGAAGGGCGCCATGGGGCCTATGTGCACCTTCGTCTCCCATCCCGGCTCCTCCGCATCGGCCCTGGGCACCGCCGGGACCGTCTCCACCCCCCGTGCCCCGCCCCGGCATTCCACCCCGCGCATCATGCCGCCGATATACTCGGTGAACACGGGCACCCCGCGGGCATCCGCGGCGGCGAAGCGGATGATGACATGGGTGCCGGCCCGGTGCGGCTGTATCGCCGTGATGACACCCCGAACGGTGAGCTCGTCACCCGGCACCACTGATCGATGGAACTCCAGGAGCTCGGTGAAGTGCACCTGCGTCAGGATGAGCTCCCTGGGGAAGCTCGCAGACTCGATAAACTCCCCGATCCTCTCGGTGATCGGCCAGGTGACGGCGGCCGCGAGCATCGGGTGGGCGATCACCCCGGTGTCCCGCTCGTCGTTGAAATACGCCTCGTTCGGGTCATCCACCGCTGCTGCGTAGTTCATCATGTGTCGCCACTGCACCGTGGTTTTGTATTCGCGCAGCGTGGTTCCGGTAAAGGAAGAATCTAGATGCATGATCTTTCGCACCATCCTATACAGAGATGGATCATCTTACGATACCATCAGGGGCTGTCAAGAAATAAAACATTGTTTTAATATCAATATTGTTTTTAAAACATTGTTTTATTTCTTGACCTATGGATGGCTCCATGATTAGTGTTTGACATGTCAGATAACGTAAAGTGATTATATCAGCGGGAGGAAACACCTCCGTGGAATGGTTCCGTCCCCTCGTTTATAACAGGAGGCATCGCGACTGTCATGAATGCAATCCGATCCTATTTCCTTGCCAGGTACAGGGACTCATCGTATCTCATACAGAGAAAATCGCAAACGCTCATGTACATGCTCCTGGTGCTGGGCGTCCTGCTGCCGATGCTGATCGTCATCTTCAACCTAATTCTGGACGAGAAAATCATCATGCACGCGAGCATCCTGGTGGCGGTGATTTTTCTGGCAACGCTGCTGTCCCTCTTCCTTCTGCGCAGGGGGTTCTACAACCTGTCCATTAACATCATAATATTCATTCTGGCCATCGCCCTCAGTGCCGGCCTCATGTCGAAACTGCGATTTGCCCCCGAGAACGGCTTTACCAGCTACATCTATTTCATGGCCGCCACCATGGTGATGACCACGGTCTTCTGCAGGCGGTGGGTGATCTGGATAGTCTCCCTCCTCTTCATCGCCATGGACGTCACCTTCTACATTCTGGTTCGCGACCATCTCGACCCGATCAGCCTGGGAGCCGCCAAGGCGGGGGTGATCGACAGCACCTTCTCCCTGGTGGTGATCTTCATCCTGGCGCAGCTGATCCTCTCCATCACCGAGGGGGCCATAAAAAAATCCGTCGATGACACGAGGAAAAAGGAGGAGCAGTACCAGGAGGTCGCCCGCCTCCTGGCCTCGGTGAGCGCCTCGGCGGTTACGCTGGCAGGGGCTTCAACCATGCTCTCAAGGGCATCCCTGAACTTCTCCGAGAATTCACAGAACCAGGCCTCATCGGCCGAGGAGATCATGGCCACCACCGAGGAGGTCTCCGGGAGCAGCGACAATATCGCCGAGAGCGCGGACATACAGGTCCGGAACCTGGACGAGCTGATGTCGAAGTTCGAGAGCCTCTCGAAGACGATGCAGGAGATGGGGGACAGAATCGGTGACGCCAGCGGCCTGGCGGAGAACATCTCCTCGATGGCGCGCTCCGGCGAGACCTCGATCAGTTCCATGAGCGAGGGGATGGGGACAATCCACGAGAGCTCCGGCAAGATGACCGATATCATCGGGATAATCAACGACATATCGGACAAAATCAACCTTCTGTCGCTGAACGCGGCCATCGAGGCGGCCCGTGCCGGCGACGCCGGAAGGGGCTTCGCCGTGGTGGCGGACGAGATATCGAAGCTTGCCGACCAGACCGCGTCGAGCCTCAAGGACATAGACTCGCTGATAAAGATAAACACCGGGGAGATCTCCAAGGGGATGACGAACATGAACGCCGCGGTCTCGGTCATCAACAGCATCATCAAGGGGGTGAACGACATAAGCGGCATGATCGGCGACATCGACCGCTACATGTCCCTCCAGCAGGGGATCAACACCGACGTCAATAGCGACGTCGACCGCGTGAGGACCCGCTCCGACGAGATCAGGATATCCACGGAGGAACAGAAGACGGCCGTCGCTGAGATCGTGAAGTCCATCTCGCTGGTAAACGAGATCACGCAGAAAAACTCCATGGAGGCCGAAGATCTCCTGGCGCAGTCGAACAGGGTGAAGGAGATGGCGGACGACCTCAGCTCCCAGGTGAGCGCCTTCTCGTCGTAGGGTGTTCCCGGCGCTACCGGCAATCCACGGGGGACCGTACCCCGGGTAAATCCCCACGAAGAAGAGGACGACGGGCCCTAGCTCCCCGCCCCGTAGTCCGTCCTGACGAAATACTCGCTCATCATGACCGTGCGGACCTCGCGCACCCGGAGGAACGATCGCACCGCCTTCAGGATCCTCACCATGTTCCTCACGAGCTGCAGCGGGTTGCTCGCCCCGTAGAAGAGATAGGGGTTCGACACGTGGCGGGGCGACGGCCAGGCCTCTATGACGATGCCGTCCAGCACCGGCGCGCCTGGTGTCAGTATCTCCGTCACCGCGTTGCGCACGTACCTCCCCCTGGGCTGGATCTCCTCTGATTCCGGCGACATTATGGTGTGCCAGCGCGTGATCCATTCGTCGCGTGGGATTTTTGCAGGGCGCCGCAGCAGATTCACCGAGACGATGCCGGGGGACCGGTGACCGTCGGGCCAGTCACGGGGTCCCATGTGCCTGTTGCCGCCGTATTCGCGGTACACCGATTCATCGACCCGGTAGGCGGCGCAGCGGAACCCCTCACCGGCGAGGATACCGGAGACCCGGGAGACCGCACCCGGATCGATCCAGGCCTCGACGGAGGCGTCGATGAGCTTCTCGAAGAGGGGCTTCGGGGAGGGGCCGCGCACATCGGAATCACGGTCGGCGATGTAGCAGACCAGCTTCTCCGCACCGGCCGCCAGGATCATCGGTGCGCACCGGCCCAGCAATATGCCGGGCCTCTGGTCTCTGGGGATCTCCCGGTCCTCCCACAGGAGGAATATCACCTTGTGCCTTTCCATAATCAGCATCTCCTTTCAATCAGCAGTGTGCACCGTCGCGTATCACCGGCTGTCATTTCCGGCGCCACCCGCAGATGCATTGTTTTCCGATACCTCACCGGGGGATACGATCTCCCAGAACCTCCAGCGAGCCGGCGACGGTCTCAGGGAGCCCGCCGCCGTACATCCGGCCGACCGCGCCGCGGTCCGGGATGAAGCCCGGCGCCTCCCCGGGGAGGACCGGCTGGACCAGCCACTCCCCCCCCTCGCCCCCCGTCGCTGCGCCGGAGAAACGCCGCTGGTAGCCGGTCTTTTCCAGCCGGGCGATCCAGAGGCGGTGCCGGGCATGCGACATCATGGGCAGGTCGCCGGGGCTGTCTCCTGCAGCCAGGTAGGGGCGGCACCCGATCAGATCAGCGATGACCGCCACCTTGCCGGAGTAGACCGACGGGGGTGACTGCAGGAGGCCCGTGAGGGTGAAGGCGCCGAGTGATTCCTCCGCCATCTCGGCATACCCCCCGTCGTGACGCACCAGGAGATGGTCCCTCCAGAGGCGCCCCTGCCGGTCTGCCAGGAGCGTGGAAACGCCGACCACCCGGTCAGGTGGCATCAACCGCCGGCACCCCAGCGATCGGAGCCGCGGGTTCAGCCCCCTGAGGACCAGCCAGCGGACCGACCATACATTGCTGGCCGATACGATCCACGGGTCGTAGCCCCGATCCAGCAGCACCGCCAGGAGCTCCACCATCTGGGGATAAAAGAAGGGGACCGGGTAGGAGGAGATGCCCGGTGTCACCTGGACCGCGCCGCCGCCCCCCGGCCCGCTCCTTTCCAGGATACGGCCGGCGGCGCCGGCGACATCGAGAGCCGTGAGCCCCTGAAGTATCTCCACCGCCCAGAGGTACCCGGAGGAGAGGGGTGCGCTGTCGTCCGGTCGGTGCCACGACAGGTCAAGGAGCTCCTCGTAGTAGACGGTTATGTCGGGACATTCCCCCAGGTGGACCATCACGCCCCGCCGTGACAGGAAGGGGGGCGCTATCGATGCCGGGATGTGCCCGGCCGTGAGGATCCCTTCCGCCGCCAGAAGGGCCATGGTGGCCTCCCCGATGTCGCCGCAGACGACGGTGTTGTCGAAATCGAACACCGCTGGGAGGCCCCTGCCGGAGCCCTCGTCTATGATGCGCTCCAGCCCCTCCCTGGCGTACCCGGACCAGCCCGGTGTCCGCAGGAGCATGCTAGGCCGCTCCCCTGGGACGGGCGTTCCAGATGGACACCATCAGGAGCGCCGAGACCACCGAGAGGCCGGCCAGGACCGCGAAGACCAGGGCCCAGTCCCCCGCCATGGCGTCCCTGATGAGCCCGATGCCGGCGCCGGAGAATATGGCGCCGGTAGCCCCCAGGCACATGGTGAGGCCCGTGGCGATCGAGGCGGCCCGCGGATGGCTCACGTCCACCGTGGCGGCGCCGCTCATGAGCATGTCCGGTCCGTAGATCAGAAACCCCGCCACCCCGAGCATCGCCGTCGCCGCGATCCAGTAGCCTGAGGGGATCACGATAAAGACACCGCAGACCGCCGCCAGGGCGAAGAGCATGATGGCGCATACCGGCGCCCTGCGGCGCCCGAAAAGGTGGTCCGACGCCCACCCGGCAAAGACAGCGCCGAGCGAGCCGATGAGGGGTATGGCGATGGCGGTCACGGCGCTCCCCCTGATGCTGCGCCCCTGGAAGTCGGCCATATACTGCACGGTCCAGTTCATGAAGGTGTAGCGCACCGAGTTCATGCAGAAGAAACCGAACCCCAGGATCCAGAGGGTTTTATTGGAGAGGGTCATGGCGACGATACGGCGCCTTGCGACCCCCGGGGCCGCCGCCGATTCTTCGGGACCGTGATCGATGTCGTCCCGCACCGGCGGAAAGCCCGCGTCCTCGGGCCTGTTCCTGATGCCGGCCATGAAAAGGACCGCCATGGGAACCAGGAGGAGCCCCGGCACGGCGAAGGCCCACCGCCAGCCCAGGGTATCGCAGAGCATGCCGGCGAGAAGCCAGGAGAGGACGTTCCCCACCTGGTAGCAGGTGGAGATGAGGCCGATGAGGGTTCCGCGGCGCGCCGAGGTGTTCCAGTTGGACACGGTCTGGATCAGGAGCGACCATCCGGCCGACTGGGCGTAGCCGTTGACCGCCCAGAGGATCAGCATCATCTCGAAGGAGGAGGCCGTTGCGAAGAGGATGTTCGTCACCGACGCGGTGACCAGCGCCATTGTCATCATCCGCCGCGCGCCGAAGCGTTCGCCCAGGGTTCCGTTGACCACCTGCCCAACGGCATAGCAGAGGGCGTAGACCGAGGGGATCATGCCGATCTGGGCGGCGGTCCAGGAGGGATACTCCCTCAGTATGGCCGGCTGCGCCACGGCGAAGTTCACCCTGCACAGGTAATAGGAGGCGTAGGCGCCCCAGAGAAGCCAGAAGATGCGTCGCTGCCAGGACCGAAGCGAATGCGCCGGCGCCGTCGTTATGATGTAGTCGTTCATGGGCAATCCTTTTCCTGCAATGAATGGCGACGAAGCGATCATCCCCCGGCTGGATTGATTCGTCAAGAGAAACCGTCACCGGAGCATGTGAAAATTTAATAAAGACGGTCCGGGCAGATGCAGTCGGGTCCCGGCCCTGCGGCGCCCCTCAAGGCTTAATCAGCGTGAGCGTGTAGGATCGACAGTTGGAGAAGCAGCGGCGCTCCCTGAATCCCTCCTTGGCCGCCATCCCCCTCACCAGCGCCACGGGGAGGTAATCCGTGTCGCTTTGGATCTCGGTTATCGACAGAATCCCCCCGGGCTTCAGGAGCCGATGAATCTCCCGCAGTGCGGCGGGCCGCCGGGCCGGCGGGATCTCGCCCAGCACGGTGACCATCAGGGAAAAATCGAAGCTCTGTGCCTCCAGAGTCCCGTCCCCGGAGGCCACGTCCAGCACCCTGGTCTCGACGTTCTCCATGCCCTCCTCAGCGGCGTACCGTGCCGTCAGCGCCACCATCTCCTTCTGGATATCCACGGCAACGACCTTCCCCGACGGCCCCACGGCCTTCGCCAGGGGTATGGTGAAGCGCCCCGGCCCGCACCCCACGTCCAGCACCCGCATCCCCGTCCGCACCGGCATCCTGGCAAGAATGTTCCTCGTACCGAAAAAGGGGGCGTAATAGGTGATCGGATTAGTCAGGGTCCAGGATGCCCGTGGGTTGAACAGGTCATTCCGCTTCTGGGGAACGATGAACCACAGACACATCAGCAGTATCAGAAGGCCGATGATGCAGATGAGGATGTATTTTCTCATGGAACCGCCTCGATGACTGTAATCCGGCTCCGGGCTTTCCCGCCAGGCCTGACAATACGCCCCTAGAGAGTATCACATTCCTTGCATATTTTGTCAAGCATGAGCCGATACCCGAGGATTTCCCGAAGGCAAAGAGCGCCTCCCGACCCAAACGATGCCTCCCCCGGGGCACGCGGAAACCGTACCCTCCGCACCTCCCACGATCCGCAGCGGTATCTCCCGAACCAACTCCTCCACCCCCTGCCGGTTCACGATCTCCGGTGAATGGTACTGGGAGCCGTAGGCCTTTATCAGATAGCACCGGTCAAAGCCGAACATCCGGAAGTAGCGGCAGTACCTTTCATAGATACCGTCGTAAACCCCCGGTTCTTCGTACCCGTAGGACATGACAAAAATAAGCGTCCTGTCTCTCGGAAGGTGATCGGCGGAGACTCCGGTTTTGCCGAAATACGACCAGGTACGCTCGATGAAACA
This sequence comes from Spirochaetota bacterium, assembly GCA_016929135.1. Lineage (GTDB taxonomy): Bacteria > Spirochaetota > UBA4802 > UBA4802 > UBA5550 > JAFGJK01. Next base: position 35,319 of record JAFGJK010000063.1, on the reverse strand, counting down.
CTTGAGCTGTGCGCTTATATCGGCGTAGAAGACAGGGGTGGACACGATGAGCACCTCCGCGGTTTTACCCCTTCCAAAACCTTCTTAGTCACCGTTACTCCCCTGTTTCAATTGATCTCATGAGGGAGTAAAAGTATTTTGCCTCCCCTGTCCTGTACAGGTGGTACCACGCCTCCAGGGTCTCCGGCCTGAAAACATCGAGCCTCTGAAGAATCTCCCGGGCGAACTTCAGGGGGGCCACCCCCGAGGCCGTGATGAGGCCCCGGTCGGTCACCGCAGGCTCCATGGCGTACAGGTGCCCGCCGGCATAGCCGGGACAGAGGGACTTCAGGTAATCCCGGTCGTTGCTGGTGTGCCGTCTCGTGTCCAGGCCCCCCCTGCCGGCGAGGGCGACCGTGGCGCCGCAGATGGCGGCCACGATGACGCCATTCTCCAGCAGTCCCGGAACCAGATCCAGCACCGCATCGTGGAGGGGCTCGGTCCAGGTATCCCCGCCGGGGAGCAGCAGGAGGTCGCCCGCATCGAACCGCACCTCCGAAACGGGGCATGCCGGCACGATCCGCAAGCCGCCCATGGATGTGACCGCCGCAGTCGAGCTCCCCACCGGGATCACCGGCATGCGGGAACCCCTCTCCCGGAAATACCTGCCGGTATTCAGCTCGGCGGTGATATAGCCGACCTCCCAGTCGGCCAGGGTATCGAACACGTAGAGATAGGCGTTCATGGGTCACCTCCGGTGATGGAAACGGTGTGGCAGGCGCATTCCGCCACCCCTATGCGATATATTCACACCCGAGGCGCGGTGCGCAAGCGAAATAATCCGCGCCGTACGAGAAACATGCTGCACCGGCCGGGGTCATTTTTATTATTTGACACAAATCCCTTTTTGAGCTAGTGTATGAAGGTTCACGTGAAAATGCCAGGTAGCGGAGATGACACGTATCTACGACTATCACCGAAAAATCACCTACAGAAGAGACCCGAACCGAATCATCGACCTGGGCGAGGCCGGCGTCTTCCCGGCGGTGCTGCGCCACAATCCCGAGCCGATCGAGACCTTCGATGTCGACGGGAATGTCTTCACCTCGCTCCACACGATCGACTCGCCCGCTGGAAGCAAGGTCTTCACGGCACTGAGGAGCGAACAGGAGCCCTCAATCCTCCTCATCATCTGGCGCGGGTTCCCCTTCTACCAGCAGATCGAGGACGGCGGGGACCTGATGCTGCAGGAGATCCAGGAGGCCCCGGAACTGCGGCATCTCATCATAGACAATACCTTCGTCCATTCGGGATGGATGAACGACCAGAAGATGGTGGAATACCTGAACACGGGATGGATACCGGGGCTGGTGCGCCTGGGCCTGAGGGGTTTCTGCCACCTCCAGGCCGCCAGTTACATCGGCGGCCAGTCCTTCAGGAAATTCGGGGAGCTGGCATCGAAGAGCATCACGGAGATCGCCGTAAGACTGGGGAGGGAGCCCTTCCGGTACTTTCCGGTCAGGACCTCGGAGATCTCATCGGAGGGGAACATCGACAGTGAGTTGCGCCTCCGGGCCTTCCGGGACGCCTTCTCGCTCCTGAGGTCCCTATGAGTCTCCCCCTGCCGCCGTCACGGCATCAGGTACCGCTGCCGGAGGCGCCATCACCGGTATAAAATTTTGCCGTGCCCCTATGTTTACTCTTTGACATATCACCGCACCGCCCCAAAGGTGCGTACAGGCAGGCCCCCGGAAACCACGGAGAGACCTCACGCCGGCCACATCATGATTCTGGACAACCGAACCGGAGGAACCGTATGATGAACCCGCTATCCCTCTGCCTCTGGGCCGCTGCAGTGTGCTACGCCGCAGCGGCGATCCTCACCTTCCTGAAACGGGCAGGCGCCGGGTACGCATCCATCACGGCCGGGGTCATCTTCAACGGGGCCTTCCTGATCCAGCGTGGCTGGATCGCCGGGGTCTTCGTGCCCAACGGCATTGTCGAGGGGGTGTTCCTCACCCCCTTCTTCATGGCAGCGATACTGCTGCTCCTGGGCCTGCGGAACAGGAGGGACCTCTCCTTCATGTCGGCCGCGGTGCTTCCGGCCCTCTTCGGGGCATTCGCGCTCCTCTATCCCCGGGGTATCATCCCCCCGACCCCCAACAAGCTCACCGTCTGGTCGGTTCTCTTCTTCATGACCGAGTCGGCGGGCCACGCCTGCCTCTATACCGGCGGCTGGCTTGCTCTCGCCGGCATCATCAGAAGGGATGATTCCGAACGATACCATTCCCTCCTCCTGTGGGGCTTCGTCCTTTTCAGCGTCGCCCAGGTCACCGGCGCCCTCTGGGCCTTCCTGGGCTGGGGTTCCGTGTTCCGGTGGGGATCGCGGCACCTCCAGTCGGCCGTGATCTGGTGCTATTTCGCCGCCTACCTGCATCTCCGCTTTCTGCCGGGATGGGACAGGATAAAGAGACTCGCCTTTGCTGCGGCGGGGATGATCGTCATCGCCGGGTGCACCTTCGGCTCCTCCCTGGCCGAGATGAAATTCCCCAGGATCGGAGGCTGACCATGAAACGGTTTCTGGACATCATCGGCGACCTGAGGATCGCCTTCTGGCTCCTTCTCTCCGCCGCGCTGGTCATGTGGATCGGATCGATCATTTGCTTAAACAACTACTCGCTCATCGATTCCCTGAACGGTTCGAGGATCCAGGAATGGCTCCCGGCGCATCTCCGGCAGCACCCCGGCGCCACCTGGTGGATCCCGCTTCTCTTCCTGGTGTTCTTTCTCCTGGGTATCAACACGATGGCCTGCACCGCCAGGCGCATCCTGAACCTGATACCGGCCGGCAGGGGGATGTCGGCGAAGGGCTTTCTCGTTGCCCTCTCGCCGTCCATCATACACCTCCTCTTCATGCTCATGCTTTCGGGACACCTTCTGGGATTCGCCATGGTGGAATTCGAGAAGGTGCCGGTCAGGCAGGGCGAGGAGGCGGTGCTAAAAAACGTCGGCACGGTGCGGGTGGCCTCGGTGACCCACCAGTTCTTCCCCCGGGACTCGCTTCTGCGCGGTCGCGTCAGGCAGTCCCGCATGATCCTGGAATTCCCCCGCCAGGGAGTCCCGGAGACCGCAGTCCTGGAATTCCTGCGGCCGGTCTACCGCGGCGGCTATATCATCCAGCTGGACATGGAGCGGAAGAAGAGGACCGAGACGCCGAGGATCGCCGACCCGGAGACCTGCAACAGGGAAACGCACTTCAACTTCTCCGGGCCGAAGAACGCCGGCAGCCCCCGGCTCTATCTCGCGGTGACCAGGGACCCGGGGCTCTTCGTGCTCTTCCCCGGCTTCATCGCCGTCATACTCATTATGGGATGGTATTTCTACCAGGTGACGCTGGGCTCCGGAAGAAACGCACGGTAGGGGGGGATCATCCTCCCCTTATCCGGCGCATCCTCCAATGGGGCATAACGAAAAATTCCCCCCACGACGAGGCCGGGACATCAGAAATCGCTTGAAATGACGCGGAATTCATGCTACCGTGGCGCCACACCGCATAACCATGTCGCCGAAATCACCATCCAGGAGGGCCCCTTCATGGCAAAACTGAAGATGTCGCCGAGGGATATCGTTACGCTGTCGCTGCTGTTTATCATGACCACCCTGCTCTTCGCGGACCAGATGATCATGTCGGCGATCATCCCGGAGCTCTCCAGGGAGTACGGCGTTGGCGAAACGATCATCGGTGTCATCGGATCGGCCTTCATACTGGTGGGGGCCTTCATGAGCATCATCTTCGGGTACATCTCCGACAGGGCGCCGAGAAAGACCCTGCTGGTCATGGTGATACTGATAGGCGAGGTTCCCTGCATTCTCACCGGCATCCCCTACTTCACCGGCAGCATCGGCAGCTTCGCCTTCCTCAGGATACTGTCCGGTATCGGCCTCGGGGGCATCTACCCCGTGACCTACTCGATCCTGGCCGACTACTTCAGGGAGGAGCACAGGGCCACCGCCTCGGCCTGGATCACCCTGGCATGGTCGGTGGGGGCCGTCCTGGGGGTGTCGATGGCGGGGTACCTCACCAACATCTACGGGTGGCGGCTCTCCTTCATTCTCGCCGGCGCTCCCAACGTCCCCTTCGCCCTCATCTTCGCCCTCTACGCGCGCGATCCCGAGCGGGGACGCACCGAGGAGGCACTGGAGGACCTGATCCAGAAGGGGATGGCATACCGTCAGGTGATCCATCTGCGGGACTTCCGCATCATCTTCTCCAACAGGACCAACATCTTCACCTTTCTCCAGGGACTGCCGGGGACCGTCCCCTGGGGGATTCTCACCTACTGGATGATCACCTTCTTCCAGGAATTCCGGCACGTCTCCAAGGAGACGGCCACCACCATCTTCCTGGTGCTGGGCATCGGATCAACCCTGGGGAGCGTCGTCTTCGCCTACGTCGGCCAGTGGCTCTACTCGAAGAACCCGCGGTTTATGCCGCTCCTCTGCGGCACCGGTATCCTGGCGGGCATCATTCCCGCCATGGTGCTCATCAACATGGACCTCTCCAACATAGCGGCCTACATGGTGCTGGGGTTTTTCGCCGGCTTCATGGTCTCGGTGGCCTCGGCGAACGTAAAGGCGATCCTCATGAACGTGAACAGGCCCGAGCACCGGGGAACGGTCTTCTCGGTATTCAACATCACCGACAACCTGGGCCAGGGGCTCGGCCCCGCCATCGGCGGCCTGCTGGCACCCCTGGGCTACCTCTTCATGATGAACTTCGCGGTGCTCTGGTGGATCCCCTGCGGCCTGCTCTTCCTCATGGTGGCGCGGTATATCAGGGCCGACAGGGACGCCCTGAGGAGTCTCATGGAGCAGCGGGCCGGCGAAATGAAGGATTGATCGAGGCAGCAGCCTCGATATCCGGAACCGGCAGTAGATACGGTACGTCGGCAGCATCTCCTGTCTACAGATCGGGGATACGCACCGATTACCGCGTGTTCGTATTCATGAGAATGGACGCGCAACGAGTGTCCATGATCGTCTGTTATTCCTATCTGTTCACCGGCACAAGGCCCGTTCGGCTCGCGAGATCCCCGCGTTCCTGCCTGGACCGGGGGGACCGGACCGTCTTGGCACCACCGTATCGTGAACGCGTTCATCCTGCGGGGTATAACCTCACGGCATTCTCAGGAAAACGGCATTCGACGTGACCTTCATTCAACCTCTCCCCGGGACCGTTGTCGCACCCCTTCAGAAGGAATCAGCGAAAGGAATGCATGAAACGCCTTGGTGCAGGAAAAAGTTCTTGTTTTTTTGAAATGCTATAATAAAGTGTAGTTAATTCATTTTTGATGCTTCAATAGAATAACAACACAGACAACGCGGCCATGCAGGATATCCTGTATGGAAAACATTCACCCAATGGATGACCATGATAGAATCATAGGCATGCTGGAAAACCAGAGCCAATCCCGGGAGACCCACGAACTGCTCCACAGTATCGGAAACCCCTCGTTCGGGGAGATCCTTCTGCACAGGTTTTCCTCGATCTTCGGCTTCGATTACGCCCATATCGCCAGCCTGAACAGCGACTTGAAAATAGACGTCCACAACGCCACGGGTGACGGCGGTCTACTGATGGAAGCCTACAGAAGCATGGAGAGGCACTGTCTGACAAAGCAGGAGCAGTATGTCACGCCCCCGTCGATCATACCCTTCAATATCGACAGCGACATGTGGAGGGTGTTATCGGTGATAAACCCCGCATACCGCGCGATGTCGGAGGTAATACCGAGGCTGATCATCGCCGGCATGGTGCATCCCGAACGGATGGCCATAATCGGCATGAGGTACAGCGATGACGATCTTACCGACGACCAGTTGGGGCTGCACTCATTTCTGTCCCCCGGCTTCATTCATTACTACCATATCCATCAGATCATCACGCGATACAGGGACATGAACAGCTACCTCGCCTCGGAGCTGTCGCGGATGCACGATGATGAATGGGTTCTCGCCGACGGCCCCCTCGGCATCGTCACTCGAAGCGATGGATTTGACGATGCGATGAAACGGCACCGCCTGACATGGAAGGATCTCCAGGGCTTCATCCAGAGCAGCATGCACCGAGAGGCCGCCGGTTTATTCACAGCGGTCGAATGCTCCCATGGAACTCCGGGTTCTCCGCCCTTGACATTGAGGCTACAGCCCGTATATGTGGAGAAACGGAAATACCTCAGAATAACCCTATCCGAGTCCGCAACAGCGATACCCCTCACCCCCCGGGAACGGGAGATCTACCACCTGCTCTGCAAAGGCCTCACCAACAGATCCATAGGTGAGATCCTCTCGATATCGACGGAAACGGTCAAGAGACATCTGGCGAACATCTTCGAGAAAACGGGTGCGCGCAACAGAACGGAACTCTCGCACATGAAGCTCTGAACAGAAGGCGGGATCGAGCGGAAGAGACCGCGCGGGAAGAATCTGCCGTGCGTCATAGCTCAATTTCTCCGGGAGGGGATCTCAGGGGACGGTGAATCGTACCCCACCGATTCACCTGAGGATCCCCGGAACGTGATCCTGCCCGCGACAGTGATCGACTTCAACACCGCACATGCCGAAATCAGGCCCCCTGCTGTAATGGCTATACCGACCCTCCGCGGGGAGGGGCTCCCCGAAAGAATCCCCCTGCGCAAAGTTTTCCTCCGGACCGTGAAGATGGTACGCCACCGGACGGCAGCAAAAAATCAACCGGAATCGAAATATGGATTGACAAAAATGGATATTTATACTAATCTAACCATCATAGTATAAATAGTTAGAGGATACGATTTGAAAATCTACAACGCGGTCGTCCAAAAGAACGTCGTCAGGATGACGGAGAAGCTGCTCATGGCGCACGGGATCAGGGGCTGGAACATGGACAACGTGGCCCGCGATACCGGCATGGCGAAGAACACGCTCTACAGGATAATCGGCACCAAGGAGCAGCTGCTGGAGCGGATCACAATAGACCGGCTGCGGTCACGGGTCGACGCCATAGTGGAGGTATTCCGAAAGGAAAAGGATTTTCTGAAAGCCGTGGAGATCGGGACGGATCAGCTGGTCCGTGGGATCGCCGAGGACAACCCGCGGATGCTGACGCAGGTGTTTCGCGAATATCCCGCCATCCGGGAAAAGTTCGATTCAATCGCCGCCTCCCTCAGCACCTCCATCCACCGGTACCTGAACTCGGCGAAGAGATCCGGCATCATCCGCAGGGACGTCGACAACGACGTGCTCATCGCCACGGTGACCGCGGTCATCAACCATTACATCACGCTGAACCTTTCCGCCCGGGACCTGGAGGAGAGGATGCGTAAGGCCCTTGCCTATATTCTCACCGGCATCGTGCCATAGCGTTCACCGGACGATGCCGCATCCGCCCGTCGAAGGAGGAGGTATGAAGTATCCGGAACTGTCGGCGCTGGAAGCCGAGATATCAACCTGCTTCCGATGTTCGTGGAAGCCCGGGAGCGGCGTCTCCCATTTTGGCGGCATGGGATACTTCGCCTGGATCGTCCTCTGCGTTCGCGCCGCCGTGGAGGGGACGATCACCGACGGGGACCGCACGCTCCGGGTCGCCGGGAGCGGCTACCATGACCACAACTGGCTGAATTTCCCCTTCCCCAGGATCATCCGCTACTGGATGTGGGGGCGCATCTATTCAGACCACTTCACCGCATCCTACGCCTTCATACAGTGCAACGAGGCGATGAAGAACCATCAGGTGAAGGTGCTCATGGTCGCCCGGGGGAGAGAGGTGGTCATGAGCACCGGCGAATTCGATTTCACCACCGAGGACTTCGCGTACAATCCGGCGGCGAAGCACCGGTACCCCCGCCGGGTGACCATTCGGGTCCCGGGAGAGCTCGAGGTCTCGCTGAGGGTCAGGAGAATCATGGAGGCGGAGGACATGCTCGACAATTTCAGCGGGGCACTCAGGTTCGTCGCAAAGCACATCCTGCGCCTGAAACCGGGCTACTTCAGGCTCCTCTCCGATTTCACTCTCGGCATCACGATTGGGGGCAAAACGGACGTTGAAGCCGGAACGACGTTGCACGAAATAGTATTGTTCAAACCGGCGGCGCAGAACGTATCCGGATCGCCTCCGGATGCGGTGCCCGCTGTGCGGTAAACCATTCATCAAAAACATGCCGTGGGGGGTCATATATGGAAAAGCTCTATGCAGCGTCTCTCCTGGTCATTGTCGTCACAGTTACCGCGAATCTTCTCCACGCCGACAGCGCCGTGATCACAATCTCGATTGCGATGATAGATGCTGTCTGGCTCGATCGTGTCGCGGTACAGCCCAATAGATTGAAAGGGATCGAGGCACCCAGGTACATACTGCTTTCACACAATCCGAGATACGCGATCAATTTATGGACTCTCATTTCACAACTGATAGCAGCGATCTACTATTCGACTGTTCTGCACGCAATAAAGCCGCCTCCACGGCAGCCTGAAGATTCATGTACGACACGAATTACACTATTCAACGATCCGCTCGGCACCACGTTTTCTATCGATCTCCGCCTCCAGGTCACTCTTCTCATTCTCCTGCGATCGCTTCTCCTCGATGACCGCATCCAAGTCGCTGCCGGTTAACTCCCGCTCGCGGGATTCCAGCTTCCGCTCCTCGATGACCGCACCCAGTTCGTTCCCGGCAATCTCCCGCTCCTGAGCCTCCCGTTTCCGCTCATCGATGACCGCATCCAGCTCGCTGCCGGTTAACTCCCGCTCGCGGGATTCCAGCTTCCGCTCGTCGATGACCGCACCCAGTTCGTTCCCGGCAACCTCCCGCTCCTGAGCCTCCCGTTTACGCTCATCGATGATTTTTTCAAGAAGTGAAATCTCGTTTTGGTGCCGCCGCCTCGCTTCGATTATCGCCTCAATCGGCTGTTTGCGAAGTTCCATGAGACGATCCTGCTCCTTCCCCTCCTCTATGAGCTTCTCGAGAGGGGTCTGATCGTTCTCGAGCCTTCTCTTCTTCTCCACCACGCTTTCGAGGGGGGTCTTCTCGAAATCCTCGGCCCGCTCCCTCTCCCGCCTCCGCTCGATTATGTAGGCGAGGCTGTTCATATCGTTGGCACGCCACTGCTGATCACCGGTTTCCGGAACGCTGCGGCGCCTCGGCGGGACGGCGGTCCTCTCCTTCGCACCTGCGTCCTTACTGGATCTGGATATTACGATCTTCCCCCTTTTCCCCTTTTCGGGCCTGTCCCTGGAAATGCCTTTTCGCTTCATATAGGAGCACCTCCTTAATAGTTGTATTATTAATGTACACCCCCGCCGCGGAAGAGTCTCATTAATGTTGCCGGGACTCGTTCCGGGGGTCGGGTAAAGGGCCGGTATCGCGGCCGGCAGCCGGGTCGCCGCCGGATCAGATAATTCACATGCAATTAACAGTGAAGTGCCAATTAACTCTTGCCATATATCGCCAGTCTGTTCAGATGGCCCCCATACCGGAATTTCAATGACCCCGTTCATCCGTCAGACTGTGCTCATGATAACGGCGGCGCTGCTGCTGTTCCCCCTCGCGACCGTTTCCCCGGCAGGAGCATCCGGGACCGTCGCCCTGTGCGCCGGCGATGCGATCATCCCCCTCGCCGGAAGGGTCGATTACTACGAGGACACCGCCTCGGCAATGACCATCGGGAATATCACATCGCCGGACATCCCCTGGAATGCCGGCGGCGGATCGATGAAATTCGGGTACACCGACTCGGCCTTCTGGTTTCGCGTCACCCTGGAGGACAGGTCCGGCGGGAACGCCCGGTGGCTCCTGGAGGCGGGATACCCCCTGGACGATGTTACGCTCTTCACGCCGAGAGGTGACGGGACCTGGAGGGCCAGAGCATCCGGCTTTATCCACCCCATCGGGCAAAGAGATATCAGACACCGGAGGATCCTCTTCACCATCTCACCTCCCCCGAACCGGCCCTTCACCTGTTACCTGCGGGTGAAGACCAGCACCTCCATGAGCGTGCCCCTGGTCGTCCGTGAACGCGATGCCTTCGCGGAATTGGATCACGACCATTCACTGGCCATGGGCATCTTCATCGGCCTGATCGCCGCCATGCTGGTCTACAACCTCTTTTTCTTCATATTCCTCAGGGACACCACCTACCTGTACTATGTGCTGAGCATCGGCGGCTATCTGATCTTCATGCTCAACCTGAAGGGCCTGGACTACGAGTATCTCTTCGGCAGTACCCCCGGCGTCGTGTTCGGCATATCCCCCACCCTGGGAGCCTTCGCGATGTTCTGGGCTGTCGTCCTGGAGCAGCGCTTCCTCAACACCAGGGAGACGACACCGCTGTGGCATCGCGTTCTGAACGTGCTGCTGGGCGTTGAATCGCTCCTCTTCGTCACATCGCTCCTCTGGCGCCACAGGATATTCGGTGTCATCGGCAACACGATCACGCTCATCTGGATATTCTGCATCCTGGCCACGGCGGTCACGGCATGGATCAAGAAGTCGAGGAACGCGCCGTACATGCTCTTCGCCCACACCTCCACCTTCCTCGGGGTGATGTTCATGTCGCTCCGGTCGCTGGGGATCCTCCCCGCCAGCATCCTCACCGACTACGGCCACCAGATCGGGTTTGCCATAAGCACGGTGCTGCTCTCCATCGGGATGACCGGCAGCATCTACCGGATCCGCCGGGAGAAGGAGAAGGCTCAGGCGGAGTCGCTGGAGCACGTAAAAAGGGCAGCGGAGATACAGGAGCTGTTCGTCAGCCATCTGGAGACGCAGGTGGCCGAGCGCACCAGTGAGCTGAACGCCGCCTGCGACGACCTCAGGCAGAAGGACGAGGCCATCGGGAGGGACATCCGGATCGCCAAGCGGATCCAGGAGAGGCTGCTCCCGGTGAAGGCGGCAGGGATCGACTGGTCGCAGTTCTCCATAAGGTACATCCCCATGTACGAACTGGGGGGTGACCTCTATGACGTGGTGAAGCTGAGCGATGGCACGATCAGGATCTTCCTGGCGGACGCCACCGGGCACGGCATCCAGGCGGCACTGCTCACCATGCTCATAAAGAGTGAATACGAATCGGTGAAGCTGCTGTACCGTGAGCTGCACGAGATACTGATGTACATGAACAACACCTTTCTCTCCAAGTACGGGAGCCTGGACCTCATCTTCACAGGGATTGTGCTGGACATCGACCCGGGACGCTCGGTGGTACGGTACGTCTCGGCGGGGCACCCCACGCAGTTCCTCCTGGGCCCCCGGGGGGTCAGGGATATCGGGCACTCGGGAAAGCTCATCGGGATCGACCCGGACGCGGCCTTCGAGACACGGGAGCTCCCCTTCGAGGCCGAAGACAGCCTGCTCCTCTTCACCGACGGGCTCTTTGAGGAGTTCAATTCCGGGAGGGAGGAGCTGGGCTTCGCCAGCTTCCGGCAGTGGGTGCATGAATGCCATGGGCTGGAAACCGGGGAAATCGTCGAACGGCTGCTGAACCGGACGCTGGAATTCATCGGCGACGGGGACAGGAATGATGACATAACCGTCATCGGCGTGCGGCTGCGGTCCCTCGCGGAGACCTTTAGAGCTTCTTCCTCTTCCGGCGGCAAATGAGCTACCGCCCCCCGGTATCGATCCCCTGCCCCCCGCGCACGGCTGCGTGCGCTAATAGCAAAAAAACTGCGATATCGTTCGAAATAGCAGGCTGCACGGCAAACCATGACATACTGTTGTCAGCATATCGTTGTACTATTTTATTGGTAATAACAGCAGGGGGATTAACGACATGAGTGACACGCACCGGTTGAGAGGGCTCACCACCATGAGGTTCCATGCCTCGGACCTGGAGGGGGCAACGCAATGGTACAGACGGCTGCTGGGGATCGATCCGTACCACCGGCGGTCCGAATACGTCGAGTTCAGGATCGGCGACTACAGCCATGAGCTGGGTATTCTTGACAGCCGCTACGCGCCCTCCCCCGGGAGCGTCGTGACCTACTGGCATGTCGACGACCTGGCGGCAGCTCGGGATCGACTTCTGGCTCTTGGGGCCAGAGAGTATGAGCCCCCCCGTGATTACGGACGGGGATTCATCGGCGCATCGGTCATCGATCCCTTCGGGAACATCCTGGGAATCATGCAGAATCCGCACTACCTTGAGGTTTTAAAGGCCCGGGGAGTCGCTGGGGAGCCGGAATCGACGATCCGATAAAAGGCATGTTCGTCCGGTGGCGTTCCGCCAGGGGGACGCCAATGAAATCTATCCCTCCCGCGCCGCAAGGAGGGAACGACCAAGCCCGACTGTGCTCAGAAAAGCACCACGGTAAACAGCGGAAGCGAAGAGATTCACTTCAGGCTAGCCGGGGAAGCCCTCATGTTCCGCACGGGACACCGGGGGGGCCAGGATCCATCAGCGCATATCCGTTCCGGAGTCCGTATCTGGCGATGGATGCGTCCAACAGCTTCTTCCGTATGACCAGGACGATGGCCCCGTGGAATTGACGCCGGCCGGCGATGATCCTTCCGAGAGCGGGTTCCAGGCCGCCGCCGGCCAGCTCCAGCGGCCCCACCTCGTCTATCACCAGCCAGCGGACATCGTCCCTGAAGGCCCGCTCAAGCCGCGCCCTCCCCCACCGGAACACATCCCTGTCGAAGCTGTATTTTCCGATCCTGATCGCCCCGTCGTCGGGAGCCCCCTCGTCCAGCTCGAGGCGCCGTTGCGTCGACGAGGCAATGTGATACATATATCGCTTCCCGCCGATCACCGGCTGCAGGATCCCGTCGACGCGGTCCTGCCGCGCCGCCCATTCCATCAACCCTGTGGTCTTCCCGGACCCGATCGCGCCGGTGACAACGAATATCCTGCCCATCGCTTCTCTCCCCTTCATATCAGGCCGGGAAAGAGGGATTCCCGTGTGTTCCGTACCGCACCAGCCCCTTCGCGCCCGTGATGCGATGACCGACGACGGTGTTTCCCACAATTTTAAATGCCATCGTGATACACTTGCCCTTGACGAATATATGTGCGGGAAAAAGGAACATCGGCAAGCACAAAAATGGCATCCCCGCAGGGGTGTATTGGACCCCTGAAGGGCCGAAAGCCTTTCCCGTATTATGGGAAATCGCGCCGCCCCGCCATTCCCCTCCTGGATGATCTGAGCATGCATGAAATCTAAAGATTGATACCACTGGAGTACCCTCCGTATCCGCACTGACGGGGGAGCATATAACCCTTGACAAAATCAATTCACGTCATATACTTCAGTGACTATGCTGTTCCGTACCCTCCATTTGCACTTTTCCCCGTGCAAGCCGAGCAGCGAGGCTCCTCCAGTGGTTCCCGGCTCCGGTCCGCAGTACGACAGCAGTTCAGTGCGCGATTCTGCGGTGATACGACGGTATCGTGGTGATGCATTGATGCCGGAGGAATATGAAACGCCACAGAACCTGGCGACCGGGCCGCGCCGTCAACGGCACCCCGGTCTCAAGGCGGCATTCAGGGGCGCCATGTACTGCCCCATGAACCGACCCGGCCGCTCCCCGCGGATCGAATGCAATCCGGCTCCAGAGGAAATACCGACGTTTAAAGGGAGACAGCCGTAGGCATTACAACACCTGTCAGAGATGAAAGAGATATCGATCAGAAACAGCATTATCCTCGGGGCAGCCGGGGTGATATTAATCCCCTTTTTCATAGCCGGAATTATCACCTATGCGAAGCTTTCAACATCCCTGGAATCCCTATCGCGCGAAAAGGGGACTCAGATAGCGAAGGATGTGGCGTCGATCGTCGAGATGACGATGTCCCTGGAGATCAAATTCATACGTTCGGTATCGGCAAATCCGTATATCGTCCAGGCCGCCAGCACGGGCAACTATGCCCTGTCCGACGCAATCCTGTCGGAAATATACAGAACGATAGGGAGGAATTACGAAGGGCTCTTCATTACGGACAGACAGGGCATTATACGATCGGATGCCGTTGACAGGAAAAGAAGGGGAATAGATGTATCCTCCCGTGAATACTTCACGCAGGCACGCAAGGGGGTGCCGAATTTCAGCAAGCCCGTAGTGTCCAAAGCGACGGGAAGACTGATCATGGTCGTTGCCGCACCGATAGTGACGAAACGCGGCGATTTCCTGGGAATCGCCGCGGGAACGCTGAATATCGACTATATGATTGCGAACATCACCTCGATCAAACTGGGGAATACCGGTTATCCCTTCGTGGTGGATACGGACGGCTCGATCATCATACATATTGACAAGGGGCATATTCTAAAGACCAACCTGCACGACCTGCCGGGCATGAAAAGAATCACACAAAAGATGCTGAACCATGAAACCGGCTCAGAGGAATACGTCTATAACGGTATAGAAAAAATAGCCGGCTTTGCCCCCATCCCCACAACGGGGTGGAGCGTGGCCTTCACGCAGAACCGCGATGAAATAATGGATCCGGCAAAATCCATGCTCGTATTCATCGCCTTCTGCGGACTGCTCTTCCTCCTCACCGCCGCCGCCGGGATCCTCTTCCTGTCGAAGAGGATAGGAGAACCGCTCGAGAAAACGATCCAGACATTCAATGAGATCGCCTCCCATACGATGGAAACGGTCGTGACCATCGGTCCCGACAGAAAAATCAGATGGGCAAACCAGGTAATGGAAAGCCAGACCGGCAGGACGCTGAAGGAATTGATCGGCACCGAGCCGGAGCTGACGAATCTCGGCAACATTCCGCCGCATGAGATATGGGCCAGGCTCGAAAGTGGCTCCGCATGGTCGGGACGGCTCATGATGAAGGGGGCGGGGAACGAAGGCATCATCGTGGATACGCTCATAATCCCCATAAAGGACGAGAAGGGGACCATTCACAGCTACATGGAAATCGGCCACGACATCACCCAGGAACTCCAGATCGAGAAGAGGCTGGGCCAGGCGCAAAAAATCGAGGCCGTGGGGACCCTGGCGGGCGGGATCGCCCATGACTTCAACAATATTCTCGCGAGCATTTTCGGCTTCGTCCAGATATCGCTCATGACTCTGGACGATAAGGAAATGACCAAAAGAAACCTCGAGGACATACTCAAAGCCGCGGAAAGGGCCAGGGATCTGGTGAGACAAATTTTAGCATTCAGCCGCCCTTCGGAAACGAATCTCAAACCGATTGCGCCCTCTGCGGTGGTAGCGGACACGCTGAACCTTGTCAGAGCGTCCACCCCGACGAGCATCGATATCTATCATTCAATAAAAAGCGGATATCTTATACTGGGAGACAGGACTCAGCTCAACCAGATACTCATCAATCTCTGCACCAATGCCGTGCAGGCCTTTGAGGGAGGAACCGGTATGATCGATGTCACCCTCGTGGATATCGAGGTCGATGCGGAATTCACAAGACTCCACCCCGGACTGAACGAGGGACCCCATGTTCAGCTTTCGGTATCCGATTCCGGCCGGGGCATCGACCGGGAATTGCTGGATAGGATATTCGATCCCTTTTTTACGACAAAAACCGACGGCCAGGGAACGGGACTGGGCCTGTCGGTCGTGCACGGCATCGTGAGGAACCTGAACGGTATCGTCACCGTTTACAGTGAAAAGGGGAAGGGCTCGACATTCAACGTCATACTGCCGGCGATCACCTCGGAGGATGAACACCCCGCCCGCGTAACGATGAAGGATCAACCGACCGGCGGAACAGAACAAATCCTTCTGATAGACGATGAGCGATCAATTCTCAATTCTTATGCCGCCATACTCGAGAACCTCGGCTACACCGTGACGGCATGCCACGACCCGAGGCAGGCACTGGAAAAATTGCGCGCGAATCCCCGTGGTTTCGATGTTGTGGTAACCGACTACGCCATGCCCCGCATGACCGGACTGGTAATAGCGGCTGAAATGAAAAAAATCAGGAGCGATATCAGAATAATACTCTCGTCAGGCTTCATAAGCAAGGAGATAGAGGATGCAGCGCAGCAGACCGGTATAACCGCAATACTGCAGAAGCCTGCCATGATGAACGATCTGAATTCAACTATAAGGAAGGTCCTGGACGTATCCGCAGAATCATGAAGCGGTTTCGGCGCCGCCCGTTGGGGCGCACACGGAGACTCCCCCTTTCCGTCCGAACGCACGCCACACAGTCCCGGCTGCCGGGCAAATCACGGTCAGCGCCGCCTGTACGGCGTCGTGTCGCGATCACCACCCTGCGAACGGTTGCGGCAGGTACCCGCCGCCGCCGTCACTCCTTGAATGCCTCCACCAGGCCGTTCATCCGCTCGTCGGCCTGCATGAGCCGCACGCGCCCGAACCCCGCGGCCTCAAGCCCCTCCCTGATCTCATCAAAGTCGTAAGTGCCGCCGCCTGCGGTCCCCACCAGCATGTTCACCGCGAAGAGCGCGCCGGCAGCGGGCCTGGTATGGTCCGGGCTCATGACATGGTCCCGTATCACGAGCCGCCCCCCCTTCTGTAGTGACAGGTGTATCTTTTTGTACAGATCAAGGTTCTGCGCGGGGCTGTTCTGGTGGATGATCGCCGAGAGAAGCGCCAGATCGTATCCCTCCGGCAGCCCGTCTCTGTAGAAATCTCCGGCGATGAAGGTCACGCGATCGAACACGCCGGTGCCGGCGAGGCGGCGCCGCGCCATTTCGATGACCGGCGGCAGGTCGAAGAGCGTCGCCCGCAGGGAGTGGGACGCCTCGAGAAAGGCCTGTGTGTACGATCCCGAGGCGCCGCCGATATCAAGCAGCCTTCCGGCGGCACCTGGGCCGATCGCCGCGATGATCCCCGGGGCAACGCGGCAGGCGACGGCGT
The DNA here is from genome assembly GCA_016929135.1 of Spirochaetota bacterium. Classification (GTDB taxonomy): domain Bacteria; phylum Spirochaetota; class UBA4802; order UBA4802; family UBA5550; genus JAFGJK01. Next base: position 18,500 of record JAFGJK010000063.1, on the reverse strand, counting down.
GCATCGCTCCGATGAAAGCCTCCTGCTCGCCTTCGCTACGGGTGGCGGCGGGACCGGCCCCTTCCCGTCCGCTGCGGACAATCTCCGTCAGATCGGACCACCGCCGCCACAGCCCCGCTGCATGAAGCACCATGGGCAGAATCGATTCAGGCGAGTCCTTCGCGAGCAGGGGTGCCACGGCGTCCGGACAGGAGTAAACCCCCTCCCGTTTTTCCACCAGGCACATGGAGGCCAGCGCGTCCAGGAGCACGGTGATGCCGCGCCGCGTCACCCCCAGCCGTTCCGCTGCCTCCCGCGCCGTCAGGGGCCTGTCCCTCAAGGCGCTGAAGACATCGAGCTCCGCTGCCGTCAGGAGAACTCTCGATTCCATGAAGTTTCTTCCCATACCCAGAAGGGTTTCAGGTATCATCTAGCCCCGCCTCCTTTCGATAGATTGCCGCCGCAACGGCTCAGAACCCGTCCGCCGAGCGGGCCAGTGTCTCCCATTCCGCCCAGGTGGCCAGCCGCTCCGGGTACACCTGCTTGACGTAGTCCGAGGCGAAATTACCGAAGAGAAGGCGCAGCGGCGGGTTCGGCGAATCCGCGAGTCGCAGCATCACCGAGGCAGTGGCCCGCGGATCGCCCCGCTTCACCCTGGTGGTGGGGCGGTCGGAGCGTATGGACTCGTACTGCGACATCCCCGCCGCGTGCACCGCCGAGCTGCCGGACCAGTCGGTGCTGAATCCTCCCGGCTCCACGATGGTCACCTTTATCCCGAACTGCGCCACCTCCCGGCTCAGTGACTCGCTCAGCCCCTCCAACGCCCACTTCGAGGCGTGGTACAGGCCCAGATTGGGGAAGGCGACCACGCCGCCGATGCTGGAGACCTGGATTATGTGGCCGCTCCCCTGTCCCCGCAGGTACGGAAGGACCGCCTGGGTAACCCAGAGTGCGCCGAAAAAGTTGGTCTCCATCTGGTCCCGCGCCTGGGCCTCGGTGATCTCTTCAACGGCACCAAAGAGGCCGTACCCGGCGTTGTTGACCACCACGTCCAGGCTGCCGAAATGATCGCAGGCCAGCTTCACCGCGTCGAAGGCCCCGCCCCTGTCGGTTACATCGAGCCGCAGGGGGAGCAGATTATCCCTGTGCTCCTCCTTCAATTCCCTCAGCGAATCGGTGTTGCGCGCCGTCGCGGCGACCCTGTCACCCCGTGCCAGGGCGGCGCCGGCCCACTCATATCCGAATCCCCGGGAGGTCCCGGTAATGAACCATGTCTTCATTGTAGTGCCCCCTTGCGGCCATTTCAAAGCGGAACAGGCCTATTGTCGGATTATAATGCCGGAGAGGGGGATACACAATCCTTTTTCTTTTATCAGGATTCGGTTCCAGCTTTTTTTCACACGCCGCACAGGGTGGGCACGGCAACACGAGGAGCGGCTCATGACCGTTCATGGAAATGAAAAGGCAGTTTGAGCGCGGACACGTGAATTGTTACTGATGAAATCGAGGGGATTCGGGGAAATATGCCTTACGCGATCAGAGATGATTATTGACAGCCATTCCGTTACATGAAACGGGCGCATACCTCCCCTTGTCAGATACATCTGAGTAGAACAAAGATGCTGCGCGCGCAGCCGGGGGTTATCGTTACCCGGAGATGGATCTAACGGGGAGCAATAACGCCATTATCTCCCCATAATGCGCATCAGCTCTTCACCATACGCTTCATTCAGGTTTTCGTAACCTGTAAGAAAAGCGGGTTTGGGAATCTCGACAGTCCATTTTGAACCGTCTGCCTGGGAACCGGTGATCTTCCACTTGCCGGAATTGAGCCAGCAATAGAACTGCCAGGCGGCGCAGTCCCTGCAGATCTGCTTTTTTTGTTCGAAGTACTGCGTGTCGGAAAAAAAGGCGATCTCTTCGTGCTTCCTGCACTGAATGGCGCTGCAGTAAGTGCCTGATTGGTATTCGTGCATGGCACCCTCCCTGTTCTTTGATAATGGGCGCCTGGCATCCGGTCCGATAACGGCTGCAAACAGTCCGCGGAGCCCATTGGAGAGACATGAAATCTGATCTTTCATTAATCTCCCTGTGGACAGGATTTCTCCACCCCCTCTTTTTGTCAACCAGTATGATATAGGTTTACACAATAACGGCAATTCTGTGAGGCGGGATGGTATCGGTCCCGATGCCGAGTCGGTACGGCACAATAGTACCGGCCACACCCTCCTCATGAATCAATAAAAACGCTGCCGCAAGCGCCGATGGGGCCCCCCTGCGGCCGCGGCGTCTCCGCCGCCATCAGTTCTTGTAGAGCGTCAGGGGAAACTGAATGGTACCCAGGGGGGTTTTATAATGGGCCACGCCGACAAGCTTGTATCTGAGCCCGGACCTGCTTCGCAGGGCCGCCATGAGCGCGAGGCCCGAGCGGACGTAGGGGATTGTTACGGTCGAGTTGAGGGGGCTCGTGCCATTCGCCCTCAGCGATATGTTGTTGAAAGCGGTGCTCACGGTCTTCTGGTCGTTTATGTAGAGGAGCACGTCCATCGTCTCGAGGTTGATCGAAAAGGGATTGGGATTCTTCGCCCGGAGCCTGACATCCACCTTGCAGCCGGTCAATGAGAAGCTGTGCGGAGCCGCGTCGACAAATGACAATTCCGGCGGCCTGACGAGAGACTGTGATTGCATCAACGAGGCACACCCCGTGAACAACAGGCAGAAAAGCAATGAACATTTTTTCATGACAGCCCCCTGGCGCAAACATAACTCCGGTCGCGACACTCCCCGGCAGGGCCCGCGAAGCCGCATCGTTTGACGCAGACGGACCGGCGGGCCACTCACCGCCATGATAGAGTTATCCGTTTCATCCACAGCGTCAAGCCTTTTTATCCACCGGAGAATGCCAGGATCACCCTTCCCACGGTGAGCCCATGGGGGGCGCCGAGGGCCCTCACGGCCCCGGCGCCGCGAAAGCATGCGGAGGGTTCGACCGTGCCCGCCAGGAGGGGGAGAATCCTCTCGCCGGCAGCGGGAGTAGAAAGCGATACCGCGGTTTCCGTACACAATTGCATTCCCGGGAAAGTTATCCGGGAAAAGAAAAAATGAATGACAATAGGGAGCATAACTGATACCGGAAATCTCATGAGGGGTTCCGTGTGGTCCATAGAGCAGATGTGATGGATACCCCAGGGTCTATTCCCCAAAAAAATGAACTCTATGATAGTGAGTTCATGGAATTATATGGAGACAGATGCCTTTTCCGCCTGTTATTGATGCGAACCGATGAAAGACACTATAAAAGACCTGTACTGAAATGATGACAACACCCGACAAACCGCCCTTCGATCCAGAGAAAAAGACAACCAATCTCTTCACCACGGGGCATCCGAAATACTCCGAAGCCCTCTATGAAATTCCCGGAGAGATAGTCAAGGGGACGATGAGAGTCATCCAATTCCATGAGGACTTGAATATCGTCGTTATATACCAGCGGACGGAAAACACAAAGGCAATCGCCAGGCCCAATATCCCGGAAGACGTCCTGCAGATCGCCTTTTATCTCTCCGGCCATGATATCAGGGTTACGATACCGGGATTGCATGAACCTCTCGTGGGCAACAAGGGGGACACCATGTTGGGGGCTCCGGGCACTCGGTTCGAGATGGAATTTCCGGCAAATCAGCAGGTCCATGGTTTCAGCATACATGTCACACCCGCCTTTCTGGCCCAATTTATAGATAAAGATGCGGCGCCGCTATCCCCCGAATTGATGCAATTCATAAAGAAGCCGGGCAGTGTAGTCTTTTACGATAAAAGGAAAATTACGCCGGCCATGAAGCTGGTCATTCATCAAATCCTCAACTGCCCCTATGAGCATTCTTTAAAACACATATTTCTGGAATCAAAGGTACTGGAACTGATCGCCCTGCGTCTGGATCAGATGCAGACCGGGATATCTTCGCCCAGTCCCGTCATCATTACCCCGGAGGACAAGAAGCGAATACACTCGGCAAGGGAAATCCTTCTGAGAGACATGGATTTTCCCCCGTCGTTGACCTGCCTCGCGAAACAGGTCAATGTAAATACCAACAAATTGAAATACGGATTCAAGGAGCTCTTCGGCTATTCGGTCTTCGCCTACCTCCGTGAAGAGCGGCTCAACAGGGCGAAGATCCTCCTCGAGGAGGGTTCATACACGGTAACGGAAACCGCCAATCTGGTGGGGTACAGCAATTTAAGCCACTTTGCCTATGCATTTAAAAAACGTTTTGGAATCAATCCTGGATCACTCCTCAAAAGAAGATGAATCCCGCGAAAATGCCGCAACCGTCAGGATAAATGCCGCAACCGTTAGCGTGAATGCCACACCATCTGTATAATGCTTCACCGTGCGGCGGGAGCATGCTCTCCACCCGCATGGGGGTGGCATAACAGCCTGGTTCGGCACAGGAGCTTATCATTCGCGACAACGACAACCTTAACCGCGCTTTACACCCTGTGGGAGTGACAATGGTAATTTTCTGAAACGAACAGAGAAATGATATCCGTCATGGCGATGCAGGAATGGAGCCGGTATTTCATCGCTGCGGGCTTCTGATAACGGGATAAAACGGATGGCGAGAAAAAAAAAGGATAGAAAGAACGAAGAAAACAAGCAGATACTCTATGCGGTTTCCTCGCTGCTCCTTTTTATGCTTCTCACGACGACGGGTGTCATACTGTATATGGCGGCTGAAGATGCGGCCAGTGACAGCGCATTCCATGCCGTTGCCTCACAGGCACTGGTCCCCTTTTCCATCGGCGCCGGGATAATTGTTGCGGTGCTCATAGCGATCCCGGTCCTGGAATTCTTGCGCTGCCCCGATTGCGAGCGCTTCTTCTCCCGCGGCAAACTTGAACTGAACCGGACGTACCAGAACCAGGGGCCTTCTTTCACCAGCAACGGCGGCACCTACTACCGACAGACGACAGTCCGGGAATTCAAGACACACTGCAGATACTGCGGCTATACGATTCTCGTCAGAAGACAGGGTTGAAATAAATATGGGGGAGCGGCAATGCCGGATAAAAGGAGACGCAGGGTGACCCTTGAGGATTACGAGAGGGAGTTCAGTGAAAGAGAGGCAAGAGACCAGGGACAGCTCAAATACATTGCGATCCATATCGTGCTTCTATTCGCACAATTAATTACGCTGGCGGTACTGTACAGAACTCGTTCCCCTTATACGTATCCGTTTTTGGGAATCACCGTAACCTCCTGGCTCATAGTGGTTGTTATACTTTTACTGCGTTCGCTCCGCTGTCCCAATTGCGGCAGGTTCTTCCCCAAGGGCGAGCTGGTGGAATTTGACACCATCGGGGGGAAAGGGGATATTTTCTACGGCGGAGAGTGGCAGTACCATGATGGCAACAAACGCATCTACTGGACAGAGTGCAGGCACTGCGGACATCTCCTGTGGATCGTGAAGGGCGGATGAAGCGCCCATGATACATACCGTGCGGAGTATACGGAGGGACCATGACAGACTGCGCATATCATCCCGGTGTTACAGCACGCACCCTGTGCGACCGCTGCGGCAGACCGATTTGCGAAGAGGATAAAAGAACTTTTTTGATGCAGGCCTCCAGAGGGTCAAAAATTGAAACCGATGGTATCGGCAGGGTGTTCACCTACTGCCCTCTGTGTCTGTGCAAGGGGACGAAATCAAGAGGAACGATCTATATCACTGTCTGCGTCCTACTGGCAATAAGCGTTGTTGTGCTCGCACTCCTCAAGGTGGGGACGGTGCCGGTCGTTCTATGGGGCGTCTTCTGTCTCGTTTTCATTCTATTTCTGATATATCGATCTCATTCCGAAAAAACCAGGACGGAAGAGGATCTCAGGAAATTCCTGCGGGGACTTTCATGGGAGGAACCGGGGGATGCCGATGCCCCCGTCAACAGACTGCTCGGTTTGACACTGGAAGAGATGAGTAGGCGTGGCAAGGCCATCCATGACGAGATTATTGGCAGAAGCGACGATGAACCCCGGCTCCACTACTATTTAAAAAAGAGCGACTGGACCTTTCACGACCTGGGGAAGGTACTGTTGAATTTCAAAAGAGACATTGCCTACTGGTCATGGCGCGGCGATCTATCCGAGAAAAATAAAAACCGGGTGTCCCTGGTCTTCGCCTATTGTACGGCGGTTGAACATCTCGGTGAGGCAAGGGCCGAGGAGATCATAGGGAGCGCCCCCCCGCAGATGATCGCCCCTGGTCTGATGCAACAACTTTTACAGCAGTGATCCCGTAGAATGGAGAACGCCATGAAGATGTCCGACTATGAGAATGAGCTGAATACTGCGAGGAGCATCGTACAGGGGAAGGGAATCCTCGGCCGGATCGCAAAGCTCCTATTCGGGAAAAGGAAGCTGGCAACCTATGCCGGGGCCTTTTCACTGGCCGAGAACCAGCTCGAATGCTCCCAAAGAGAGCAGCGGGCGAGAGAATCCGGCATTCCCGCCAGGGCGGAGGTCCTGAAAATCGTGGATACGGGGATTCTTGTCAATCATAGCCCTGTGGCACAACTCACATTGAAGATAATGCCGGAAGAGGGCGGAGAGTTTGAAACAACGGTCCGGCTCGTCCTTCCCAGGGTACACCTTCCCCGTGAGGGGGACATCATCGCCGTGAAATACAATCCGCTCGATACCGGCGAAGTGGCGCTCGCCCGCTGAGGGGATTGCCGGGTGGCGCTCCGTATCTCTTCTCATAATATTTATCTAAAATACAGAAAATTTCCTTTGACGGAATGAATTGTATCGCTCATTATATAACCGTAACTCAGCATCGACGTGCCATTCTGGGTTACTGATTAATCATGGCTGCCATGCAAAACCCGATACGATATCTACTTTCACCGATTACAAGGTCCGATGCGGTTTAGCATTTATTCATTGCTGTTTCTTCTCGCCATCGGCTTCACCTCCTGCGCCATCGGCACCGATGAGGCGCTGGACAACCTCTTCACGTCAGACAGCGGTCTCTTCGTGGCGGGCTCGGATGGAGGCAATGTCGTGGTATCCCGGGACGGAAAGGCATGGATACTGCTTTCAACGACCGGACGTGACATAGTATCCATAACCTACGTGAACGGCAGGTTTTTCTATGTATCGGACAATCCCGTCGGTTACCAGACGTCACTGGACCTGGTCAACTGGGGGACCTTTTCCTCTACTGTAGGATACATACCCCGCGATACCATCGGCATCGATGCCTTCAGCTTCTATGTCGTCGGCATCAGCGGGGGAAACCCCTTTGTCTATAAAACGGACGGCTCCGGGGGCTACACGGTGATGTATAATCCGGCTACGGGGCAGTTCAACTCAATTGCCTACGGGAATCATGTCTTCGTCGCCATCGGCAACGATCCGGCGAACAGCCCCTCGTATTCCTTCGATGGAGCGACCTGGTACGCCGCGACGCCAATCAGCGGCTGTTTTTTCCAGAAAGTAATTTTCGCGAATGACCATTTCATTGCCGCGGGATACAATGGCAGCAATTATCCTGTCATCATAATGTCCTTCGACGGCATCAACTGGACCCAGAACCTCAATCCCATGGCCACCCCCGTCAACCTCTACGGCATCGCCTACGGCAGGGGCAGGTACGTGGCCGTGGGGGCCGGCGGCACCAACAGCTTTGTCTGCTACTCGGAAAACGGCACTGCCTGGATCAACGAACAGATCGACAGCACCGGCATCTGGCTCACCGCGGTGACCTACGGAAACGGGAGATTCATCGCGGTGGGTCCCAGCGGGCGCATCCTCTACAGCGAAGACGGTCTGATCTGGGCGGTTGTGCCCAGCTCCGCATCATGGGGAAAGTTCAACGATGTGATCTTCGTGCCGAATATCGACTAGAGATCATCGGCCGAAAAGATGCAGCCGGCTCTTTCCGGCGGATCCATCGTGACCGCAGGACCGTTGACATCAGGTCCAATGCGCGGCAACTCAACGGTGATAACCGTCGAATCCTTGCGCTTCGACTGAGAATACCTCTGTCAGATTCTATCACCAATTTCAAAAAAAACCTTGTATCCCCCACTCCCCGCACGTCGCCAGGCGTGATGACCCCCAGAACGAAAGATACTGTAGGGATAGCGGCGATTCTCCATCTGCCGGTCCCGGCGCAACGCAATCCTTGAAAGTCGATGGCGAACAGCGCCGGTTATTGACGGATCAATCTTTTTATGTAATGAAGGCAGGAGAAATCACTCCCTGAATATCACCCGTACGGACGTACCATTCCCGGAATCAATTACCAGCTCCCCATCAATCTGCTTCGTCAGCATCTCAATGAGCTGCAATCCCATCCCCCGCGAACTGCCGCTCCTGACTGCCTCGGGGAGGCCGATGCCGTTATCGGAAACAGTGAGGCTGATGAATTCGCCGCTTTTGCCGAGACTGACGTTCAGATTTCCGTTCGAGGCTTCAGGATAGGCGTACTTTATTGTATTGGTTATCGACTCATTCAGTATCAGCCCGAGGGATACCGCGCGCTTGACATCCAGCTCTATCTCTTCGAGCTTCATTACAGGATTGATGCGATTGTTGACCGAGGTGTAGGTATCGATGAGCGAGACCGTCATTCTTCTGATGTACTCATCCAAATCTACCTTCTGCGGGTTATCGGCAGTATTCAGCTGCTCGTATAATCGCGATATGGCAAGAATTCTGGAAACGGCGTCATTGAAAACCTTTATCGAATGATCGTCGTTCAGATCCCTCGTCGCCAGGGACAGGAGGCTCGCAATGATATTGAGATTATTCTTGATACGATGCTGGAGTTCCTTTAATAGAATGTTCTTTTCCTCCAGCGATTTCTCCAGAGCCCTTTCGGCATGCTTGTGCGCGGTGATGTCTCGAATAACCTCGATGGCTCCGATGCGCTGGCCAGTTGAATTGAACAACGGGGCCGCCGCCGCCCAGAGATATGCACCGGTATTCTGTTTCATATGAGGGATGTATGTCTCCATATACACAGCGTTGTCCACATGATGCACAGATTGATACCTTTCATCCAATTCGGTACCGGAATTAAATATTGAATCGATCAGAATCGGTTTCCGCTCCCGGTACAGGGGAATGGCATACGCGTAATCGCCCTTCCCGATTATATCCCCCTTCTTCATTCCGGTCAACTGCTCCATCGCCTTATTCCAGAATACCACCTTCTGGTCCTGATCGATGACAAATGACGGATCAGGGAGAAACTCGATAATCTGGGCCATCTCTTTCTGATTATTCAGCAGCTTCTCCATCAATCGATGAAAGGCATTGGCGAGGTAACCGATCTCGTCGGGATATTTCCCCAGAAGCGGCTTCAGAGGCAGCTCCCCCACGGTCATCTTGTTCATCTGGTCGGCAGCGCGGATCAGCAGCCGGTTCAGTATCATCAGTCTATGCAGCCTGGTCTGGGCGAAGCCCGCATAGATGGCGGGGAAATTGTCGATGAAGGCATCACGGAAGCGCCCGTCCTTGTCCTCGAAGAACACTATGGCGGTCAATGTCTGATTGATGTTGATGCCGAATATCTCGCCGAAAGTGGAAAAACCGGCCATGGGGAACGGCCAGTGGGAATGAAGATCGCTGAGCTCGCTTGAATTATTGATGCGGCGCTGGATACAGTCGTTCAGGATTGCGGCAACTGGCCTGGGTTTGCCCCGCAGAAAATCGTCGAAGTCGCGTTGCGTCGTTTCAATGAAATCGGTGGCCTCAAGCAGAAAGAGCTCATCACCGGGACTGATGTCGCAGTAGAATGTTATCACCCTTTCTTCCCGATCGATGACTCTTGCGGTGCGTATATACAGTTCCCCCTCCAGCTCTATGCCGAAGGTGTAGCCGGTCAGTCTATTTTCAAGTTCACCCGGCTGTACATCCAGCAGTCCGGTCAGATAGTCGACCAGGGGAAGGATCTGACCCGATTGTGAATCCTGGACTTGAGATACGGTACGCCGGTCAGGGTCGGCGTCGACAACGACAAAGGAAACACCGGTCTTACGGAAATTGTGAGACTTGAGAACACTGTACGCCATGCCGGGGGCGACCTTCACAAAAATCACCACCGCATGGTTCTCAACCACACGGGATCCCTCAAAGAGGTATGTATGCTGGAAATCGAACTTGCCGCCGGCAGACCCCCCCACAAAGAGCACCGGGAAGCGGCCGCTGGCATAAACCGCCTCCATGAATTGCCCCTCACAGGCCGATACTCCATCAATGAAGGTCAAGGCGAAGCTGTCACGGACGCTGAGCGGAAAGGACGGTTGGACCGATGCCAGCGACTGAGTGATTCGTTTTACCCTCTCCTCCCACGGAACGGACGGCATCCCGAGCCGAATGTCCTCGTTGGGCAGGGGGATGGCATGGATACTGACCGTGTTGATCAGTGAAGGCGAGAATACCTCTACGACCACTGTGGACCACGACTGTCCCGTGGGGCAGTAGAGCTGCTCGCCCTGATTGATGGAACACAGCTCGCCCGCGGTGGATAATGCCACCAGAGGAGTACCGCCGGCCAGTTGCTGTAATCGGGTAGTGACGGCCGAGAAGTCCACATGGGGGGATACAAATACGATGGCCAGCGGGGATTTTCCTGCCGGGAACTGAAATATATCGCTGGAGAGTCCTGAAAGGGAGTGATCTGTCTTTAGAACATGTACCAGCGGTTCGTCCATTTATATCACTCATTATCAATGAAAAATCAGATGCGCATGCATTATTTACAATATACTATTATCTGAACCCTTTGGTAAATATTCAGCTACAAAATAATCATATCCTCAAGCCGCGGATTATTCCAACAAAATATATATACAAAAAAATACCTTATGGCAGATTTGAAAACAGCAGGGCCTGGGAGCGGCGGCACAGGAAGAAAGGGCATCCTCACCACGGGAAGGGCCCGGGTTGTGAAAACGTGGCCATCGGCAGGAAAAACGAATCCGCCGGTGAAAAAATGTGTTGTGGTATTGCACCCGATTCTATACCTTGAATCATCGGGGAGTGGTTAGCACGGGATCCGTGCTGATTCCGTGATTACCCTCGGCGTGCGGTTGTGCCCCCGTCAAGGATACGCCGGGCCGGACACGGGAACAGTCTCGAGGGCTCCGCTGCCGATGGCCGTTCACCTGCCCCGGAGCAGGTTGACGGGGGGCGACATGGTTTTTGACGTGATCATTCTGCCCAGAATACGCCATCTCCCCTTTTCAGTATGAGTTCAAATTTTTTCTTCATTCCCGATATACAGCTATGCCATCAAAGACGAAGAGCCAGAGCGACAGTCCGGGCCTGATCCAATCGATTCACAGAGCGGCCAGCATTCTCGAGCTGTTTCTGGAGAATGATGACGTCCTTGGAATCTCGGATTTCTCTGAAAGACTGAATCTGCCCAAAACGACGGTCCAGGGCATTGTCAAGACGCTCACTGCCCTGAATTATCTCGCGAAGGATTCCAATTCAGCCAAGTATCGATTGGGGCCGGTCCTGCTGCATCTCGGCTTCAAATACGCCAAGAACATGGATCTCCTGACGGAATCGATGGTATGGATCGAAAGGCTCTCGTTCAAATTCAACATGACGGTCAATGTCTGCATACGGGTCGGGGACAAGGTCTTCGTCCTGTATTGCGTCGAGCCGAAGGATCGATTCAGCACCTATTTCAGCGTCGGTGCCAGCATTGATATACATACCACAGCCGCGGGCAAGATACTCTACGCATTTCTGGATAAAAAACAGCGGGACGAAATGCTGAAAGACTACGAATTCGTGGTGTATTCTCAAAGGAGCATCGGCAATCTGAAGGACTTCAATGAGGAACTCGACAGGGTCAGAAAAGAGGGCATCAGCTTCTCTTTTGAAGAGGGGATGACGCCCACATCAAGCATCGGCGGACCGATTTTTAACGACAAGGGGAATCTCCTGGCCGCCTTTGCCGTTATTGGAAACCCCGCAGAGATACAGAAGGACCTGGATGAAATCATATATGAGGTCAAGAACACGTCATTGATGATTTCCAAGCGACTGGGGTACATGAAGGGCTCAATAATTCACGAGCAGTCCAGATAGCAATAACGCCTCCGATCTCCGAAGGGGAGAAAATCCTCAACGATTCATGAATCCCAGAAGGCGCCCTGCCTGCAATTTTTTAGATGAGCATCACTAATCTGCACATAAAAAATACTATATTATAGTATTTTTTTTATTAAAAATCATTATTTACGTATTTTTATATAAAAATATTTGACATGACGCATATTTTACAATATTGTACCAACATTAAGCAGTATTCAATTCCCCCCCTCCATTGCCTTCAGCGATGGAGTCGTGCGGAGATGACAATGGCAACAATCGCAGTAATCGGTTCAGGCGTCGCAGGGCTGACGGCCGCGGCCTATCTTCAGGAGAATGGGCATTCCGTCACCGTCTTCGAACAGTATCCCGAGCTGGGCGGTGTGACGGCCACATTGAAACAGGACGGCTTTTCGTGGGATCTCGGGCCCATGCTGCTGGAGGGATTCGGCAGGGGGGAGCCGGCGGGACTGATACTTGAAGAGCTGGGGATACAGGAGAAACTGCAACTGCAGCGAGAGGAGCGGGGACTGGTCTTCCCCGATTTTTCCATCTGGCCTCAGAGAGAGTACAGGGGGCCATACTGGAGAAGGGACTACCTGAAACGGGTATTTCCATCGGATTCTGGGGGGCTGGACAGATACTACAGGTTTTATGACCGGATGATGGATCTCATGGCCCTGCACTGGAGATCAGAACAAACGGGCGGATTGCGATCATTCCTGCTCAGGGCCCGCACATGGAGGGCATTTCAGAAGGTCAGGGAGATGAGTGAATGGTCGGCCGCGCAATTGATGGATCACTTTTTTCAGGGACCTGAGCTGAAAGCCCTTTATACGTCCATCCTGGCGGATTTCGTCGTTCGCCCCAGCCAGTTTTCCGCCCTGGCCGTTCCCGCCATCAATGTTGAAACCCCCTTCGACAAGCGGATGCCGCTTCAGGTTTCAAAAGCCGGCCCTCGGCCCAGTTATCATTACGTACGGGGAGGGTGTGAAAAGCTGGTGGCCCTGCTGGCGGACAAGATCCGCTCCTGCGGGGGTGCCATCTATACAAATACGCCGGTCAACAGAATCGCGGTACAGGACGGAAGGGTCAAGGGTATCATCCACAATGATCATGAGTTCAAAAGGGCGGATACGGTCGTTGCCAGCGGCGGCGTCAGGGAGGTCATGTTCGATCTGGTGGGGAAGGAGCATCTGCCGGCCGAATTCATCAGCAGGGTCAACGACGTCCCCCTGATGGAATCGGTTCATATGATCCACCTGGGCGTTGAATATGACATCGGGAGATACCAGCCGGGCGGGCTGTGCTATTATTACCAGACATACGATATCGAGGATGCAGTCAACCGCTGTCAGCAGGGGATCTATCATGAAGGGAGGGACGGGTTCCTAGTGTATGTCCCGTCTCTGCATTCTCCTGAAATGGCTCCCGAGGGATTGCATGCCGTAACGGTATATACCATTGCCCCCAACCATCTGGACAAGGGCGATTGGGCGAGCCGCGGCGAGGAGTTGAGCGACACGCTGCTGAGGGAAGTGGAGAAGTACCTGCCGGGGTTGAGAAAAAGGGTAAAGACAACAGTGATAATGACTCCCGATGAATTCAAAAAGAGAACCCACCTGAAGCATCATGCCTTTGGCGGCCGCGCTCCGGTCATGGGGAAGAGCGGAGGCCCCCATCGGACACCCATCGACGGTCTCTGGTTCATCGGCAGCCAGAGTGAAAAAATCGGCGGCGGCGTTTCCGGTACGATGGCCGCCTCCCGCAGGGTAGTGCAGATGATTCTGAAAAAGCGTTGATCAGGCCCGTGGATTTCCGTTGAGACGAATACCGCGGCCAATTAATCCATACACAGCAGAGAGGACAGCGTGGACATGAAAATGACACAGACTCACGCCAGGTTGGCACTCAAGGTCAAGGTGCTCTACGGCATCGCCGAGTTCGGCATCTCGATGATGACATCATCCCTCCAGTTCTTCCTGATCTTTTTCTATACCGATGTGCTGGCATACAATCCGACCCTGGTCGGGACTGCCTTGCTGGTGGGGAAACTCAGCTGGGACGCGTTCAACGATCCTCTTTTCGGCTATCTCTCGGACCGCACAAAGACCCGCTTCGGCAGAAGAAGGCCCTTCATGCTCTTCGGCGCAATCCCCTTCGGCTTCAGCGTCTGGCTGCTCTTCTCCGTTCCGGCCGGCCTGACCGGCCCCGTCGCCTTTGTGACCGTTCTGTTCAGTTTCCTTCTCTTCGATACGTTTCACACCGTCGTCAGCGTCCCCTATTTTGCCATGACGCCGGAGCTGACCCTCGACTACGATGAACGCACAAGCCTGACCGCCGTACGGAAGATATACGGCGTCTCCGGCTATATCGCGGGGGCCGTTGCCACGACGCTGGTCGCCTCTCTGATGCGTGATTCCCTCGGACTTACGGAGAGGGCTTCCTACAGTGCCATGGGAGCCGTGTTCGGGGTGATCGCCACCGCCACCATTCTGATCTCCGCCCTGACCGTCAGGGAGAATCCGGACATGGCGAACCAGCAGTCCAGGATACCCCCGGTGAAGGCGGTGCTGCAGACCCTGAGGAACAGGCCCTTCATCAGGCTGGTCCTGGCGTTCCTGATCAGCAGTTTCAGCTTTACCCTGATGACCGGCCTCTTCCCCTATTTCATGAACTACCAGTTGAACATGAAGCAAAAGCTACCCATTGTCCTGTTCATCATGATGGGGGCCCTGGCCCTGTTCCTCTTTTTCTGGAAATGGGTCGCCGATCACATCAACAAGGGCCCCTCCTATGCACTGGGACTGTTCATCGCCTGCTGCGCAATGATCTCCCTGTTCTTTCTCCCCTACGGGCCCTCCTTCTGGATCTACCCCATTGCCTTTGTCGTCGGATTCGGTTTTTCAAGCCAGTATGTCTTCCCCTGGAGCATGCTGCCCGACGTGATCGAGCACGACCAGAAAGAGACAGGCGAGCGCAGGGAGGGGATATACTACGGCATCTGGGCCTTCCTGGTGAAGATCACCGCGGCCCTGGGTGTCGCCGCCATCGGCTGGTCGCTTGATTTCTTCGGCTACATCCCGAATCAAGTCCAGACCGAAGCGGCGCGCTTCGGCATCAGGCTGTTCTTCGGCCCGCTGCCGGCCGTTATCATCATATTCAGCCTGCCGCTGCTCATCTGGTTCCCCATCACACGCTCTTCGCACAACAGGCTGCTGACGGAGCTGGACGGGAAGAAGCCCATGCGCGAGTCAGACTGACCTGCACTACCAGGTGCCGCGCCTCTCCGCGATGGCGCCCATTGGGGACAATGAGGGATCATTCCACGAATTCCGAGTTTTTCCATGTGCCGGTAATCCGTCTTCCGTCGGAATACATATATGTTCCCTTTCCGTTCATTTCATTGTTCTCCCACCGGCCTTCGTACCTGTCGCCTTTGGCATAGTAGAATATGCCGAAACCGTGCATCCTGTTGTTCCGCCATTCGCCTTCATACCTGCAGCCCTTCAGTTCTCCCGAATTATATCTGTATGTCCCCTGGCCGTTGAGACTGTTATTTGAAAATTCACCCCTGTATACGTCACCGTTGGGATAGTAAAATGTCCCCTTCCCCTGCATTCTATTGTTGACCCAGGTCCCCTCATACCTTCCGCCGGCGTACTTGCCCGTGTTGAAGTGAAAGGTGCCACTGCCGTTGAGCATATAATGCTCCCATTCTCCGGTATACCTGTTGCCGTTCCTGTATTCATAGGTTCCTGTTCCATGCTTACAATCGCCGCTTACGCAGGTACCCAAATAGCTGCAGTCGGCCACCGATATCGCCAGAAGGATCACGACAATCAGCTGTTTCATTTTCTTCTCCCGCTTCCCGGTATTCCCCCATCGATATCGGTCATTGCGCCCATGATCCCTTGCGGACCGGCGCACCGTCAATCCCTTGTGCCGGTCTGGCTGCCTCGATACCATGGTTGTACGGCGCCACAGTGCCGGCCGCGCCCCCATCGTGGATTTTCATACCGCTGTATAGTTCTTCCCGCTGATCAGCAGAGAGGTGAATGAGACGAACCCAAGAATCATTATCAGTATCGGGAAAACAGGGATAGTGGGGTCGTTTCTGAAAATATATGTTCCGATAGGACCCAGCACTGCGGGGAATACACTGGAACAGAAGGCGAATCTCCATGCATAACTCTTGCCCTCCTTCAACCCTGAATATGACAGGAGGTCGACCGTGCCGATAAAAAGAAAGAGCATTCCTGCAGCCCCGAACCAAAGCTGATGGCTTATTGCCCAGTATTCGGACATATTTTCCAATACTTCCGTATATCCGAAAAAAACCGCAATCGTGTGGATGATACTGATAAGTATCATAAGGATACCCTTGATGAGAATGATGGTGTTTGTTATACGGTTGATTTTCATTGTGTGATTTGCGAAACAAGGCATGCGGCCCGATGAGCAGTATCGGACCTGTCACCATGACGCGTACCGCAGTGCCGGTTCAGCCCCCCGCTTGATTTATACGTGCGGCCGAAATCGGGAAAAACCGCATTGTTGCCCACGGATCCCGTAATAATGCCGCATGATTTCCTTTGGTGCGCATACTAACAGAAAGCCTGGTGACAATCAAGCGAAAAACGGAAGAATAGCGGGCGAAACCGTTATTCGTTATGCTCGATACCAGGGACGCCTGCTGATGTCACAGAATATGCAGGCTACATCCTCCCTACAGGCCGGCTTCCTCCTGACCGGCCCCCTCACCGGAAGAATAGTTATCTGTATTCGCGCTTTTTTTACTCCCCCCCCCCGGCCCGTTCATCTCTGTGTACGCACAAATAATAAACGTCCGGGGATACTGAAATGACGACATAATCGGCATATCCTTGGCCCCGCGATGAATGATATGTTTCATGAAGGCAGGTAAGCAAAGAACCACTGCAATGTCGCATATATAATGTAAGCGGACAACGTTTTCTATTGACTCTTTTCCCAGAGTATGGGTATTTTTAATAGTGAGTCATAATATTCGTTGTATTTTATTTGTATTTATAATAGAAAGTACGTCCCATGCATGCAACCCGTTCCGGTTCGGCTGATTTTTTAAAATTTATTATAGCCTTATTAACGTTACCTTTTCTCCCGTATGCTATGCCAATATCATCATTTAAACCATAAGCGAGAAGATTAAAATTTAAAAGGGGAGCGTGACAGAAATTCCGGGGCCATACCGGCATGGGATCACGGCCGATAAAACTCAGTATGTCGTATGGAATGACCTATGCATTAATAACGTTATAAATTTGACATGAGGCAATAATTCTTATATAATACAGATTTTAGCAAATACTTTATGTATTGCAAATAACGCTATTTCTTAGAAATACCGGCTGATCGTTTCAAAATTGGACGATGCACCGGCGATGCTATACAAGGAGGGATGGAATGAAAAGAACAGGGAGACACCTTCCCTGGGTACTGATGGATATATTTTATCTTTTTTTTGCGTATGCCGCCGCATGGGGATTCGATTTTATTCCACCCAGAATCAATGTTCTTCTCCTGGTATTTCTATATTTTCTGTATCTTTATCTTTTACGCTATGTGTACAATAATCGTATTGGCGAAAAGGGGAGGCCTGTTTTCGAACAGGCAGCAATCAGGTTGCAGAATCCGGCCCGGGACATAGTAAAATTTATATCAATAATTGTGATGTTGTTCTTCCCGATAATTTTCCTCACAATGTGCTGGCTTGCGGCGACACCAGAGGTCAGCTTTGATGACTACCCGCTTCTCCCCACTCTCATCTTCCCTTTTGATGCGTTCATCATGTACGTTAACATAGTCGTCTTCGACTCAAGCGATAGTGAGGATGGCGAAGGCACGTCGCATCCCCGGCTCTTTCCGAGACCATCGGAAAAGGCCGCCAGGATTCTAGTCGTGTACATTTTTCCGGCCCTCTCGGTGATAACGGGTTGCGCCATATCGGGCGTCATTTCCCGCCTGAGCCTTTATTCAAAGGATCCGTTTTTTCTCCTTTTTATTTCCCTGACGGCATTCATTCCTTTCAGATACCTGGTCATGCGGACGACGGGGGTCTCCCTTCTGTCGTTAATATCCTTTGCCGTTTCCATTCTCCTCATGATCATTGGCTATTCTACCGGGATTATTTTCCCGGTTCACATGCTCTGATATGATCTCTTCACGGGCCGTGAACCAGTGGGTTAAACCCATTGTATATTATATTAAGACATAGGTTGTTATGATAGCCGCACAACACAATAAACTGTGTTGGCCCTCCTGTCGGCATCCTGCCTCGTCAGGCATTGGGGCCTCCATGCCCGGCATACGAAGCAGGAGATGGCTATATCCTGTTCTCAATCACCCGGAACAAAGGAAAGGGAACAGG
>JAFGJK010000006.1 GCA_016929135.1 Spirochaetota bacterium | reverse complement strand
GCACAGGGTTGATTCTCGGCACTGAAGATACAAGCCCCCCTGGCGCTTGAAGGGCGCGGGGGTGGAGTGTGAGGAGGGGGACGCGCAGACCCCCCTCCTCACAAACTTGACCGACCCGCCACCGGGTCAACACAGACGCCCCTCGGCTTGAGCGCGCCAGTTCAGCACATCCTGCGCTTGGCGCGCACGCCGCCATCCTGGCAGCAGGAGCGACGGGAAGACGCGTGAGGGATTTGAAGGGCGGCCGCAGGCCGGTGCGAAGCACCGGAGCGAAGCGAAGCCCTGAAAAGCCCGACCCGACGGGATGACGGGCGATACCCACGCCGTGCCCGGGGAGGGGCACGCCCGAGAGACCCCTGGAGCCCCCGGCACGATCAATCCCGCTGCAGATGGAAAAAAATATGTTGCTATTTGGCGCGCAGGCAATACAAATAAGCCACCCCCCTGCAAGGAGAGTGCCATGAAATACTGTATTCCCATGGTGTTTCTGACCCTGGCGCAGATGGCGTGCCTGACCGCACCGGTGAACATGGCCACTCAGGAACAGCGGACCATGGAGAAGACCCTCAGATTCGACGGGTACCGGAAGCAGCAGATCTACGACAGATCGCTGCAGTGGATCGACACGACCTTCATATTCGGAAAAGCTCATATTGAATGCAGGGATCCCGATGAGGGGAGGATCACGGGCACGGTGATGATACCGTATCACAAGATCCCCGGCTATTACATCAGGACAGGGCTTGAAATCGACATGAAGGATACGAGATCAAGGATGACGCTCACCGCAATCAATGTTTCCGGGCCTCCGGCGTACGATACCTCGGGGGTTGATCTCGAGATCTACGGCTACGACCAGGAGGTCCGCGCGGTCAGGACATCGATGCACGACATGATCAGGTCGTATTCGGACTATGTTCTGAATGCGGGGAAGAACGACGAGCGCTGAAACGGCTGCTGTACGGCAGACGGAGCATCGGGCGGCCTCCCCCGCACCCGGTGGCTGACGCAATTAAAGAGTATTTATCGACACAGAGATCACCCTCTGACTTCCAGAGATGCTATTCCCCATTCAACGATATTTTGCTTGCAACCGGAACAGAATACCTGTATGATAGATCCTTTCCAAAATCAAATTTCAACCAACATACCACAGGGCAATTGTTATGACCGATCGGATTTCCGGTATACGGCGCACCGCCAGCGAAAACGACAGGATATAACAGCATGATGAAATCGGAGTCCCCACCCTACGTATGCACCCGGATCAGCAGGGTCCGCTACGACAGCCTTGCCCCGGTGATGTTTCAGTTCGTCCAGGAGCTCAGGGCCCAGAAGGCACGGGGGCTCGCCGCGGGGATCGAGGAGACACGCTTCTATAAAATTGCGGCCAGCCTCTACGATGATCTCCTGCACGGCGACGACGACATGAGGGAGCGACAGGTCCGGGTGACCCTCACCGTCGAGGAGGCACGGGTGCTTCTGACGGTGCAGGCGATGCCGGGCAGCGACAAGGGCCTGAAACTCCGGGAACAGCGCTACGAGCTCAGGGGCGATACGGACCAATCCGGGGAGGACGGACCGAGTATTGTTGCGAGGTGATCCCCCCATCGGAATACGCCGGTCGCGTCCGTGCCGACACTCCCCCACTCCGTGCCGCTATAGAAACCGCACAAGACCCTGGCGCCGTCGTGACCGGATATGAATTTCATTGACACCACGACCGGGAGAATGGTACTGTACGTCAGACTGCGATCGCACCACGGAGAATACCATGAACTTGATCAAGCGCCTTCGAATCCGCTTCGGGACAAAGCTGTTCCTGAGCCACTTCATCGCGGTATTTCTGGTATCCGGGAGCGTGGGAACGTTCTTCTATTACGAGGCGATCGACAACATGATGCACAGCCTTCGTTCACGGCTGCAGAACAGCGCGGCACTGCTGAGCGAGAGCATCGACGCGCGCGACCTCGCCGCAGTCCGCGGCGCGGCGGACACCACGCTCGATCCGTACCGCACGACCCTCGAGCGGATGCGCCGGATGCGCCGCACCAACCCGGACATCGCCTTTCTCTACATCATGAGGAGAGAGGGGAACCGGGTGTTTTTCGTGGTCGATTCGGACGAGACGGAGAAGCAGGCCGAGCCGGGCCGCGAATACACCGCGGTCACCTCCCTGATGCTGGCGGGCTTCCACGAGCCGTCGGTGGACGACAGGCTCTACCGCGACGAGTGGGGAACCTTCCTCTCGGGCTACGCGCCGCTGCGAAACGGCAGCGGAAGGTACCTCATCGGCATCGATATGAGGGCCGACGAGGTGGACAACAAGCTGTCGCAGTTACGCCTCATGGGGGTGATCTCCCTCCTGGCCTCCCTGCTCCTGGCGCTCCTCTTCGGCCTCTCCTTTTCGCGGGGGCTCTCCCGGCGCATCCAGGCGCTCATACGGCGCTGCAGCGAGATCGCCTCGGGGCGTCTGGAGGGGCGCATCGAGTCGCGAACCTTCGACGAGTTCGACGACCTTGCGGAGGCATTCAACCTCATGAGCGGCGAGCTCACGGTGACCCGAACCCGCATCGACGTCGCCATGGAGGAGCTACGCCTGGCCCGTGACCAGTTGGAGTACCGGGTACAGGAGCGCACGCGCGACCTGGAGAAAGCGCTGGAGCGGGTCAACGTCCTCACCGGCCTGCTCCCCATATGCTCGTCCTGCAAGAAGATCAGGGACGACCGGGGGTACTGGCAGCAGGTGGAACACTTCATGCAGCTCCACTCGGACGCCCGTTTCACCCACGGCCTGTGCCCCGAATGCACCACCCGCCTCTACGGCGACCTCCTGTCCGATGACGGCACCAAGGACGGGTCGAAGACCTAGGGGCGCTTCATATCCGCATCGAACCCCCCGCAACGCGGGGATACCGGAGGTAGTGCCATGAAGTCGCATACGGAGTATCTCACCTTCAACGTCACAAAGCGGCGGGACTACATCAACATCACCGGCACCGTCGAGGATATCGTTGGAAAGAGCGGGATCCGGGAGGGTCTCTGCCTGGTGAACGCCATGCACATCACCGCCTCGGTCTTCATCAACGACGCCGAGAGCGGACTGCTGCAGGATTTCGACGATTTCCTTGAGGGCCTGGCGCCCCACGAGCCGGTATCCCGCTACCGGCACAACAGAACCGGCGAGGACAACGGGGACGCCCACATCAAGCGCACCGTCATGGGGCGCGAGGTGGTGGTGGCAATCACCGGTGGGCGGCTCGACTTCGGCCCCTGGGAACAGATCTTCTACGGCGAGTTCGACGGCCTGCGTCCGAAGAAGGTACTGGTGAAGGTGATCGGAGAGTAGCGCGGCACGAGCCATGCGGATCGTCGACGCCCACTGCCACCTGGACCGCCGGGAGCTCCTGGATGAGCTGGATTCGGTGCTCCGTGAGGCCGATGATGCCGGCGTGGTCGCCATGGTCACCGCATCGGTGGAGCCGCACCTCTGGACGCTCACCAGGGACCTGGCAGCCGGCAGGACGAATGTTCTCTTCAGCATCGGCATGCATCCCTGGATCGCGTCCCCCCTGGAGCCCCGGTACCTGGACATCCTTACGAAGGCCCGCGATTTCGGCGCCGCCGCCATAGGGGAGATCGGGCTCGACAGAATGATAGACTCGCCATCGCTGGAGGAGCAGGTGCCGATCTTCGAGACGCAGCTGGCGGTCGCCCGTGAGACAAATATGCCGGTGGTGATTCACGTCCGCAGGGCCTTCGGGGAGCTCCATCGCTCGTTGAAGCGTGTGGGCCTCCCGGCCGCCGGCGGCTACATTCACAACTTCACCGGCAGTGCGGAGCTGGCCAGAGACCTGAGCCGCTTCGGCCTCTGCTTCTCCATGGGGGGGGTGCTCACCTACGGGAGGAACGGGCGCCGCGACGCCCTGGTGCGGTACGTCTATCCCGACAGGCTGCTCCTGGAGACTGATGCGCCCGACATACTGCCGCTGCCGCATCGTGGGGTGCCCAACCGGCCCGCCTACATCGTCCACGCCCTGCACGCCGCATCGGAGATTCTGGGGGTGCCGGAGGAGGAGGTGGCGAAGTACACCACGCGCAACGCCTGCCGTGTCCTGGGGCTCGTTCTGTGAAGGCACGCCGGATGCCGCTTCCGGATCGCTCCCGGTCCGTCGACGCCGGCGCGGTAAGGGGCCCTCAGCGCGCCGCCTTCCTACCTATGGAGAAATAGACGAAGCCCAGCTCCTTCATGCTCTCAGGGTCGTACTGGTTCCTTCCGTCGAAGATGACCGGGGCCTTCATCATCGATTTCATCTTAGCGAAATCCGGCCTTCGGAAGTGGTGCCACTCGGTGAGGAGCAGGAGCGCGTCGGCCCCCTCCAGTACCTCGTAGTTGTGAATGCTGTACTGGATTCCCTGGTCGCCCAGCACCTGCCGCGCGGTCTCGATGGCGATGGGATCGTGGGCGCGTATCTGCGCCCCGCGGTTACGAAGCCCGCTGATGATGTCGATCGCCGGTGCCTCCCGCATGTCGTCTGTCTGGGGTTTGAAGGCGAGGCCCCATACCGCGAGCGTCTTCCCCTTCAAATCATCACCCATGTGGGAGAGCACCTTCTGCACGAAATACTCCCGCTGCTTCCTGTTCACCTCCTCCACCGCATTGAGGATGGAGGCGCTGAAACCGTTCTTCTTCGAGGTGTATATCAGGGCCTTCACGTCCTTGGGAAAGCAGGAGCCGCCGTAGCCGATGCCGGCGTAGAGGAATGAGCTCCCGATCCTGCGGTCCGAGCCGATCCCCTGGCGCACGTTCTCGATATCCGCCCCCGTTTTCTCGCAGAGCAGGGCCAGTTCGTTCATGAAGCTGATCCTCGTTGCCAGCATCGCGTTGGCCGCGTACTTGGTGAGCTCCGCCGATGGGATGTCCATGATGCGCACACGGTCACCCTGGCGCAGGAAGGTGGAATAGAGCTCGCGCATGAGCTCCGCGGTCCGCGGGTTGTCGGTCCCCACCACCACCCGGTCGGGCTTCAGAAAATCCTCAATGGCGTCCCCCTCCTTCAGGAACTCCGGGTTCGAGACCACGTCGAACTCCTGGGACTCCATGTTTCTCATCATCAGCTCACCCCGTATGGCTTCCCGCACCTTCTCCGCCGTCCCCACCGGCACGGTGGATTTGTTCACCACCACCATGTATCGCTTCATGATCCGCCCGATGCTCTGCGCCACGCCCAGCACGTGCTGGAGGTCGGCGGAACCGTCCTCCTCGGGGGGTGTGCCCACGGCGATAAATACGAAGAGCACGTTCTCGATCCCCTCCTCGAGGCTCGTGGTGAACCGCAGTCTCCCCTCGGCGTAGTTCCTCCTGACCATCTCCTCCAGGCCCGGCTCGTATATCGGGAGGATCCCCTTCTTCAGTCCGTCGATCTTCTTCTCGTCTACGTCGATGCACCACACATCGTTCCCCATGTCAGCAAAGCACGTCCCGGTGACAAGTCCCACATAACCGGATCCCACTACCGCAAGCTTCATCTGGTTCCTCCAGGAAATTTATCATTGCACGCCGCACCGCTCGGGCGGTGCCTGCAGATGGCCCCGATTCATGCCGCTGACCGAAGCCTGAAATTCCTCATACCCCTCCATGATCACCCCCGCCCTGTCAATAAAAAAAATGGGTGTTGATGCGCCCGGGTCCCGGTTTCACCGGCAGGGAAATAAAACGGCGGCGCCCCCTTCAGGACGCCGCCGTTCGCCGGCTCGTTGAGAGTTATCCTAATACTTCGTCGATGATTTCAGGAAATCCATCATGATCGCATCGGTGTCTTTCAGCGACTGGTAGTACCCCTCGGCGGTCACCAGAAGGGCGTTGTTGAAGACGGCGAGGTTCGGGATCATGAACAGCTGCCGCAGCTCGTTCCTGATGGGATATGCGGTTGTGTTCTTGATGTCCTTCATCTTCTGGTCCTTCATCAGGTACTTCCCGCGCCGCTCGTGGGTGAAGATTATATCCTCCATGCCCCCCGACGTGGGGCTCGGATCGACAATGGTCACCTTGTCGGCGACGCCGGAGTAGTACTGCTTCTCGTATATCACGTATTCAAGCTTGGATATGGCCGAGCCGTTCGTGTAGATCTTTATGCTCTTTGTCTTGATCCCCGACACCTCCTTGGGACGCTCATCGTCCTTTATGAAGGTGTGCTTCTCTATCATGATATAATCGGATCCCAGCCTGTAATCCGTCTGGTACGGTACGATCCGGATGTCCTTGATCTCCATGAGCTTATAGTTCTTTACGATCTCTTCCATACGTTTTGTCAGCTCCAGATACTGTGCGTCCAGATCCTTTTCCTGCTTGTCGAGTTTTTCCGAGGTGAGGGTGCTCTTCGCCCCCTGCTCCTGCGCCTGCAGCACCAGAACGCACGCGAACACCATTGCCGAAGCGAGGCATAAAATCCTTTTCATAGACTGCTTCCTCCTGAGGGTTCTCCCAGTATCATCGGGGTAGATATAAAAAATTTTCAATTACTATTTTATATTACTGTTGTTTTTTTATCCGGAGTCGTCACACTATGATCAGGGACCGCGCCCCGGGGTCCGGCGCCGCCCGACGTGAGGTTATCCGATATGCGCTCGATTCTTATCGTCGATTTTTCCGTCTACCGCGAGGGGATGGTGAAGATGTTCCAGGATCTGGGCTACCGCACGGATCACTGCGAGTCCGCGTATGACGCCATGGCGAAGCTCAAGTCCTTCGATTACGACCTGGTGGTCTCGGAGGTGGAGCTGCCGGGAGACAACGCCTTCGATCTCTACAACTACATCAGGGCGAACTACCCCTTCCTTCCCACCATCATGACCACCGACAAGCGCATCGATACCTTTTTCGACAGGATATTCAAGGAGGGGATCGGCAACGTCCTCTGCAAGCCCATCCGCAGGGAGGTAATCGTCACCCTCGCCGACAAGCTGATCACCCGTAACAACATTTTCGGCCTCGCCAACTACCTGCAGGGCCTGAAGGAGACCAAGAGGGTGCGGATCACGAAATCGAGGCAGATCCAGGGTGCCATCGGAAAGATACTGGAGGAGATCGAGCGCTGGGGCCTCCCCGTGGTGAACAGGATGTCCCTGAGCCTGATGCTCAACGAGCTGGCAATCAACGCGGTGTACCACTCCCACGGCTTCACCAGGGAAAAGGAGGATCGCCTCCCCGTGGAGCTGAGGGAGGGGGAATCCGTGGACATCTTCTTCGCCCGCTCGGACACACAGTACGCCTTTTCCATCAACGACTACAAGGGGATGCTCACCACCGAGAGGATCCTCGCCAGCATCAACGGCGTGCTGGAGCAGGAGCAGATCATCAACCAGGCGGCCGAAACGGGCGAGGACGTGACCGATTTCGTCTCCGAGACCGGCCGGGGCATCGACCTGGTCCGGAAGCTCGCCGGCGACTACTATTTCATCATCAAGAAGGACGTGAGGACCGAGATCATCCTGATCTTCGACATCACCCCCCTCCGCGACGACGTCGGCCGCTATTCCTCGCTCAGGATCATCGAAGACCGCTGACCCCGGGTCAGGCCCCGCCGCGCGCCGCCAGACGGTACGCGCCGTCGGCCGCCAGCGAGACTGCGATGGAGACGGTGAAGCCGATGGGGACGAACCACGGCCAGAAGATCGAGATCACCCCGAGGACGTTCAGCACCGTGACGGCCGCCACCGTTGCGACGCTGACGATCACCCCTGTCAGGGCCGCCCCTTCGCTGAACCGCTCGGTCAATGCCCCCAGGAGGAATATCCCCAGCATCCCGCCGCTGGTGATGGAGGCGATCCCCAGGGTTATCTCCACCAGGGGACTGCGGGAATCGCGAAACATCATCGCCACGGCGACCATGGCGGCCGCCCATCCCAGGGAGATGAGGCGGGAGAGGAGCACCTTTCTCTTTTCCGGCATCTCCCGCTCCCCCAGTCCCAGGAGGTCATAGGCGGTGGAGGATGAAAGGGAGTTGATGGTGGAGCTCAGGGTTGACATTGCCACCGCGAAGATCCCCGCCACCATGAGGCCCCGCAGGCCGTGCGGCAGGTAGTGGACGATGAAGTGGGGCATGATCTGGTCGGGCACGGTGAACTCCCTTGCCTGGAAGAGGGCCCTGAGGAGGAGTCCCAGGAACAGGAAGAGGGCGAACTGGAAGAAGACCAGTATCCCGCTGCCGATCATCGCCCTCCGCGCCGGCCCCAGGCCCTTGCAGGCCAGCACGCGCTGCACCAGGAGGTGGTCGGTGCCGTGGGTGGCGAAGGAGAGGAGCGCGCCGCCCAGTATCCCAGAGAAGATGTTGTAGGATCCCAGGAGACCGCCGGGGGCGCCGTCGAGCCCGGTGGAGATAATCCGCAGGTGGCCGGCCGGGATACCCGCCATGACCTGCGCCAGCGGCAGATTAATGATGTCCAGCACCGTGTAGATCCCAACGGCGGCGCAGAGCAGGTAGAGGAAGAGCTGCACGCTGTCCACCACCGCCACGGATCGTATCCCCCCCACATAGGCGTAGATCAGGCTCGAGGCCCCCACGATGGCGATGGCCAAGCCGTAGTTGTCCCCCATCCCCAGGAGCAGGGCCACCGGGATGGCGGTGCAGAAGAGGCGGATGGCATCGGCAAAGAGCCTGGTGACGTGGAAGATCACCGACATCACCTGGCGCGACCGTACGCCGAAGCGGCGCTGCAGGAAATGGTAGGCCGTCTCCATGTCCCCTGCGAAATAGCGGGGGAGCAGCACCAGGGCCACCAGCACCCGACCAACGATGTAGCCCAGGGCGATCTGGAGAAACCCGACCCCCTTCACGTAGGCCATTCCCGGGAAGGAGATGAAGGTGAGTGCGCTGGTCTCCGTCGCGACGATGGAGAGGCAGGCCACCGGCCAGGGGATGGCCCTGTTCCCCAGAAAGTAGTCCTTCATTGAGGAGGAGCCGGATGCCCTGATCCCCACGGCGATGATGAATGCGAGATACAGCGCGATTACCGCGATATCAATCCACATGGAACGCTCCTGTCAGTCATGGTAGATGAGGTGTCGGCGGCGCTCGGCGGAAAAACGGGACTCCTCGTCCTCCCAGAGAGTGGCCAGAGCCCCCGGACCGGTGCCGCCGAGGATGGCCTTGCGCAGGCCGTCCCCCCCGGCCAGCAGGTCGAAGGCGGGATGGGCGGTGTTGAATTCATAGACCCCGTGCAGGAATTCCAGGCGCGAGGGATAGAGCTCCTGAAGACAGGCGACCAGCGCCGCCGCGCTCAGAAAGGGCCTGAAGGCCTGCCGGTCGGTGATGTGGACGTGGACGCCGCCGATCGTTTCGCCGGCGTACTTGTTGAAGGTGGGCCTGAACCAGGTGGGCCTGAAGCGGACGCCCGGGAGCCCCAGCGCGTTAGCCATCCCCGCGAGCCCATCGGGATCGATGAAGGGGGCTCCAACCACCCTGAAGGGGACGGTGGTCCCCCTCCCCTCGGAGACGTTCAGCCCCTCGAAGAGACAGAAGCCCGGGTAGCAGAGTGCCGTCTCGGCGTCGGGCATGTTGGGCGACGGCGGGATCCAGGGGAGCCCGGTCTCGCCGTAGTGCATCCCCCTGGTCCACCCGGCCATGGGACAGGGGGTGAGCGGGATGTCCAGTTCGAAGTGCTCCCGCGCCATCGCGGCGATCTCGCAGGCGGTGAGGCCGTGCCGTACCGGCACCGGCAGTACCCCCATGAAGGACTCGTATCCGGCCCCCAGGAGCGGCCCCTCGACGAGGTCACCGCCGATGGGGTTCGGCCGGTCCAGCACCATGAGCTCGAGCCCCCTGCGGTGGATGCGCTTCATGAAGAGCACGAGGGTGTTCACGTAGGTGTAGTAGCGGGAACCGACGTCCTGGATGTCGAAGAGCACCAGGTCTATGTCATCCAGATGGGAGGGGTCCGGCACCAGGCTCTCCTTGC
>JAFGJK010000005.1 GCA_016929135.1 Spirochaetota bacterium | reverse complement strand
TGACCAGCCCGGGATTGTCCCCCACGACGATCGATGCCGGACCCGTCGACGCCACCTTTTCCACCACGGCGCGTAGCACCGCAGGATGCGTGGTTATCCCCTCGGCGGGGTCCGATGCGCGCAGTACGTTGGGCTTGATCAGGATCCGCTTCCCCCGTGTCGACAGGGGAAAGAGCTCGAAGGCGAGGTCCACCGCATCGCGGACGGAATCATAACCGGCAGGATGTATCATCACCTTTGACATGTTGAAAACCCGCTTGTGTTAAGTATAATGAATCAATACCAGACCGTCACGCCGTCTGGGGAAAATGTGTCACTTGAATTCCGGGATGGGCTTGCGCGTATGTGCCTACTGCGATACATGCACGGATCAGCTGTACGCATGCCTCTCTTCGGGGAAGGCCCTTTCGCGTACCTCTCTGTGGAATCCCTGCAGTGCCCGCTGGCATAACTCGGAGAGATTGGCGTACCTCTTCACGAATTTCGGGTTGAAGGATTCATCCATGCCCAGCAGGTCGTTCAGCACCAGGACCTGGCCGTCACAGCCCCTGCCTGCGCCGATCCCGATGGTGGGGACGGATATGGATTCCGATATCTCCCGCGCAAGGGATTCGGGAATCTTCTCGAGGACCATGGCGCAAACCCCGGCCTCCTCGAGAATTGTCGCGTCCTCAAGGATCCTTCGGTGGGAATCGGCGTCCCGCCCCTGCACCGAGTATCCGCCGAATTTTTGCACCGACTGCGGTGTGAGGCCCAGGTGCCCCATCACCGGGATCGACGCCCTGACCAGTGCCCCGACGGTATCGCGGAAGTCCCTCCCCCCCTCCAGCTTGACCGCGTTCGCCCCGGTCTCCTTCATGATCCGCCCGGCGTTCCGCAGCGTGTCCTCGATCGATACATGGTAGCTCATGAAGGGCATGTCCGCGATGAGGAACTTCGAGGGGGCGCCGCGGCGCACGATCTCGGTGTGGTAGATCATCTGGTCCAGTGTGACCGGGAGGGTGCTGGAATAGCCGGCGATCACGTTGCCCAACGAGTCCCCCACGAGGACCGTGTCGATGTCCGTCATCTGTAGGATCCTCGCGAAGGAGTAATCATAGCAGGTGATCATCGAGATGGGGGTGAACTCCTGTTTGTACTTCCTGAAATCCTTGATGGAGAATCCCCTGGAGCCGATGGTGTCTGCGGTGCTGCTCATCGGTGGTACCTCCCTCGCTGGTGCTGTGGCACAAAGGTAGGAATCCCGCGGGCAGAAGTCAATAGAATATTCGAAAAAAAATAATTTTATTATTGAATATAACGAAATATATGATAAATAATGGTTAAATATACGTAAATCGTATTTTTTATGCAATCTGTCGCCGGACAGGAGCGGTGGGGATATGAAAAACAGGATTATCGACGGGATTGACTCGCGGATCATAGGGCTGTTGCAGAAAAACGGGAGGCTCTCCAATATCGAGATTGCGAAGAAGCTGAAAATCTCCGAGGCCACCGTGCGCATGCGAGTCAAGCGGCTGATCGGCGGGGGGTACATACAGATCGTCGCCGTCAGCAATCCCTTTATGCTGGGCTTCGAGATGACCGGAGACCTCTACATATATGCGGAGATGAAGAAGCTCGACTCGGTGATTGCCGAGTTGAAAAAGATGAGGGAGCTCTGGTACATCATCATGATGACCGGCGAGGCCAACATCAACGCAGAGTTCGTCGTGAAGAGCCGTGAGGATCTCAACGACCTGGTGTACAACCGGATCAGCAAGATCGAGGGGGTGATCCGCATCGAGACATCCCTGATCATGCAGTACATCAAGCGGCGGTACGATTACGGCACCGCCGGCGACTGATTCCGGATTGTCACCCCGGAGCGAAAGTACAGAATGAAGACTCCCCCGGCCGGGACTACAGTTTGTTCGCCGCCGCTCGGCCGGCGTCTTCCTTGATTGTGCGCGCGGTTTGCGGTATCTTGAGTGTAGCCGTCGTCGATCACGGCGACATGAGCCTGGACGCAGGGATGAACCGCAACAAAACACGGAAAGAGATACTGCTTGATGCAAGGTCCATCGAGACGGTTTTCCTGAATCCCGGCGAGATCCACGTTACCGACAGGCCTGCCATTGTCCATACCGTCCTTGGATCCTGCGTGTCCGTCGTCTTTCATTCCCGCAGTCCCCTCTTCAGCTCCATATGCCACGCCCAGATGCCGGATAGGGGCGACGGGGGGAAGCAGTGCTTCGAGGACTGCCCCGTTCGTTGCCTCCGCGGTGTCGATGACTCATGCGACTTCAAATTCGTCACCTGCTGCGTCAGATACATGCTGGATATGGCGAGTCGCTGGTCAGTCCCGATGCACCGCATCAGCGTGAAGGTCTTCGGCGGGGCGAACGTCATTAATTACACAACGCCGGAAAAAACGGTCGGGGTGAAGAACACCGATGCCGCCTTCGACATGCTGAGACGGTACAACCTGTCCGTGCACAGCAAGAGCATCGGCGGCATCGAGGGCATGGTCCTCTACCTGTATTCCCATACCGGTGTCGTATATGTGTCCAGGATCACGAAGACTCTCTGTGATGCGTCCCTGCAGGGAATCGCCGGAGAGGAAGAGGAGCGTCGGCTCTTCTCGCCGATGTAGCGGCCTGAGAGGGTGGCGCAACGGCCCTTTCGATATTCTCCGGCGAGGGTTCATCCCTGCGTGAGCGCCTCCGCGTATCCGCTTCAAGAAATCCTTTTGAATACGATGCAGGAGTTGCATCCCCCGAAGCCGAAGGAGTTCTTCAGCGTGTACTCCTGTTCCAGGTGGTGGAGAGAGGTGGCCACCGGGATGTCGATCTCCGGGTCCGGCACCAGATTGATCGTGGGGGGAAGGGCGCCGCGCCGCATTCCCTCCATGGCGATGATCGATTCTATGGCGCTGGAGGCCCCCATGGCGTGGCCGATGAGGGACTTGTTCGCCGTTACCGGCGGAACGGCGCCGCCGAAGACCTCCTTCAGGACGTCCGATTCGATCTTGTCCCCCACCTTTGTGGAGGTGGCGTGGGCGTTCACCGCGCCTATGAGCGACGGCGCAATCCCGGCGTTTTCGATGGCCTGGATGATGCACCGCTTCACCGTGTCGTGGTTCGGGGCCACGAAGTGGCTGGCGTCCGAGGTCATGGCGAAGCCGGCGATCTCGATGGGGGCCTCGATTCCGTGGGCCAGCGCGAATTCCCTCGCCGCGATGATCACCGCGCCGGCCCCCTCGGACACCACGAAGCCCTTCCTATCCAGCGAGAAGGGCCTGCTGGAATTCTTCGGATCCAGGGTCTCCCCCCTCTTCTGCTTCACCGCGCCGTTCATGGTGGCGAAGCCGGCCACGATGGGCTCCACCAGGCAGAAATCGGCTGCGCCGCATATCGCCACGTCCGCCAGTCCCTGACGGATCAGCATGGCGCCGATTATCATGGAGGTGCATCCGGTGGCGCAGGCGGTGATGGTGGCGGAGATGGGACCGGTGGCACCGGTGAGGATCGACACCTTTCCCCCCACCATGTTGATGCATGAGTTCGGGTTGGTAAAGGGGTGGGGGAGCCGGTTCTGGGACACCATGAGCCGGTCCGCCTTAAGCACGGCGTCGAGCCCCCCCACGGCCGAACTGAAGGTGACCGCCGTGCGCGGCGCGATCTCCGGTGTCATTTCTATGCCGCTGACGGCGAGGGCCCGGTGCACCACCAGCATCGAGTACTTGAATATGGGTGAGGTCCAGTGGGCCATCTCCCGCGGCTTCAGGAAGGGGTAGGGCTCCACGTCGATATCCTCAACCTGCCCCGCCACGCGCACCGGGAAATCATCGTCCAGGGGGAACCTGGTGAGCTCCCCGATGCCGCACCGGCCGCGCGAGGCGCGGTCCCACTGGATCCCCATCTCAGTTCCCAGGGGAGAAACCATGTCGTATCCCAGTATGACTGCGTCGCGGCCGTTCACGGGGGGATTCACCAGGGGATAAATTTATAGAGCTTGGCGAACATCTCGTAGACCTCGATCCAGTTCTGCAGGTCCTCCGCGGTTTGCATGTGCGCCTTCTTGTTCACCATGACCCAGCTCATGTGGGCCGCGCCGTCCTTGCAGATGCCGCAGTCCCTGGTCTCGGAGGTGCAGCAGCGGTGCATGGTCTTGAGGTCCGAGGCCCAGCGTATGAAGTGTATCAGCCGCTTCGGGTTCTTCCGGTTGTCGAAGCTCTCGGTGATGGACGGGCATTCCTGCCAGCCGAATCTCCTTCCCAACATCTCGCCGGTGGTGATGATCCTGTGGTAGTACTTCGAGGAGATCACCGTGTCGGGATAGCGGTCAAGCATCTCGTCCATTTCATCGCGGATTGCCTGCAGGTTGGCGTCGTCCCAGTTGAACCCCTCCACGGATTCGTCGTTCGAGAGGAGCTGCATGTGCACCTTGAGGCCCGCGTTCCTGATCCGCTGTATGATGCGCTCGGTCTTCCCCACCTGCTTCGGGGTGATGGTATAGAGGTAGTAGGTGTACTTGTCACCCTGGTAGTTCTTGCTGGAGATGGCGAAGGTATCCTTCCCCCGGAGGAGCTTCTCGTCCTCCTCGTCGCCCCAGAGAGAGATGCCCACCATCAGATCCGGGAATCGGTCGCGGGGCAGCTTGATGATGCCGTTGGTGGCGCAGTAGGTGGGGATGCGCCGGTAGAAGGCCTCGACCCTGTCGAGGTAGAGGGTGGGCTCGCCGCCGATCAGTATCGCCAGGTTGACTCCCCGCTCCTTCTCACGGTCGATGAAGGCCTCCCATTTTTGTATGTCCATCTCCTCTTCGGCAACCTTGTGCTCGTCCGAGGAGAAGAAGAAGCATCCCTTGCAGCGAAGATTGCACTTGTTGGTCACGTCGTATATGGAGCTGCGTATGTTGAGCTTCGATATCTTCTTGTACCGATCGTACCATTCACTGTCGAGTAATGAGCTTACGGTCTTCATGTCGCCGCTTCCTTGTCTTCCATGGTTATCATTAATCGCCTAGAATATCTCGTGGCCGGGCGGGGGGATCATGCGGTCGCAGAGGTTCGTGCCCTTCTCGTATCCCATGACCCATACCGCGAGGTAGGTGTCGACGTAATCGAGCCACGATTTGAACCGGTCCGGATCCCCCGTGTGGCGGTAGAGCCTTGCGGTCACCACGGCGCTTCCGGCGGCGTAGTGGCGGCAGTCGGCGCAGTCGGTGTCCGGAACACAGCAGGCCGCGTCCCTGTCCCACGTGAGATCGGTCCTGTACTGCTTGAAGGAGCGGCCGAGCCCGATGTCAGTGGAGTGATTCATCCTCGGGTAGGAGCAGGAGAACAGGTCGTGCAGCGCCAGGCGGTGCGTGTGGGCCACCACGTTGTAGGGGGAGAACAGGACGCTTTCCGGAAATTTTCCCAGGAGGTCCATCATCGTTTCCCGGGATTTCATGAGGGTCTCCTCTGTATGCCTGAGCTCCCCTGAGTATCCCACGGGGGACGAGAACATGTTGAAGGTGATCCTGCATCCGTTTTCCGCCAGCGTCTCGGTCACCCCGTAGACCTCATCGATGTTGTTCCTGGTGAAGGTGTAGACGAATACGGCCCTGGGATCTCCGCGGTAATTCTCGATCTGCCTCCTCAGGAGGTTCTTTGCGTTGCGGATGCGGAGGCTTGTGTCATCGTTCCCCCATACCGAGATGTGGATCTTGTAGCCGATGTCCTCGGGAATCGCCTTGAAGCCGTTGGAGGCGATGCAGCCCAGGGGCATTACCTGGAAGCAGGCCCTGCAGCGCTCCGGCACCAGAGAGGGTTCGGCCCCCGCCAGGACCACGAAGGTGATGCCGCGCTCCTTCTCCATCTCCATGAGCCGGCGCCAGTCGTCGACGCTCTGGTTCTCCACCGCGTGCTGCTTGTCCCCCTCATAGTAGTAGCAGCCGTCGCAGCGTATGTTGCAGCGGTTTGTCATGTCGTAGGTTGATTCACGGAGGAAAAAGTATTTCCGAACCTTCTCCCACCGGTCCCTCACGCCGTGCTCGGCGATGAGCTCGGAAAACCTGTACTGTTTCTGCCCCCTTCCGGTGGCAGCGTTCGTACCTGCTGTGCGGCTCGGATTCATGACGGTCTCTATTCCTTCAGCTTCCCCTCGATGTATTCGGCGATCAACCTGAGGGTGGAGAGCCGGGGATAATCGTCCTCGTCGATGGTGATGCCGTATTCGTCCTGCAACACCAGCACCACGGTCGTCAGATCCATGCTGTCGATGCCCAGTTCGTCCACCAGGTCCATGTCCGGATCAAAAGTTACCGGGGTGAGGTCCTCGAGCTTGAGTTCGTCGATAATGATCTCCGCGACCCTCTGCAGTATGTTGTCAGCGGCCATGGTACTCCTCCTCGTCAAATATAGTTACATCTCCGCGGCCATTCAATCTATTCCGACGGTCTGATGATGATGGTCCCCTGTGCCGCTGTTTCATCCCCGGAGGTGATGGAAAAGCCGTAACGCAGGGGATTCTCCGCGTTGCGGAGCACCGAGAGCGTCACCGAGCTGCCCGGCGTGATCATCTTTCTGTAGCGGACCTTTTTTATCTCGGCTATCGCCACCTCTCTCCCCTCACGCAGCTCGCTTTCACGTATCAGTCCGAAGGCCATATGTATCTGCGCGATGCCGGGCAGCAGGGGGAAGCCCGGGAAATGGCCGGCAAACCAGGGGGACGATTCCGGGATCTCCACCTGCGCGGTTGCCCCCCCGGTATCGCCGAACCCGATATTCTTGATAACAAACCAGCTGTCGTTCATGGATGCGTCGGGTTTATGCTGTCTTTCTTTTAATATAGTCGACAATGTCATCGACGGTGCGTATCCCCTTCAGCTCCTCCTCGACTATCTCGATGTTCAGGCGCTCCTCCAGCATTCCCGCCATGTCGAGCGCATCGATGCTGTCAAGGCCGAGGTCTGCGAAGAGGTTTGCCCCGGGATGGATGCTCTCTTCCTTTATCTCGAATTCCTCGATAAGATATTGCTTCACAAGGGTATAGATCTCTTCTCGTTCCATTATAATTTCTATTCAGAGGGGATGGTTTGTATTCACAGTGTGATAGGTGATAATATCGGTATACGCTCTGTGTCAAGAAAAAATTGGGCATTTACGGGCCTTTGGTGCAGTCCAGCCGGTAGAAGGGGAGGGGTGTCACCTCTTCTATGCGGACACGGCATCCCCTGAGGCCGGCCCTCCTGGCGGCACGTTCAAGCGAGCCTGCCCCCCTGAGTTGCAGTATGATACCGTGCCGCATGGAACAAATGAGCGAGGCGGCAATCCCCCGCGCAGAAGGGGCCGGCGACAGGCACAGTATCCTCCCCCCGGGGGCGAGACAATCGCGGAGGTGCATCAGCAGCGAGGAGATGTCTCTCGTCACTGCGGGGAGCGGTGAGTCGATGTATATCTCCCTATACTGGCCGGGAGAGGCGTCCAGGAGGCATCGGATCATGCGGCGGATCCCTGAATCGTTTCGCGGGGCGGTGCCGCCCTCAGGGGCCGCCGGTGCTTCAAGCACCAGTATCCTGTCGTCTCCAGGGCGCGAGCCGGGCACTCCAGGGTGGAACCGGCCGGGAGCACGCCGGAAGAGGTGCGACTGCGCAACGGCCCCCCATGCCTGGGAGAGGGGGACGACATCACCCATCCCCTCCGGGCCGTACGGCACCATGATCTCGCGGCCGATGAGCCGATCCAGGGGGACCAGGGCGAGCCCCCGCTCCCGTATCCCCTTCAGGACCTCTTCGAACTGCTCCAGGAGGTACGGTATCTCGGCCGGGTCGCGGGGGGCGCAGTCGTGGAGCATGATGATATCGCCTGCCGTAAGACGCCGGAGGATCCGGCCGGCCAGCCCGGCGATCCTCCTGTTCCCCCCGTCCAGGGCACGGTTGCTGAAGTTCACGCAGAACATCCCTCGCCGCAGGAGCATCCGCCAGAGCTTCGGATTCGTTACTGCAGCGGGGGGGCGAAAGGCAAGCGTAGTGACGCCGAGGCCGGCGAGGAGTTCCTGGGAGCGGTCGATCTCGCGCTCTATGACCGCCGAGGGTTTCGTCATGAGCCACGGGTTATGGTGATAGGTGTGGTTGCCGATGCTGTGCCCATCCCGGAGTATCTCCCGGAGGAGCTCCGGGTGCGCCGCCGCGCTGGCACCGGCGACGAAAAATGTGGCCCTCGCATCGTACCGCCGCAGGAGCGACAGCACCTCCGGTGTGACTGCGGGATCGGGTCCATCGTCGAAGGTGACGGCTACCTGTCGCAGGTGCCGCGGGCCGCGGCTCACCACCGGCAGGAAAAAGCCCCACCGGGGGATGAAGGGGGCAGCGGCGCAAAGGATCAGAAACAGGCACAGCGGCAGCATCGCCAGCAGAGGATGCAGGGGGAGCAGGAGCGCCGCCATGCCGTAGAGGACGGCGCAGGCGACATGGGCCCGGGAGATCGGGAGGATGGACAGCTCCGCTCCCCTCATTGGACCAGATACTCCCACAGTGGCCCGGTGTGCCCGCGGCGGTGCATTTTCTTGAGCGCCCTGTTCATCGTTTCCCCTCCGGCGGCGAAGACCCAGTTCGTCCGGCCGCCGGCCCGCTCCCTGACGCGCTCGATGATGCGGTCGTGGGAAATCCTCCCGCTCCGGTAGAAGAGGGGATAGAGGAGGTCGTCGTCACGTCCGATCTGCCCCTCTCCGAGGGCAATCTCGTGGAGGCGGGTGTTGGGGTAGATGCGGATACCGCAGAAGAAGAAGAGCACGGTCCTGGGGAGCCCCTCGGCGACCGAGAGGGTCTCATCGACCGTGGACTCATCTTCGCCGGGTCCCCCCAGGAGCATGAAATGGGCGACATGGAGCCCCGCCGACACCGCGTCGTGATGCGCCCTCAACGCCTCTTCGACCCCGAAGGGCTTTCCGTAGTTATGCAGCATGGTGTCGCTCAGGGACTCGGTTCCGAACTCGACGTGGGTGAGCCCGGCCCGCTTCATCAGCTCGAAGACCCCCCCCCTCTGCGCCGCCGGGGAGAAGTAGGCGCCCCAGGGTATCGAGAGTCCGCTTCGTATGAAGGCCTCTGCCACCGCCTCGCTGTGATCCGGATGGCAGTTGAACACCGCGTCGGTGACGAAGAGGTAGCGCGCCCCTGCCCGCTGCAGCGCCAGGGCCGTCTCCGCCACCTCCTCCGGCGGGAAGAGCCGGAGGCCGCTCCCCTCGATGTGGGGATAGGTGCAGTAGATGCAGCGGTGAGGGCATCCGCGTTTGCTCTGCAGGTTCAGCATACCCCCACGCTTCAGGTAATAGCCGATGTGGGCCGCCCCGGGGTCGAAGCGGCGGCGTACCGGTCCGTCCCAGGGGGGGGGGACGGCTGCCGGCGACCCCGGAATGGCGATACCCGGAATCGTCCCAGGGTCAGAGCCCCCCTCGATCGCTTCCAGGAGCGCGGCGAAGCGCTCCCCCTCACCGACGATGCCGTACTCGGCCCCCAACTCCCTGAGGAGCGCGTCGGGGAACAGGGTGAAGGCGCACCCCCCCAGTACTACCGGAGACGGCGTGGCGCCGCGGATCGCCCTCATGAGCTCCCCGTATCCCGGGATAAAGCCCTCAGAGCTGGTGACATCGGTATTGTCGATGTTGCGCAGCGAGAGGCCCACCAGGTCGGGCGATGCGGTCCTCACGGCTGCGGCAAGACCCTGGGGTCCGTTGGTGTCGTTCATGTCGATGACGGTGACGCGATGGCGTCCGGGGATGGAGCCCGCCACGTAGTCGAGGCCCAGCGGGTAGACCGGATATGGTTCGGTGAAGGTGTTGGCCGATACGAGCAGGATGTTCATCGTGTCTCCGGGAAAGGGGCCCCCTACGGCATGATCTCCGTTGCGGAGAGATTCTCCCCGAGGCCCAGGAGCAGGACCCCCCTTCCCCGGAGGGGCACCGGCTCGTCCCCCGCGATCCCCCCGGGGATACTCCCTTCCGTGCAGAGCCTGGCGGCAAGAGCGGCGGCGCATGCGGTGGCCGAGGAGTGTTCCCCGATGCGCTCCCGGTAGTCCATCATCGGGCAGGAGAGGCCCGTCATGCGGCGCAGTTCCGCCATCTGCCGGCCGGCGCATTCCCTGTGCTTCCGGGGAATGCCGGCGAAGACGGCGCCGTACCTCGCAGCGGCGTCCATCTCCCTGAGGCGTAATGCCATGTCCTCAAGGGTCTCCGTTCCTGAGAGCGTCTGTCCGAGATAGAGGGGGGCGATCACCGGGCCCTGCCGGCGGTCCGCCGCAGAGATTATAAGCGCCCCTCCCCCCTCGGAGGGGGGAAGCTCCGCGGCGTGGTTTTCCTGCAGCAGCGGCATGAGCGCCTCATGGTATTCGTCGGCCCCGATCAGGAGCGACGGACCGGGAGAGCCGAACAGCGAGAGGGCCAGGAGCGCCTGCTCGAAGGTGTGGTCGCCTCCCGTGAAGGTGAGGTTCGCCCCTCCGGCCGAATATTTTATGGCGATCTGGCCGGCCGGCGCGTTGTGTACCGAGCCGACGAAGTCCGTGGGGCTCGTGAACTGCTCCTGCGATTCGTAGAGCTTGCCGAGGAAATCCGCCGTCTCCGAAAGGGCCCCCCATCCCGTGCCGTAGTAGACCGAGAATATCCCCTCCGTGCCGGAGCCTTGCAGCACCGCCTGCGCCAGGGCCAGTGATATCCTGGGGAGTCGCTTGAGGCGCCGCACCTCCTTCGGGGAGAGAAGGGAATCCAGCGCCTCCCGCGGCACGATACCGGCGGCGCTGCCGGAAACGATCCTCGCCATGGTCGACTCCGTCCCCCCGGCGCCGGTGGCGCAGGCGGCGGCGATGATCCTCAGGACCGGGGGCTTCACCGGTGCCGCCGGCGGCCGCGTCTCCTCCGGGGCACAGAAGAGGAGCGCCGCGTTGTTGCCGCCGAATCCGAAGGAATTGGAAAGGACAGTCTTGAGGGGGCGCTCCACCGGCGCCAGCACCGGGGTGATGCCCAGGGCCTGGTCCGGCACCGCGCAGCCCGTGTTTGCCGGGATTATACCGCGCTTCAGGGCCAGGGTGGATGCCACGGCCTCGATAGCCCCGGCCGCCCCGAGGGAATGACCCGTGGCGCCCTTGATCGACGAGAGGGGGGGATGGTGGCCGCCGAAGATGCCCCGCACCGCCGTCGCCTCGGCCTGGTCGTTGTCCACCGTGCCGGTGCCGTGCAGGTTGACGTAGTCCACACCACCGGGCGGGATGCCGGCCATCTCCAGTGCCGACCGCATCGCCTGCATGGCGCCGCCACCGTCGGGTCTGGGTGCGGCCGGATGATAGGCGTCGCAGGAGAGGCCCCAGCCGGTCACCTCGGCCAATGCCCCGGGCGGGGGAGAATCCCCCCCCTCAAGGAGAAGCATCGCCGCCCCCTCGGAGACGGACATGCCGCGTCTGTCCCGGTCCAGCGGCCTGGCACCGGCAGGGTCGAGCAACTGCAGCGAATTGAAGCCGTAGTAGGTGAGCCGGCAGAGTGAATCGGCCCCCCCCGCGAGGACCATGCGGGCCGTGCATGCCTGTATCATCCGGGCCGCCATGGCGATGGCCACTGCGGATGAGGAACAGGCGGTGCTGACGGTGAGGAGCGGTCCCCGGCATCCGAATTTCTGGGCCACCTCGGCCGCCACCGTTCCTGTGGAATGGTGGCGGTAGAGGGACGGATCGGTCACGGCGTCTCTCAGGAGCGTCTCCGTCACGGCCATTCCGCCGGTGGAGGTGCCGATGCATACGGCATCCACCGGCCCCTCGTGCCCGGCCAGCGCCTCCTCGGCGGCGGCAAGGGCCAGAAGATGCGTTCTGGGGAGTGTGCTCTCTTCCGGGATCAGGGGCGCCTCGCCGACGGGGAGCGGCGAGGGGCCCGATACGCCGAAGAGCGATACCGGCGCAATGCC
This sequence comes from Spirochaetota bacterium, assembly GCA_016929135.1. Lineage (GTDB taxonomy): Bacteria > Spirochaetota > UBA4802 > UBA4802 > UBA5550 > JAFGJK01. The sequence continues at coordinate 20,868 of JAFGJK010000005.1, read as the reverse complement.
GGAGACGTTGTGCAGAAGGGCATGCAGTGTCGCCTCAAGCCCCCTCCCCAGGGGGCTTATGATCCCGGCCCCTGTGATGAAGACGCGGGTCAATGCCACCTCACCTACGCGCGGTTGTCCTTGATGTGCTGTGCCAGTGTCCTGAGCGAGGAGAAGACCTTTGCCCCCAGTTCCTTGTTGTCGATCTTCACGCCGTAATCTTTTTCGATCATCATGACGAGCTCCAGGACGTCGATGGAATCGATGCCGAGATCGCCCCCCACGAGTTGATCGTCCTCTTTTATGTCGTCGGGAGTGACGTCCACGAGATCGAGGGTCTCGATGATCTTCATTTTCAGTTCCTGGAGTAGTGCTTCCATGGGATATCCTCGCCGTTCAATACATTCGTCCTGGTTTCCGGGGACGGGGACCCGGTTGTCGGATCGTGCTGTGTATCATTGTATCGTTCGGCGTTGTGTCAAGAGATTTTTAACCGCCGGGATGCGCCCGGTCCCCGGGGGCCGCAGGTGAATTCATCCAATACCGCCACTATTTTCTCTTGACATATCCCCCTTTGGGCTGATTATTAGAGTGCATGCCAGGGTAATCAATGCTCGAGGAACGTCGACAATGCGGTATGTCACCCCCCATAAAGCCTTTCACCGGGGCCCACTGTTCGATGCAGGGCGGTGTCGCCCAGTGAAGATAGTCTGCGTGATACTCATGACAGCGGTGCTCTGTTTGGCCTGTTCCAAGGAGAGGCCGAAAAATACCGTCGATTTCGACCAGATAAATGTTGACGATTCCAACGACTATCGATTCATATTCCGCGATCTTATTCAGGAAGAGAAGCGGCTGAAAGAGAAATATACGCCGAGAGAATTCAAATAAGCGGGTACTGGAATGAACCTTAACGGGAAGTATAAAAAGATCCTTATCTATGCGGTACCGGTGTTGGTGGTGTCGGCCGTTTTTGTCGCCTTTATCGTGATCAGCCGGGAGGGCCGGATCGATATCAGCTCCTCCATCGGCAACCGCGAGGAGTCGCCGCTGAAGGCTGCCGCGCCGAGCAGCAAGGCCTATGAGATCCAGGAGACCTTCCGCAAGATCTTCGACCTCTACAAGGACAGTGTTGTCTTCGTCAACACCGAGCAGCTGGTGCGGGTCCAGCCCTATCCCATGTTCAGCGATCCCTTCATGAGGGAGTTTTTCGGACAGGGGCTCGAACAGGGTCCACAGATTCAGATGCGCAAGGGCTTCGGCTCCGGCTTCATCGTCTCCGAGGACGGCTATATATGCACCAACCACCATGTCATCGCCGGTGTGGACAAGGTGAGCGTGAAGATCAACAACAGGGTCTACGACGCCGCCATCGTCGGATCCGACAGCAACACCGACATCGCCCTTTTGAAGATAAGGCCCAGAGAGAAGCTGAAACCGGTGTACCTGGGCGACTCCGACGAGGTGCGCGTGGGTGACTGGGCCATCGCAATAGGGAATCCCTTCGGGCTCGACAGGACCTTCACCGTGGGGGTGGTGAGCGCCATCGGGAGGAACGACGTTGACCTCATGGGGGGGTCGCACATTCAGACCGACGCCTCGATCAATCCCGGCAACTCCGGGGGACCCCTCATCAGCATAACCGGCGAGGTGATAGGGATCAACCGCATGATCTATTCCAGGAGCGGGGGATACATGGGGATCGGGTTCGCCATACCGGTGAATACCGCCAAGACGGTGCTCTCCCAGCTCAAGCTGCACCGGAGGATCACGCGGGGATACATCGGCATAAGCGTGGCCCAGATATCGGACAACTATGCGAAACAGCTGGGCCTCGAAGGGCATTACGGTGCCTTCGTCGGGTCCATCGTGCAGAACAGCCCGGCCGACAGTGCCGGCATGATGGTGGGCGACGTGATCGTCAAGGTGAACGACAAGGACATCGACAGCTTCAAGGATCTGCTGATCATGATCGAGAAGGCCCCCGTGGGGAGCACGATAAAGATCACCGCCCTGCGGAGCAGGTCGCCCATGCACTTCTACGTTCAGGTGGCGGTACGCCCTCGGCTGCTGGACCAGTAGCATGAGATGCGCCGCGAAGTGCGTCGTGGGTGCTCTGGCAGTCTTCCTATGCCTTGAGGGGGGATTGAGAATTGCCGGCGCGATCAACCCCCAGTGGGTCCCGGTCAATCGGGGATATCTCCGGTTTCTCCCGGCGCCGGGGGGCGTGGTTTTCGGCCATCGCCTCAACTCCCGTGGATTCAACGATATCGAGTACCGGGAGCGGCGCCCCGGGGGCACCTACCGGATCCTGGCGGTGGGGGACTCCACCTTCTTCAGCGTGGTCCCCTACCGCTACGGCGCCCTGACGCTCGTGGAGGAGCGTTTCAACAGGAACGGCAAAAGGGTGGAGATACTGAACATGGGAATACCCTCCATAGGGCCCAGGGAGTACTACTCGCTTCTGCTCCACGAGGGACTGCGGATGAACCCCGATATGCTCATGGTGGGATTTTTCATCGGCGACGATCTGTGCGAGGGGAGGGCGAACCGGATGCTCTCCCATATCCGCACCTACGGGATGCTGAAGGCCCTGACCGGCACTCACGCACTAGCCGGGGGGAGCGACACTGACGAGGCGGATTTCTGCGACCGCTGTCCCACCTTCGACAGGGACACCTACGTGGGGATCGAAGCGAAGCGGGTTGCATTTTTCCAGGTGGACGGCACGTTCCCCGAATATGCCAACCACACCGCGCACTACTACCGCAAGATGAAGGAGCTGTGCGACCACCGCGGGATTCCGATGCTGGTGGTGATCATCCCCACCGAGATGCAGCTCTATCCCCTGCGGAGGGGGGAGGCGATGAAAAGGGCCGGGGTGAGGCCCCAACGCTACGATTTCATGCTGCCGAACCGCATCATGGGCCGCCTCTTCGACGAGGCGGGTATCGCCTGGATCGATCTGACGCCCCCCATGGTACAAAGGGCCCGAGGAGGGGCGGTGGACCTCTACCTGCCGAGGAACACGCACTGGAATATCGCCGGCAACGCTGCCTTTGCCGGATTCCTCTACGACGGCCTCGATCGCTTCATGGGGACGGTGATCGGTAACCGGCGCTGAAGGCGCCGCGCCCGCCATCTGACCGGCGGGTCAGAACGAAGGACCTCACCGGAACCGGATCCGTCAATTGTTCCCTGCGCTCCACCTCCTCCGGTATCGGCAGCATCTTCCAGCGGCCGCTCTCCTGACCGGTGATCTCCAGAAAACGGTCATAGCCGAGCCACCTGAGGTATGTCACCGTCATTGTGTCGCCGCAGATCTGTACGTCCAGGAATCCCCATGAGAGTTCGCCGTAGCAATGGAACTTCCTGGTTACGGGGTCCCCCTGATAGAGGCCGAGCTTTGAATTCCTGTCGTGGTACCATGCCTTCCATCGTTTCCGCTCCCTGCTCATGATGTAGCCGTCCAGGGCGGAGCCCCCGGTACCCGCAACCACCGCCAGCATGCCGCGGCCACCCCCGCTCCCGGGGAGGTAGAAGCTGTCGAATCCGTGGTCATGCCCGGAGAGCACAAGGTCGACGCCGCTCTGACGGAACAGTCGGAGGTACTGCCCCATGAGTATCTCGTTGTGGTTGTAGTCCCCGGTGCTCAAAATCGGGTTGTGAATGGCCACGATGATCCATCGCCTCCCCCGGTTCCTGGCCAGGTCGCGCCGTGCGAAGCGGTACTGCTCCCTGCCAGTGGAGATCAGGGGGCCGTCAAGGGTGTCCACGATGCCGTCATAGGGGTGGAGCACCAGGAAGTGCGCGTTGCCGTAATCGAAGGAATAGTAGGCGGGGTGAGAGAAGAAGTAGTTGTAGCGCTCGCCCCGGTCGCCGAGGCATTCGTGGTTCCCCAGGGTCATCATGCAGGGATGCCCGCTGCACTTGGGACCGGCCTCCCTGAAGAATCTCTGCCAGGCCGTCTCGTCGGTCCCCTGTTTCACCTGGTCTCCCAGGTAGAGGGTGAATGCCGGTGCCCTTGTAATCCTCCGGTAGTACCGCTCCGCCGCGGCGCAGACATCGGAATGGTAGGAGAAGGAATCGCCCCCCTTTTTTGTGTTCCCGGTATCCCCCATGCAGAGAAATCTGAATGGGGCGGTGCTTCCGTCCTCCGGGGCGGTAACGAACGCAAATGTTCTGTCGCCGAGATCGCTCACCCTGTAGCGGTAGCGTGTGCCCGGCGCGAGGTCCCTGAGGTGCACCTGATGCCTCTGGCCACCCCCCGGCATCTCCGGGATCCGTCTCATGGGGCCGGCGGCGGTCCCCACCATCAGGAAGTGCCCCTCATCCCGGGGCGGTGCGGTCCACCATATCACCGCCGATCGCGAGGGGGATTCCGCCCTGTGGCCGGCGAAGGGGCCGAACTGGAGAAAAGGACCGGCGCTCACGGCCGGGGCGGGCGATGGATCGGCGCTATCCGTACATCCCATGGCGAGTCCCTTCACCGCGGCCCAGGCATAGAGGACTGCTAGGCAGGCAAGGATCATAACCGTGCCTGCCTTTTTCGCGGTGGAGAGGCGGTACCCCCCTGATCTCGCGATACCCCTGAGCTCCGATGCAGCCATGCCGGCGAACCAGAGACCCAGCGTCAGGAGCAGGAGCGCCGCCGGGATCATCACCGACCCGTAGCTCGTGGCGAGAAGGACAAGGAAGAGCTCCCATCCTGCGGCGATTATCGAAGCGAGCACCGCCCCGGCGGAGAGGGAGGCGATGATGCAGTGGAGCAGAGGCCATCCGATGGATGCCGTCATGTCCTTCGGTGTGGTGGTTGTGGGCATAGGGCATCACTCGCACAGTGAACAGGATCAATCGTATTCTCCAGGAGGACCCTCTATTATACAAGAAAAAATGATTATCCGGGACGATTTCTCACGGTATGATTGGCGCCACCTGATGGAGGGCACGCGGCACAAAGACTCTCGGTGATGCTTTGACCCCTGGGGAGCGCCCGCAGGGAGTACGTAAAAAAAGTGGATTATTATAATAAAGAAGAAAAAAACATTTGATTAATTTTTATCTCTCTGAGAATTGGCTGTAATTCTATTGAGATGCATGGATACTCTGATGCACGAAGTTGTTAAAAAGGGTTTCTTTATCCTGGGGATCGTCGCCGCGCTGTATCTTTGTATCCACTATGTACTCCCCTTTCTCTGGGCGGTCGTAGTGTTTCTTGCGAAGTTTCTTTTCTATGCCGCCATTGTTGTGGCGGTATGCGCGGCGGTGGTGTACGGGGTGGTGTTTTTAATCAGGGCTGCAGAAAAATAGTTATTGCTTTTCTGTATTTTTATGATACACTCTTCTGTATTATGAATACTTTTATTCCCATTTATACCGGTGAAACGCTATCGTAAAGTGCTATCGAGGTGATTCCATCGTCATTGTGAACAATTATGGATGAAAGAATTGTATTAAAAATCGAGAAGATCACCCTGGGATTCATCCTCTTCTGCTGTATCCTCGGGGGCGCCATCTTCGGCTTTGTCAACGCCGAGATCAAGAATTATTCGGGGATCGAAAACCTGCGCAGGTTCCAGCCGAGCATCCCCACGAGGCTCTACGACGTGCACGGCGAGCTGATTGCCGAGCTTTTCCTGGAGAAGCGTGAGCTGGTGGCCTACGAGAGCCTCCCCCCGTGCCTGATAAACGCCTTCATTGCCGCCGAGGACAAGGATTTCTACGAGCATTTCGGCATCGACCCTGCGGCCATCATACGGGCCATGTTCAAGAACGTCATCGCCTCCATTGTGGGGTTCCATCCCACCATCGTACAGGGGGGGTCCACCATCACCCAGCAGCTGGCCAAGCGCCTCTTCACGTCAGGCGAGCGGACCCTGGCCAGGAAGATCCTCGAGGCGATCCTGGCGTTGCAGATCGAGCGTATGTTTTCCAAGGAAGAGATACTGGAGATGTACTTCAACCAGATCTACCTGGGTCACGGGTGCCACGGCATCGCCACGGCCTCCCGGTTTTTCTTCAATAAAAACGTGCGGCACCTCTCAGTGGCCGAGAGCTCCGTCCTGGCCGCGCTTCCGTCGAAGCCCAGCGGCTACTCGCCGCTGAAGAATCCACGCAAGGCCTATGCGAAGAACAGGGATATACTGGGGAGGATGGTGGACATCGGGTTCCTCTCGAAGGAGCGTGCCGACCAGATCTACCGCGAGTTCTGGCCGAGGTACATCGAGGATACCAGGACCGAATTTCCCACGAAAACGGCGCTCTCCAAGAACATCGACCACGCGCCCCACTTCACCGACTACGTCCGCCAGATTCTGGTGGCGCGCTTCGGCAAGGAGGTGGTGTACAACGAGGGGATGAGCGTCTTCACCACGCTGGACCTCAAGCGGCAGCGCGTCGCTGAGGAATATCTTAAAAAGGGGATCGAGGAGCAGAACGTTGTCTCAGAGAAGGCGAACGCCTATTACAACAGCGCCGTCGACCGGGGCCTCATCGGCGCCTACGGCTCGCTGCGGATGATCTTCGGGCTCCCCGGGGTCCTGGTGGTGAACGATATCGAGACCACCTTTAAAAAGGCCATGGTGGACGAGCTGGTCGATTCCGTGGATATTCTCTCACTCCTGGTGGACGCCAGGCAGTGCAACAAGTCGATTGAGACCTTCAGGACCCTGGTGACCGGCATCTCCTCGTCCATGAACGTGGAGGGGGCCTTCATCGCCATTGAACCGACCACCGGATACATCTCCACAATGGTGGGGGGGTACGAGTACACCGTGGGGAACCAGTATAACCGCGCCATACAGGCCAGGCGACAGCCGGGCTCGGCCTTCAAGCCCTTCGTCTACGGTTGCGCGGTGGAGGACCGGAAGATCAGCACTACCACGATCCTCCCCGACGTCCCCATCGTCGACATCGATGCCCAGGGGGACACCTGGGCGCCGGGCAACTACGAGGGGGACTACCACGGAATGGTGGCGATAAGCTCGGCCCTTGCGGCATCGATCAACATCATTTCGGTCCGCATATACGACCTCGTGGGTCCCGACGCCATCATCTCCTATGCATCGAGAATCCTCAAGGTGCCCGAGGCGCGATTCACGCCGAATCCGACGCTCGCGCTGGGTACCACGGAGGTCACCCCCTTCGAGATGGCCAGCGCCTACGCCATCTACGCGAACCGCGGGCGGGACGTGATCCCCTTTCCGATACGCTACGTCCTCGACCGGGACGGCAACGAGGTCGCCAACATCGAGCGGGATGTCGGCGAGATCCTTGCCACCGAGGAGATGGAGGGGAACATCCAGGTGGTGCCCGAGGAGGTCGCCTGGATCATGACCCTGCTGATGCAGGGGGTCGTGGACCGGGGCACCGCCTCCGAGGCGATACGGCTCCGTGCCGGCTTCACCAAAAAGGCTGCCGGAAAGACGGGCACCACCTCCAACTGGACCGATGCCTGGTTCTGCGGCTTCACGCCGGACATTGCGGCGGTGGTATGGATCGGCTACGACAGGCCCTTCATGTCCCTGGGGAAGCACCAGGCCGGTGCGGCCGTTGCGGCGCCCATCTGGGGGAGATTCATGCGCGATATCTACAACGGAATGCCTGATCCGGTATTCCCGGAGCGCCCCGAGGGCGTGGCATCCATAGGCGGCGGCTGGGGACTCCCCGGCGCGGTGGGGCAGTATTTCAGCGGCACCGATTCCGAGGGGAACCGGGCTCAGATGAAGAGCATTCTCGACCGGTACATGGAGCAAGAGGGGCTGACTGCCCAATAGTAACGATTTCGGCCCGCGCTGCGGGAGGAGGGAATATCTGGTAATGCGCGGGTCATCCGCTGGTTTTGAAATTGAAGGAGTTGCGTATGTATAAAGTCGGCGACAAGGTTGTATATCCGATGCACGGTGTCGGTATCATCGAGGCGATAGAAAAAAAATCGATTCTGGGCAAAAGGGGAGAGTTCTACATTCTTACGATCATCAACAGCGGCATGAGGGTCATGATCCCGGTGAACAACGCCGATACCATCGGGATCAGGGGCATCATCTCGAAGCGCGAAGTCAAAAAGGTGCTGGACGTCCTCTCGAAGAAAGAGACAAGCGTGATCGATGACTGGAAGGAGCGGTATCAGGTCAACATCGAGAAGGTGAAGAGCGGTTCAATCTATGAGGTCTCCGAAGTGGCGAGAGACCTCTACAGACGGGGGAGCGAAAAGGAGCTGTCCATCATGGAGCGTAAGCTCTATGAGAACGCTTACCAGCTCATCACCCATGAGATAGCGCTGTCCAAGGACGTTGATATCGAAGAGGCCGGCAACATCGTTTCCGAAGCGCTTTCGCAGAGTACATGACGGCGCCGCATCGTTTCAGATCCCGCACGCCCATCGCATTCTACAGTCAAGGAGTCATCATATGATCAATCTTTTCAGGATTCTTTTCATCGTATTTTCAGGGGGAATCTCAGCCCTCTACTATTCGTCCGTGTCCGTCGTGGCCATGATCATCGCTGGCGTGGCAGCGGCGGTCGTCTCGTTTCTCCTGGTGATCCTCATAGAGTACATGAGCCATACCTTTTCTCCGAGGATTTTCCTGGCTGCGGTGACGGGGCTCGTCGTGGGTCTGGTGCTGGGGCAGCTGCTCGGTCTCGCCTACGAGGCGGTGGCCCGGGCGGCCGGCGCCGGCGACGGAGGCGTCGTGCGGCTGGTGTTATCGCACATAACGGGATTCGCGGTGATGATGTTCTTCGTCATCAACCATGAGGACATCGCTCTGCTCGACAAGATCATTCAGTCGAAGGAGAGCCAGGAGATGGAGGCGATACCGTACAAGATCCTCGATACCAGCGTGATCATTGACGGACGCATCGCCGATATCTGCGACACCGGTTTCCTCGAGGGTATACTGGTGATCCCGAACTTCGTGCTGAACGAGCTCCAGATGATCGCCGACTCGGCGGACTCCATCAAGCGGAACAGGGGGAGGCGGGGGCTGGACATCCTGAACAAGATGCAGAAGGACCAGTCGATAATGGTGAAGATATCCGATATGGACTTCCCCGACATCAACGAGGTGGACGCGAAGCTGGTGAAGCTCGCAAAGGTGATGAACGCGAAGGTCATCACCAATGATTTCAACCTGAACAAGGTCGCGGAGTTTCACGGCGTGAAGGTGCTCAACATCAACCAGCTCTCCAATTCACTGAAGCCGGTGGTGCTGCCGGGGGAGGAGATGTCCGTGCTGCTGTTGAAGGAGGGGAAAGACCTCAACCAGGCCATCGGCTATCTCGATGACGGCACCATGGTGGTCGTCGAAAACGGCAGAAGGCGGCTCAATGAGGAGGTGGACGTGATCGTCACCTCGGTGCTTCAGACCACCGCCGGGAGGATGATCTTCACGCGGCTGAAGGAAGAATGACCGTTGTCGCGCTGTACGGGAGCCCGCACCGCCGCGGCTTCTCATCGGCGCTCCACGACATCCTTCTGGAGCGTCTGGCCTCATCCGGCTGGACAATCAGGCGCGTGTACGCGTACGATGAGTCGATCGCTCCCTGCACCGACTGCGGCTTCTGCAGGGACCGCTTCGAATGCGTGCACCGCGATGCAATGGAGTCCCTCTACGGCCCCCTCTGCGATGCCGGCGCCATCACCGTCTCGTCGCCGGTCTACTTTTCCTCCTTCCCGGGTCAGCTGAAGAACCTCATCGACCGGTGCCAGGTGGTATGGGAGAAGAACCGGCGAAGCGGGGGGATGCCGGCGCGGAAGCGCGGCTACCTGATCCTCACCAGCGGCAGGAGCTACCCGAACGTCTTCTCACCCTCGATAATCGTGGCCCGGCACTTTTTCAACACCATGAACTGCGCCTTTGACGAGGGTGAGTATTTCCTTCTTCCCGATACCGAGGGGATGGCGGGGCCTCCGCCGGAAAGCGCCTCGCGGCTCGAGGAAATGGCGGTAAAGTTTGGGCAATCCCCGCCCGATATTCCTTGCAGGAGCCTCTAGCCTCATGCGTAAGCCCACCCCGTGCCGCGGGTCGGGTGATACAGCTCGGAGGGGATACATGAGATGAAGCTTGTTTCGGAAATTCAGGTGACACTGCACAGCGGCGACCTCCCGGACCTCCTGGGGGTGGCGCTCCGCTCGGACCTCCAGGTCCATTCGCTGCGGCTCGTACGGGAGGAGCGGCAGCGGAGCCTCTACCAGATCCAGATGGTGTACGAAAGCAAGGAGCGCTTTTCCGGGTTTCTCGACATGGCCAGGGGGAGCGGGGACAAGTTCTCGATAGACTCGGTGGTGGACCTTCTGGAGGAGCAGACCATCGGCGGGCTCCTCACCGTCTCCAGCAAGCTCCCCATCGAGAGCTACGACGACTTCGAGATACGGCTGCTGGGGGCCACCGAGCTGATCCTGGAAAAGATACGCGAGGGGAACGGCCTGCGTCATTCCGGGATATCGAAGAACGTCGCGGTCATAAGCGGGTTCCGGTTCGACAACGACATCAAGATCAACACGATCCTCGAGGCCTATGCCAGGGCCGAGGAGGACTCCGTCATCATCAACATGTTCACCGGCCTGAACGCCTACCCGCTCATCGTCAACTTCGATCACGAGGAGGACCTGATCAAGACCATCCAGAGGGTCGAGTCGACCTTCTCCGCGGTGAAGCTGAACCACCTTGAGGGGATCGACACCGGCTTCTACGACCAGATGCTCTCGGACGTCACCGTTCCGGTGCTCTCGGTGATGTACGACGATATTCCGCTCTGCGTCATGACCGTATTCTCGCGTCTCATCGTCAATCACCGGCTCAAGACCAAGGATATCACCGTGGGCTTCATCGGGGTCGACCTGAGCGTAATGCGCCTCACCAGGATACTCATGAAGGCCGACTACTACCGCGTACTGGGCAACGACGTTAACGAGCGGGTCCTGCTGTCCTTCGAGAAGAACGGCGGGCTCGCCACGACGAATGAGAACATCCTGATCAATGCAGACATCATCGTGCTTATGAAGGACATGGTATCCCCGGAGGAGATGAAGAAGATACGACCCGGCGTGATGCTGGTCTCGTTCCTTCCTGATGAGGCGGTGAACCCCAAGGTCCTGGCCGACAGGGGGGTGCGGGAGTACATCCTCTGCGGCAGGAAGGACGTCGCGGCCCTTTCACCCGGCATGATCAAGGGGGCCCTGGATTCGGGCCTGCCGCAGATCAGCGATTCGCATCTGGTGAGCCTCTCGCGGAAGATAGGGGCGTTGCTCTCGGACACGGTGGAGTTTCCGGAGATCTTCAGCGACGTCCACGAGAGAATCGCGGAGATCATAAAGAAGATGTGATCTCCGGGGGCCGGGGATCACCGGAGTCCGGAGAGGATCAGGAGCTCCAGCGGGCCGCGGCGATAGGGCCGCAGCCACATGCCGCCGCCGATGTCGGTCTTCCCGGAGGGTGCCCCGCTCTTTTCGATGTAGGCGGCCGCCGGGATGTTGAGGGTCCCCTCCTCCTGGGGCCTGCGCGACACCAGGATCGTCCCCCCGGCGTCCAGGATCGCCGACCCCTCGTTCAGAAGACGCCGCACCCTCTCCTTGTCAATCTGCAGGATGAAGACCCCCGCCGAACGATCGTCACCCGGTATGGCGATGGAGGGATAGATGCTTTCCACGGTGCGGAGATGCGCGGTATCAAGATTGCCGAAGCGAATCTCTCCGTCGGCGCCGTAGCAGTAGGCCAGGGGCGTTCCCGCGAGAGAGGTGCGCACGTTCTTGGCGAAGATGGAGTCGTTCTCCTTGGTGTAGATTACCGTCCCCTTTTTATTTATAAGGATGTAGTCGCTGTAGATCCCCGCGGTGACGGAGGTGATCATCTTTGAGATGTTCTCCCGCTCAAGGAGGTAGTATTTCGAGCCGCCGGCGTTCATGTACTGGAGATGGGTGAGGTTCTTGATGATGCCGTTGTCCTCGATCACTTTTCGCGCGCTCCGCAGGTCCGCCTCGCAGAGGCCGAGGAAGCTGTCGATTCTTCCCGACGGATCCCCCTGAAGCACCGGACCGACGGCGGCACAGGAAAGGGTCAGGGCGCAGATGGCCGAGGCGATCGCGTGTCTCATATCCGCTCCAGGGGGGTGTATTTTTCCAGGAAGACCTTTTTGCTGGCGCCGAAGAGGATGGTGAGCTTGCAGTTGTCGCCGCTCCCCTCGATCCTGACGATCCTCCCCTGCCCGTATTTCGGGTGCACCACCGTCTCCGAAACGCGGAATGTCGACCCGTTACCGCCGCCGTTTTCTTCTATCTCGTCCTCTTCATCGCGGCGTGCCGGCTGCGGGGCCCGGTAGCCCTGCGCGAAGCGGGGAGAGGGATTCATGTAGGCGTCGGAGGTGTAATAGTCCCGCATGATCAGATCGTCCGGAATCTCCAGCAGGAACCGCGAGGGATCCCGGTGGAAGACGCCGGTGTAGCTTCGCCTGAGCTCGGCCGAGGTCAGGTAGACCCGCTCCCTGGCCCTGGTGATGCCGACATAGCAGAGGCGCCGCTCCTCCTCGATCCCCTCATCGGTGTCGGTGCAGAGCCGGTGGGGGAAGATCTCCTCCTCCATTCCGGTGATGAAGACCACGGGGAACTCCAAACCCTTGGCGTTGTGTATGGTCATGAGGGTCACCGAGTTCTTCGCCTCATCGGGGTTTTCATCCGGGTCCTCCTGCGTCGTGTAGAGCGATATCTCCTGCAGAAACTGGTCCAGGGTGCACCCGGGGACCGCCATCTCGAAGGCGTAGACCCCGTTGATGAACTCGTTCAGGTTGTCGATACGGGCGCTGCTCTCGAAGGTGTCCTCGTCCTCCAGCGACTTCATGTAACCGGTGAGGCTCAGGACGCGGTCGATGAATTTCGAGAGGGGCAGCTCGCCGGGGACGCCGGTGTTCAGGGCCTGCAGGGATGCGATGATTTCGGCGAACTCGGCCATGCTCTTTCCCGCCTTGCCGGTGATGCGCGTGTCCCGGATCACGTCCCATTCGGACAGGGACTCGTCCCCGGCGATCTGGCGTATCCTGTCCACCGTGGACCTGCCGATACCGCGGGCGGGGACGTTGATGATGCGCAGCAGGGACACGAGATCACGGGGGTTCGACAGGAACTTCAGGTACGCCAGTATGTCCTTGATCTCCTTTCTGTCGTAGAACCGGAGCCCGCCGATCACGCGGTAGGGTATGTTCTCGCGCCGCAGGAGGTCTTCGAAGATGCGGGACTGGGCGTTGGTGCGGTAGAAGATGGTGAAGTCGCGATTGGAAAACCGCTCGCGGTACTTCAGCGTCTTGATGGTGTTTATCACGAACTCCGCCTCGCCGTACTCGTTGTTCGCCTGGATCCATACCGCCGGCTCGCCGTCCTCCCTCTCGGTGCTCAGCTCCTTCTGCTTCCGCATGCTATTGTGGCTGATCACCGAGGTGGCGACGTCGAGGATCGGCTTCGTGGAGCGGTAGTTCTTCCCCAGGGTGACCACCATGGCCTCGGGGTAATCGTTCTCGAAGTTCAGGATGTTGCGGATGTCGGCGCCCCGCCAGGAGTAGATGGATTGGTCGTCGTCCCCCACCACGCAGATGTTGCGGCTCCTCGAGGCTAGGAGCTTCGTAATACAGTACTGGGAGTAGTTGGTATCCTGGTATTCGTCCACCATGAAGTGAGACCACCGCGACTGGAGGACATCCAGTGTCTCCGGTGACGACTGCAGCAGCTCCACGGTCCTGACGAGCAGATCGTTGAAATCCAGGGCGTTGTGCGATTTCAGCGTCCTGTGATATTCCTCATAAATCTCGGTGAAGTTGAAATTGTAGTACTTCGGGAGCATGCTGTCGATGTTGGCCCCCTGAAGGAGCTCCGCCCTGTCCTTGATCTCGGATATCTTCGACACGATCATCGAGGGACGGATCTTCTTGGGGTCGAGCTTCATCCTGAGGAGTATCTCCTTCACCACCGATTCCTGGTCGCTCTGGTCGTATATGGAGAAGTTTCTGGGTATCCCGATCCGCTCGCCGTAGAGGCGCAGAATAAAGACAGAGGCGGAATGGAATGTCTTGATGAAGACGCTCTTGCCCGAGGGGCCGATCATGGAGGAGACGCGGTTCTGCATCTCTTCGGCCGCCTTGTTGGTAAAGGTGACCGCGAAGATATTGTGGGGCCTGGCGTATTCCCTGAACATCAGGTACGCGATCCGGTGGGTGATCACCCTGGTCTTTCCCGATCCGGCGCCGGCAAGGATGAGCAGTGGCCCCTGCACGTGGGTGACCGCCTTCCGCTGCGTTTCGTTTAATGATCCGTATATGTCCATACCGTGTTCACTGTGAATGACGGGGGGCGCCCGCATGACCCACGGGGTCGTGTACCCCGCGGGATTGAAAGCCCCGGGAGCCTCATCCCGACGCGAGACATGGGGCACTGCCGGTTTGCTAATATGAAACCGGGACTGAGACCCCGGTGGCATCGCCCCACACCGGCGCCATTCATACCTCATAGACCGGTTGCTGGATTTGTCAATTGAATTCGGCAAAATTGCGGATTTTTCACGGTCCCCTGCCGTGGCGATGAGATTCCCATCGCGATTTAATGCGATGGTACCACAAAATTCCGCTTGTCTAAAAAATCCTTTCATTATAATATGCATATATCCGGTATGAACGCTGCCGCGGCCAGCGGCGAGATAGGCAGGAGACATCAATGCCCGCAAGGCGGTGACACTATGTCGGAAAAGATATTACTCGTTGACGATTCCGAGGATACGCGCGTGATGATCGAGCGGAAGCTGGATGATTACGAGGTCGTATCGGTAAAGAGCGGTCGCGAGATGCGCGAGGTTTTGGACAAGGTCAATCCCTCGCTGATACTCCTGGACGTGGTGATTCCCGACGGGGACGGCTTCGAGATCGCCCGTGAGATAACCTCGACGGAGAAGTACGCACACATCCCGATCGTCTTCATCACCGCGAAGACCGAGGGCAGGGATGTGGAGATCGGCTTCAACTCCGGCGGATTCGATTACGTCAAGAAGCCCTTCGACATGGTGGAACTGCGGGCCAGGATCAAGTCGGCGATGCGGAAGAAGCAGCTGGAGCAGGACCTGAAATCCCTCACCTACACGGATTATCTCACCGGCGCCTACACCCGCAGGTATTTCATAGATGCGCTGCTCAAGGAGCTGGAGAAGAAGAAGCGGAGCGAGGGATCGATTTTTTCCGTTGCCCTGTCGGACATCGATTTTTTCAAGAAGATAAACGACACCTACGGCCACCTCGCTGGCGATTATGTGCTGACGGAATTGGTGCGAATCATGAAGAAGTCCATCAGGCCCTACGACCTGCTGGCGCGATACGGCGGCGAAGAGTTTATCATCATGTTCACCGACTGCACCAAGGAAAACGCTGCAGAGGTGATGCAGCGGATCGTGGACTTTATGGGACGGGAGCCGATCGTCTACGACGAGAAGTCGATTCAGGTGACCTTCAGCACCGGGATCTCCGACCTGAACGACGTGCGGTCGGAGGAGCGGATGGTGGAGAGTATCATCAGGATCGCCGACCAGAGGCTCTACGCTGCCAAGCAGAAGGGTAGACGACGCATAGAGATACAGTAGTGCCGGCTTCATCGCGGCATGCAAGAAAAATGGGCGAACCCCAATAATCTCCTTGACGTTTCCGGCGATGATTCTATATGTTGTCCTGTGGAGGAAGAGTGGGTTGCCCACTCTTTTTTTTGCAGCATTATAAGGCCTCCGGCCTGGGACCACCGGTCCGGGGGCCCGCCGGAACCGGCCGCCCCGGTGGGTGCCATGAAGGAAAAGATTTTACAGCTGATAGGTGAGGCGGCGGATTCGCTGGGATACCTGATCTACGAATCATCGCTGCTGCTGCGGGGAGAAAATTCCCGTATCGTGGTAAAGATCGACCACGTGAAGGGCATATCGCACCAGGACTGTGAAAACTACAGCAAACGTCTGTCGTTCCTCCTGGACCGCGACAGGGTCCTCCCGAATTATTTTCTTGAGGTATCGTCTCCGGGCCTGAAACGAAGGATCGAGGGGCGGGACGAATTCATCCGCTTTACGGGCGCGCCGGCAAAGATAAAATGGAATGACGGCGGGAGGATCGTGGTTCACAAGGGGAATATAGTGAAAGTTGATGATGCGGGGATTATTTTGGAGACAGATCAGGGGGAGGCGAGAATACCCCTTTCGGACATCGAACAGGCAAATTTAGACTACTGAAGGATGAAGGGTCATGAGTAACAATTTCTTTGAAGCACTGCACCAGATCGCGACCGACAAGGGCATCCCTCGCGAAGAGATCGAGAAGATCGTTGAGTCGGCGATGCTCTCGGCCTTTAAAAAGCAGTACGGCGCAATCGAGAACGTGAAGGTGAATTTCGACAGGGATAATAACAGCGTGATGGTCGTGACCAGGAAGATGGTGGTGAACAAGGCGCGGAATTATGCCGAGGAGATTTCGATTGCCGACGCGGTGAAGATCAAACCCGATGCGGAACTGGGGGACGAGATAGACGTTGAGGAAAACCCGCTGGAGTCTTTCGGCAGGATCGCGGCGCAGACGGCCAAACAGGTGATCATACAGAAGATAAAAGAGGCCGAAAAGAACATCATCTACAACGAATACAGCGGCAAGGAAAACGATCTGATCAACGGATACCTCCAGAGGAAGACGAAAGACGCCCTCTTCGTCGATCTGGGAAGAACGGAGGGGATACTGCCGGCGCGCGAGCAGTCGCCGCTGGAGCATTATAAGATCGGCGACAGGATAAAGGCGCTCCTTTTAATGGTACAGAAGAACTCCAAGGGCCCCAGCATCATCCTCTCCAGGACCCACCCAAGGTTCATCGAGAAGCTCTTCGAGATGGAGATACCGGAGATCTATGACGGGGTGGTGAAGATAGTGAACGTGGTCCGCGAGCCGGGGCTCCGCACCAAGGTTGCCGTAATGAGCGAGCGCGACGATGTCGATTCAGTCGGGGCCTGCGTGGGCATGAAGGGGATCCGGATCCAGTCAATCGTGAGGGAGCTGGAGGGGGAAAAGATAGACGTGGTGGAATACTGTCCCGACAAGAAGATCATGGCGGCTAACTCCCTCACGCCGTCGAAGGTCGTCGAGATCGTTATGAAGTCCGACGGGGGTGTCATCGCCGTCGTCGACAACGATCAGAAGCATCTCGCCCTGGGGAAGGGCGGGCACAACGTGCGGCTTGCCTCGCGGCTCTGCGGTTTTGACATTGACATCAAAACCGAGGATCAGTATCGTGAATTCCTGAGCTCCAGCGAGTCCAGGGCGATCGTGGAGAAGCTCTTCAGCGACAAGATCGCCGACGAGACTCCGCTGGAGGAGCTCGCCGAACTGGACAACAGGACCATCAAGCTGCTTGAGGCCGGCGGGGTATTCTCCGTGGAGGATCTCGTCGAGAAGACCTTCAATGAGCTCATTCAGATCGACGGCATCGGGGAAAAGACCGCGCAGAAGATACTGGATATAATCGCCGAGAACGTGGATTTCGAGGAAGAGGATGAGGACGAAGAGGAAGAAGAGGGGGAAGCAGAGGTAGAGGCGAAGGCGGACGAGGAGACGGCGCCGGACGGGAGCGAGGATGCTGAATCGGATGGCCAGGGCGACCAGGAGAAGAGCTGATCGGACGGATAATCTAAACATTTATAAGGGTTTTACATGAAGGCTATTGACATCGCAACCAGAAACCACATCTCTATGGAGGACATGCTCGAGGTTTGCCGGGAACTGGAGATTGCCTGTGAAGGGGAGGCATCGGATCTGCCCGACAAGGACGTGTTTCTCATCGAGAAGAAGATAGAGGTAATCAAGAAGCGAAAGGCGGAAAAGGTAGAGAGCCTCAAGAAGGGGAAGAAGATCAAGCTGAAGCGAAAGGTCCATATAGCCCAGGATATAAAGCAGAAACAGGGTGGGGAGCAGGAGGCGAAGGCCGAGAAGCCTGCCGAGCGGGCCAAGGAGACGCGGCCGGAGGCGAAGACCGAGCGCGCCGATCAGCGGCGCCGTGAGGGAGAGGGGGGCAGGGCAACGGAACGTCCATCCCGCGAAGCCGACAAGGGGACCAAGGGAGAGGCGAAGCCTGCGGCGGCGGCAGGGGAATCAAAGGACGCCTCAAAGAAGCGGAAGAAGACCAAGGAGAAGGAGAAGGACAAGAAGAAGTACAAGAAGGAACATGAGGAGAAGGATTTCCTCATCAAGCGGAAGTCCCACGAGGAGCAGCGCAAGAAGGAGGCCATCGCACCGAAGGACATAAACATCACCGAGAGCATATCCGTAGGTGAACTCTCCAAAAAGCTGAACGTGAAGGCGAAGGAGGTGATCGCGAAGCTGATGAAGATCGGGGTCATGGCCACCATCAATCAGATCATCGACGCGGAAACAGCGGAGATTCTCGCATCGGAGTACGGCACGAACGTAAACGTGGTGTCGCTCTACGAGGAGACCGTCATCAGGACCACTGAGGAGGACAAGCCGGAGGATTACATCCATAGGCCTCCGGTGGTGACCGTCATGGGACACGTGGATCACGGGAAAACCAAACTGCTCGATGCGATCAGGAAAACGGATATCATGTCTCAGGAGCACGGGGGGATTACCCAGCATATCGGCGCCTACACCACCCAGATCGGCGAAAGGAAGATAACCTTTCTCGATACGCCTGGCCACGAGGCCTTCACCACGATGAGGGCGCGCGGGGCGAGGGTGACTGACATCGTCGTTCTCGTGGTGGCGGCGAACGACGGCGTCATGCCGCAGACCATCGAGGCGATCAACCATGCCAAGGACGCCGGGGTTCCCATCATCGTCGCGATCAACAAGATAGATCTTCCCGAGGCGAACAGCCAGCGGGTGCGGCAGGAGCTTGCCGGCTACGGGCTGAGCCCCGAGGAATGGGGGGGCACCTCTCTCTACGCCGAGATAAGCGCTAAGTTCGGCACCAACATTCCAGAGCTCCTGGAGCTGATTCTGATCCAGGCGGAGATGCTGGAGTTGAAGGCAAACCCGGGTCTCTTCGCCAAGGGGACCGTGCTGGAGGCAAAGCTCGATATGGGCCGCGGTTCTGTCTCCACGATACTCGTCCAGAACGGCACCCTGCGGGTCGGCGATCCCTTTGTGGTGGGCGTGTTCAACGGCAAGGTGCGCGCCATGTTCGACGACCACGGGCGCGCGATAGATCTCGCCGGCCCGTCGACGCCGATCGAGGTGATCGGCATTTCCGGTGTGCCGGCGGCGGGCGATCCCTTCGAGGGGGTGGAGTCCGAGAAATTCGCCAAGCAGATATCCCAGAAGCGGCTCGAATACAAACGGGTCGAATCCGCGAAAAAGCTGAAGAAGGTGACGCTGGAATCCCTGAACGAGATGATCCGGGAAGGGGCGGTGCAGGAGCTCAGGATCATCGTGAAGGCGGACGTGGACGGCTCCGCCCAGGCCCTCACCGAGTCCCTGGAAAAGCTCTCGAACCCGGAGATACGCGTCAAGGTGATCCACAGCGCCACCGGCGGCATCAACGAATCGGACGTGATGCTGGCTTCGGCCTCCAATGCGATCATCATAGGCTACCACGTGCGTCCCACCGGCCGCGTCTCGGAGCTGGCGGAGCGGGAGAACGTATCGATAAAATTTTTCAACATCATCTTCGAGGTCACCGATTCCATAAAGGCGGCCATGCTGGGCATGCTATCGCCGGACATCCACGAGGAGGTGACCGCCAGCGGCGAGGTGAAACAGGTGTTCAAGATTTCGAAGATCGGTACCGTTGCCGGGGCGGTGCTCGCCTCGGGGAAGATCGAGAGGGGCAACAAGATGCGGCTCATCAGGGACGGCGTCGTGGTCTTCGACGGGAACATCAAGTCGCTCAAGCGCTTCAAGGACGACGTCTCCAGCGTGCAGGCCGGACAGGAATTCGGCTTCAGCCTGGAATCGTTCAACGACGTGAAGGATGGTGACGCTTTCGAATCGTACAAGCTCGTGGAAGTGGCGAAGACGCTCTGAACCCTTCATAACGCGCCATCGGGGCCGCCAGAGCATCCCCGCGGCCCGATCTATCCCGTTGCGGAGAATTGAATACTGCTATGGCCTACCGAAAAGAGAAACTCGAGGAACAGATCAAGCGTCTGGTGTCTGAGATCCTGATACGGGACATCAAGGACCCGAGGATAGGCTTCGTGACGCTGACCGGGGTTGAGCTGAACGCCGATTATTCCGTTGCCAGTATCGGGGTCTCCGTCCTGGGGGACGAGCGGGAGCTGCGGCGGTCGCTGGAGGGACTCGAGTCAGCCCGCGGCTACATCCAGAGCCGGGTGGGGAAGGCGATGCGGCTCCGGCACACGCCGAAGTTCGATTTCTTCCCCGACTCCTCCATCGCCGAGGGGGTGCGCATGGTGGGGCTGCTCGATTCCCTGGAGTCCGAGGACTCTGCGGAGCGGGCCTCGGGTGATGAGTTGCCCGGGGAAGATGAAGCCGCTGAAGAGGACTGAGTGCCCGCCGTGGATCTTCACCAGAGGCTGCAGGTGCTGCAGCATGCGATTCTGCTGATCGACAAGCCCCGGGGGAGCACCTCTTTCGAGGTGGTCTCCGCGGTGAAGCGGCTGCTGAAAACCAGAAAGGCCGGTCACTCGGGAACCCTGGACAAGTCCGCATCCGGTCTCCTGGTGGTATGCACCGGCAGGGCGACGAAATTGACCAGATACTTCCTTGAGGAGCGAAAGCGCTATACCGGCACCGTGCAGCTGGGGGTCCAGACGGACACCGACGACGGGACGGGAACGGTGATCGCCGAACGGTCCGTCGACGGCGTCACGGAGGAGGACATTCGCCGCACGGCGTCACGGTACAGCGGCGATGTCCACCAGG
>JAFGJK010000062.1 GCA_016929135.1 Spirochaetota bacterium | reverse complement strand
CACTTATTGGTAATCTCCTATTTTCTCATATACCTCAGCGAAAGGGGGAGTATCCCCCATTTCGCAGAGGTTCCTTAAATATAATTTGACATGCCGTCCTTCCGATGCCACCATAGGCATATCCTTGTACGGTGTTGACAAAGGACAGAACCATGAAATCCTCCCGGGAAACTCTCACGAAGATGATCCCGCCTGCGACCGGCAGCGGCGTGACCGGCGGGCCGGCCCTCAGGCGCCGGCCCGCGGTGCGATTGTGGATCCTCACGGCTGCCGCCGCGGCCGTCATCCTCTCCTGCTCGCCGGAAGGGGATGGGCGACAGACCATCGCCGTCTCGATCCTGCCGCAGCGGTACCTCCTGGAGCGGATCGCCGGGGACAGGTTCCACATCGCCGTGATGATCCCCGCCGGCTACAGCCCCGAATCCTCGGAGGTGACGCCGGGGCAGATGAAGGAGATCGCCAGGGCGGTGATCTACTTCCGCGTCGGCCCGATCCCCTTCGAGCGCTCCCGCATGGCGGGATTCATTCAGGCGAATCCGGCAATGATCGTCACGGACACCTCCCGCGGCATCCCTCTCATCGAGGGTGACGGGAGCCATCACGGCGGCGCCGACCCGCACGTCTGGGTGTCGCCGAAATCGGGACGGATCATGGCCAGGCACATGATGGAGACCCTCATCGCCTTCGACCCGGGATCCCGGAAGCTCTACGAGCGGAACTTCAGGGCGCTGGCCGCCGATATTGACCGGCTCGACCGGAGGCTTGCGGAAACCCTGCGTCCCTGCCGCGGCGGGAGATTCATCGTCTACCATCCCGCCTGGGCGTACCTGGCGCGGGACTACGGACTCGTTCAGGTGCCGGTGGAGCACCAGGGGAAATCCCCGGCCCCGTCACGCATCGGCGACATCATCCGGCTCGCCAGGAGCGAAGGGATCCGCACCGTCTTCGTGCAGCGTCAGTCCCCGACAGACACGGCCGAGGCGATCGCCGGGGACATCGGCGGCACCCTGGTGACCCTGGATCCGCTCTCACCGGACTGGCCCGGCGAGATGGAGCGTGCCGCGGCGGCGATCGCGAAATCGGCGAGGTGATGATGTGAAAAAACTGCTGGAACTGGTATCGGTGACGGCCGGCTACCGCGACAGGGTGGTGCTCCGCGACGTATCACTCCCCGTCTACGAGAAGGACTTCCTCGGCGTCATCGGCCCCAACGGCGGCGGCAAAACCACGCTCCTGAGGGTGCTGCTGGGGCTGATCCGCCCCTTCGCCGGTACCGTCACCGTGCACGATCCCTCCCTGGGGGGACGCAACCTGGGGTACCTCCCGCAGTACAAGGCGGTGGACAGGGATTTCCCCATCACCGTTGAGCAGATCGTCTCCTCGGGGCTGGCCGGTGGGAGCACCATATTCAGGCGCACCTCCTCGCCAGAGAGGAGACGGATCGAGGAGATCCTTGAGCGCTTCGGACTCGTGAAGCTCCGGAGGCGTCCCGTGGGGGAGCTCTCCGGCGGGCAGATGCAGCGGGCCTTCCTCTGCCGTGCCCTGGTCTCCTCGCCCCGGCTCCTGGTTCTGGACGAGCCGGACGCCTTCGTGGACAGTGGATTCTCCACCAGCCTGAACGACATCCTTCGGGATCTCAACCGGGAGATCGGCATCGTGCTGGTGTCCCACGACATCGGCGCGATCCTGCCCGCCGTGAAGAACATCGCCTGTGTGAACGGTACGCTCCACTACCACAATTCCTGTGAATTCTCCCGGGAGCTCTTCGACTCGCTCCACTGCCCGGTCCGGCTAGTGGGCCACGGCGACATTCCCCACACGATGCTGAAGCGCCACGGAGACTGACATGCCCGATCTCTTTCTCTATCCCTTCTTTCTCAGGGCGGTGGCCGCCGCTGTGCTGGCGAGCCTCTGCTGCGGCATCATCGGCACCTACATCGTGTCGCGTCGTATGGTATTCATGAGCGGCGGCATCTCCCACGCGTCCTTCGGCGGCATCGGCATGGCCTACTACTTCGGCTTCGACCCCATCATCGGGGCGGCGGTATTCTCGGTGGCCTGCGCCGCGGCGATCGACGGCATCTCACGACGGGCCGGCATGCGGGCGGACTCGCTCATCGGCATACTCTGGTCGCTGGGGATGGCGGTGGGGATAATCTTCGTCTACATCACGCCGGGATACGCGCCGGATCTCATGAGCTACCTCTTCGGGAGCATCCTCACGGTCACCGGCTTTCACCTCGCCCTCATGGCCGCCGTGGCCACCCTCACGGTGCTCCTCTTTGCGGTCTTTTACCGCGACATACTCTACATCGCCTTCGACGAGGAGTTCTCCCTCACCAGGGGGCTCCCGGTGCACGCGGTCAGCTTCATGATGCTCGGCCTGGCGGCGCTGGTAATAGTGGTGTCCATCAAGGTGGTAGGGATCATCCTGGTGCTGTCGCTCCTCACCGTCCCGCAGGCCACGGCGGGACTGCTGGCCCGAGATTTCAGGGGGATCATGATACTCTCGGTGCTCCTGGGTCTCGCCTCCTCCCTCTCGGGGCTCCTCATCTCCTACTTCCTGAACATCCCCTCGGGGGCGACGATCATATTCACCTCGGTGGTTTTCTTCGCTGCGGTGAGCGCCCTCAGGACCATCTCGGTGCGCCTGTCACTTCGGAACCGGGTGGGCTAGTATTCGAAACCCAATTCGTACTCGATGAACCGTATCGCCACCAGTCCAACCAGGAGCTGCGTGATCTCGTTCATGGGGACCACCGGCATCCTCATCCGAATATTGATCCCCCGGATGATCTGGGTCTTCAGGAAGGAGATGGAGGTATCGTCGAAGTTGTCCAGCTCCTTCACCTTCGCGACGATCTGGTCCCTATGATCCCGTACGAATGTGAGATACTGCTCTTCAGTCATCTCCCCCCCCCCAATAATAACCATTTCGGCGATGACGGTCGACTTTTTCCCCTTTCGTCCTCCGGCATACCGAAATCCCGACGAATAAATAATTTGACACCACGGGGCCGATGTGCGAATTCCTGAAGAATCACGAATCACCGGCGAGATGAGACAATGAAGCGCATAGTGATCACCTGCGGCACCCTGGCACTGGAGGCCACGCTCGGCGATACACCCACCGCCGCGGCGCTGTACGACGCCCTCCCCCTCGGCGGGAGCGCGAACCGCTGGGGCGACGAGCTGTACTTCCAGGTACCCTACGGCATGCCGCTGGAGCCCGATGCCCGGGAGATCCTGGAGCCCGGGGAGCTGGCCTACTGGCCCGTCGGGAGGGCCCTCTGCATCTTCTTCGGACCCACCCCGGCGAGCGCCGACGAGAGGCCGCGCGCCTACAGTCCGGTGAACGTCTTCGGCAGGATCACCGGCGACCCCGGGGTCCTCAGGAGGATTCCCCAAGGGACCGAGATCACGGTGAGAAAGGACGAGCTCGTGACGGGCGGATAGCACCCGGCACGGTGGATGGCGCATGTTCATACCCGCGACGAAAGAGGAGATGGATGCCCTGGGCTGGGACCGCCCCGATGTGGTCCTGGTCTCCGGCGACGCCTACATCGACAGCCCGCTGGCCGGCGCGGCGGTGATCGGCCGAGTGCTCCTGGACGCGGGCTACCGGGTGGGGATCATCCCGCAGCCCCGCACTGAGGGCCCGGAGGACATCGGCAAGCTCGGCGAGCCCCGCCTCTTCTGGGGGGTCACCGCCGGCTCGGTGGACTCCATGGTCTCAAACTACAATGCAGACAGGAGCAGGAGGCGTCACGACGATTTTACCCCCGGCGGCGCCGCAGGGAAGCGGCCCGACCGGGCCAGCATCGTCTACACGAACCTGATCCGGCGCCATTTCAGGAACACGGTCCCCGTGGTGCTCGGGGGCATCGAGGCGAGCCTCCGCCGCATCGCCCACTACGACTACTGGGACAACGCGGTGCGGCGCTCGCTCCTCTTCGACGCGAAGGCGGACCTTCTGGTCTACGGCATGGGGGAGCTTGCGGTGCTCGCCCTGGCCGGGGCCCTGTCCCGCGGCGAGGACCCCCGCGACGTACCGGGCATCTGCTACATCGCAGGAGAGGCCCCTCCTGACCGCACCGTCATTCCCCCCTTCGAGGAGGCCCGGGATGACCCGGGGAAATTCACGGAGATGTTCCTGGCCTTCTGCGGGGAAAACGGATCGCGCTCCCCCGCCGGCATCGCCCAGCGCCACGGCGACCGCTGGCTGGTACAGAATCCCCCGCAACGGCCGCTCACCCCGGAGGAACTCGACCGGGTCCACCTCCTCCCCTACCGGCTGGAGGCGCACCCGTCGCACCGCGCCGGGGGGAAGGTGACGGCACTGGACACCATACGCTTCTCCCTGGCGACGCACCGGGGCTGCTTCGGTGGATGCAATTTCTGCTCCATCGCCGTGCACCAGGGGAACGCCGTGATATCCAGGAGCGAGGAATCCGTCATGGAGGAGGCGCGGCGCATGACCTCGCACCCCCGTTTCCGGGGCATCATCGCCGACGTGGGGGGCGCCACCGCCAACATGTACGGTATGGAGTGCGGCGCCGGGAAGGGGTGCGGCGGCCGGCGCCGGTGCCTCACCCCCGGTCCCTGCACCTCCCTCGGCGCGAGCCATGAACGCTACCTGAAACTTCTCGGGAGGCTCCGCGATCTCCCGGGGGTGCGCAAGGCCTTCGTCACCTCGGGGATCCGCTTCGACCTGGTGATGCAGGACGGGGAATACGGCCGCCGCTTCATGGAGGAGCTGCTGCGCCACCACCTCTCGGGCCAGCTGCGCATCGCCCCTGAGCATACGGTGGGACGGGTCCTTCGCCTCATGGGGAAGCCGGAGGGGGAAGACGATCTCGCCGGGTTCATAGGGCTTTTCAACGAACTGAACCGGAAACTGGGGACGCGACACCGGCTGGCCTTCTACTGCATGGCGGCGCACCCCGGCTGCACCGAGGAGGACATGGGCCGCCTTGCGCGGGACCTCGGCGGGGCCGCACTGCGCATTCCCGGGCAGGTACAGATCTTCACCCCCACCCCCTCGACCTGGTCCACCCTCCTCTATCACACCGGGATGGACCCGAAAACCGGTGAGCCGGTCTTCGTGGAGCGGGACATGGGGAAGAAGACGAGGCAGAAGAGGATCTTTTCGTCGGGGAGGAGGCCCCGTTAAAAAAGCCTCCCGCAACATCAGTAGTGTTTCCTCAGCCACCCCTCCATCAGCCCCGCAAGCCTGTATCCGATCAAAAGCAGCGGCAGGAGGGATGCCACGGTGGCAATGCCCCATAGCGCCATGGCCGAAAGCGGCACGCTGAAGCGCGACCCGATGGAAGCGGCCCCCCAAATCGAGTATGCCAGCCCGGGGACGGAGGTGATGACCACCGGGACGTACTTCCCGTAGGAGAGGCACTGGACGATGTGGATCGCCGCATGGAAGCCGAATCCCAGGACCGCGCCGCACCAGAGCGCATAGAGCCCGAATTCCCAGGCGATGAGGGTGACCGACGATACCGCCAGGAACATGAAGAGGACGGCGAGCCCGAAGGACGAGGAGGAAATCTCGAAGCCCCGTATCCTGTCGATGAAGCGTGCGAGGCGGGGAAACCTTTCCCGTATGGCGGCCTCCTCCCTTCCCAGCCAGGGCCCGAACATGATCAGCTCCTCGAAATCGTGTATCATGAATACCACGGGGAAAAGCCATACGATCGATGCATCACTCATACTGTGCCTCCTGTTGTTTATGTAACCCCATGACGATCTCTTGCCCATATCCCGGCGTGCGCCGCGTCACAATATCCCCTTCACCAGCGACTTGAAATAGCCTGCCGCCGTGTTCCCGTCTCCGTAGTCCATGCCTATGGATTCCTTCCCGTAGTGGCTCAGGAGGAAGGGATAGACCAGACCCGACATGAAGGCAATCGCCTTGTGGATCAGCACCGTGTCGTTTTTCGACCCGGTGGCCCGCGCGATGATCTTTTTCAACGATTCCAGGTTCCCCCTCATCACCTCGGAGAAGTCCGGGTCGATGGTATCCCTGGCGATGATCCTGAGCAGCAGGTTCTTCTCCAGCCCCGGGTTCTCCGCGATATACCCCGTCACCGCCACGCAGAGGCTCATGAGCGTCTCCCGGGGATCGCCGCCGGCGTTTTCGTGATCGCCGAAGAGCTGCCGCATCCGTCCGAAGTAGAGCCGAAGGGCCTGCCGCACCAGGGAATCCTTGGAGCCGAAGTGGTAGCTGATGGCCGAGCTGTTGGAAACGCCTGCCCTCTCCAGTATCTCCCTGGTGCTGATCTGGTCGATGTCCCTCTGCGCCATCATCTCCAGTACGGCCCTGAGGATCCTTGCCCTGGTGGTCTCTTCCTGCACGGTCTCTCGTATCATCCCTTCCCCCTCGGTTTGACGTTGTTCAGCGACGCATCATTGCCCCATGAACCGAACCGTCGATGGATCAGAATATCCGGCTCGTCGTCAGGTGCGCCAGATCCATTATGGTCCTGATAAAGGGGGACAGCCTGCTCCCCGCCACGACCGTCGTGACGACGATGAACAATCCGTAGAGCGAGAAGAGGAGGGGATACCAGAGGGGGATCTTCACTCCCCTCACCCCCCGGTAGAGCACGTAGCTGCATGCCGGTATCCCCAACAGGGACGCGAATATGACGCCGGGGGCGTAGGCCTGGAAGTAGAAAAGCCAGAAGAGATGCTGGATCCCGTTTGCCAGTATCAGCACCACCGGCGGGATCACCAGGTACGCGGTGATCCGTTCGTTCTTGAACCGGGTGCTGATCCAGGTCCAGAGGAAGGCGAAGATGCTGACCCCGATGATCCACGCCCTGAAATCGGCATTGTCGGTTAAAACCGGCATTTCGGAAAAATACTCCCGGTACCAGGCAAGAATATTCCACTCCTCCAGCTCATGAAGCAGAAAGACCGCCGGTATGATCCATACAACCCTTCGGAATTCCATTTCCCCCAGACGCCATCGCATTGCCGCACCCCTCCCTCACTATTTAATGCTATCGCATTAAATATAATGCTTTTGCATTAAATGTCAAGTCTTTTCCGTCCCGGCATCATTTTTCAGGGTGCATGACGAAAAAAAAATTCCTTTACAGAAGCCGCCGCCCCACTCAACGTTATCCAGGCCGCCGGGGGATGCACGCGGTCGGTGAATACACAGAGCGGACGGCCCGAACGCGGGGCCGGCGGATAAAATTTATGAAAACACTCATCACCGGGGTCGCAGGTCATATCGGGGCGAATCTCGTCCGGGCCCTGCTTTCCAGGGGTCGGGAGGTGCGGGTTCTTATCCACAGGGACGACACCGCCATCCGCGGCCTGGATGTCGAGACGGCACGGGGGAGCGTCCTGCACAGGGAGTCCCTCGCCGCCGCGGTACAGGGGTGTGGCGTGGTCTATCACTGCGCGGGGAAACTCTCCCTCACCGGCGACCGGGACGGCTCGGTCTACCGGACCAACGTGCTCGGGACGAAAAATGTCGTGGAGGCCTGTCTGGAGGGCGGTGTGCGGAGGATGATTAACCTCGGCTCGGTCCACGCCTTCAGCAACCGGCCGCGCCACGGCATCGTCGACGAGCACCGCCCCCTGGCCCTGGGGAAACGCGAGTACCCCTACGACCGCTCCAAGGCCCTGGGCCTGCTGGAGGTCGCGGAGGGGGTCCGGCGAGGCCTCGACGCGGTGAGCATCCATCCCACCGGTGTGGTGGGCCCCTGCGATTTCAAGCCCTCCCACATGGGGAGGGTGATGCTCCTGATGTACCACCACGGCATACCTGCCCTCCTGGACGACGGCTTCCACTGGGTGGACGTGCGCGACGTTGCCGAGGCGGCCATCGCCGCAGAGGGGCACGGAAAGACCGGCGAGAGCTACATCGTCTCGGGCCACTGGGCCACCTCGGTGGAGCTGGCGGTGATGATACAGGGGATACCGGGGGCCGACATCCCCCGCATCATCGCCCCCCGGTGGATGGCCCGTCTCGGCGCCCCCTTCGCGGAGCTCTATGCCAGGATCGCATCGAGGGAGGCCTACTATACCAGGGAATCCATGGCCGCCATGGAGGGGCACCGGTACATCTCCACGGAAAAGGCTGCCGTCGAGCTGGGGTACCGGCCACGGCCCCTCATCGCCACCATCCGCGACACCTTTCAATGGTTCGGCGAGCAGGGGCTGCTGGATCCAAAAGGTAAAAAGCGAATGCTGGGGAGGAGGGTGCTGAGCATCGTCACACGGGCGCTCCCCCTGGGCTTCGGCAGGATCGAGCTGTAGCGATACGCCGGGAAACCCGCGGCAGAAAAAAGCGGGGGCCCTTTAGCCCCCGCAGTGTTCGTTTGAGGAGAATGTATTCTCAGAAGGTGTATGACCCGCCGAAGGTGGCGTAGAAGCGGTGCACGTCCTGCCCCTTGTGCCATGTCCTGGCGGGGACAGCCACATAGCCGAAGCCTCCATTGAGCGACACCGGCCCCTTAGTGTAGATAAGGTTTACCAGGGTGGTGATGTCGCTGAATCCCTTCTTCACCGGGGTCCGTGTGATCTCCTCGACGGTCGCCGCGTAGCTCACGGCCTCTGCGGTATTCTGATAGTAGTACCCCGCGCTCACCGACACCCCCAGGCTCACCTCGTCCGTGAGGGGGAACTCGTGGCCGCCCCCCAGGGTCACGTAGATGTCGCCCCCCCTGCGTATCGCCGTGTAGTAGTCGTAGTAGACCGTCACGGTGGGGCTCAGGGGGAGCATGTCGATCCTGGCGAACCCCTTTGCGGTCAGGAAGCTGAGATTCGTCCTGCTCGTCCCCTCCGCCGTCGAGGAGTTGAAGTACCAGTAGTACCAGAAACCCGCCCCGACGGTGAAGGCATCGCCGAAGGTGTGCGAGTAATCGGCGCCGAAATCCAGCCCGTGGTTGGCAAACCCGGTCTTGTTCCTGTCCCGCTTCGCCCCTTCGAAGAAGTAGCCCTGCGAGAACTCGCCGATGAAGCTGAGCACCAGGCCCGATCCGGCCACATCGTAGATCACCGTGGGGAGGAACGCGCCGTCCCCTCCGAAGAAATAGGTCCCCCGCCACAGGTAGGTGCTGGCATAATCCATACGGAGCGTGAGCCCCAGGGAAGGGGCGCTCTCCGCGCCCCCTTCCGCCGCGAAGACCCCCGCGGCCAGGGACAGCGACAGTACAGCCGATAACATGATTCTCTTCATCCTTAACTCCTTAGCTTGACTTGTATATTCATACAACCGTTCCGTCGGTTACGGCGGCACGGTCTCTGTATGCCCTTCATCGCCTCGGCGCGGACACCGGCGACGGCACGCCCGTCGGGTACGATGCGCTCCCCCGCCCATGAGGCCCGCCGGGGGTGGGCGCATCGTATTCTGCTCTGATCCCATATCCCCGATCCCTCCGTGCAGTTTCCATACCCATTATAAAAGCAATAGGCGTGCCAAAGGACCCCGCTCCCGCGGCCGCCGCCGCACATAACGTGTTAATTAACACCAATGTAACAATGGACCGGGATTTCGAAAGGCCACGGTATGAAAATCGCCCCTGGCGGGACAGATCACAACTGGCCCACCGGCGGGGAGGCCACTGAATTGTAGGATGCTCGGTGCAATGCTACGAAAATGAAGGTTCCTGGCGTCCCCCGGGGGAGGGGGCGCTACCTGAAGCGTGCGGGATCGATGCCGTACTTCGCCACCCTGAGCCCCATGATACGCTCGGTGATTCCCAGGGAGCGCGCTGCGCCGGCCATGTTGCCCCGGGCCCGCTTCAGCTCCTCGAGAATCAGCTCCCGCTCGTACCTCTCCACCATCCCCTTCAGGGTGGACGCCGGCGCCGAGGACTGGTCAGTGGCCATCTGCAGGCTCGGGGGGAGGTGGTACCCGTGGATGACCCCGTCGGTGCTCAGTATCACCGCCCGCTCGATGCAGTTCTCCAGCTCGCGCACGTTTCCGGGCCAGTGGTAGGCCATGAGCATGTCGATGGCCGGCGTGGAGATTCTGGTCATCTCCTTTCGGTGAAGCCCTCCGTACTTCTCCGCGAAGTGATCCGCCAGAAGCATGATATCGGTCCTCCTGACGCGCAGGGGCGGGACCGGGATGGGGAAGACGTTCAGCCGGTAGTAGAGATCCTCGCGGAACGTCCCCTCCTTCACCATCCCCTCCAGGTCCCTGTGGGTGGCAGCGATTATCCGCACATCCACCTTGACGGTGATGCCGCCGCCGACCCGCTCGAACTCCCTGGCCTGCAGCACCCGCAGGAGCTTCACCTGGACGGCACGGGGGAGATCGCCGATCTCGTCGAGAAAGAGGGTGCCGCCGTCGGCCATCTCGAAACGCCCCCTGCGGGCGGCCACGGCCCCGGTAAAGGAGCCGCGCTCGTGGCCGAAGAGCTCGCTCTCGATCAGGGTCTCCGGAAGCGCGCCGCAGTTCACCCTGACGAATGGCCCCCCGGATCGCTCAGAGCCGCGGTGTATCGCCTCAGCCACAAGCTCCTTCCCCACCCCGCTCTCGCCGAGGATCAGCACGGTGGCCGGCGTTCCCCGCACCCGCTCGATCAGCGTGAAGACCTCCCTCATGGGCCCGGAGTTGCCCATCATCCCGCCGGGACGGCGGTCGGTCCCGAGGCGGTCCTGGAGGCGCCGGTTCTCCTCCTCCAGCCTGCCGATCTCCTCCTGGGCGAGCTGCCGCAGGCGCACCGCCTGGGATATCGAGGAGGCGATGATGGTGAGAAGCCGCAGGTCCTCCTCAAGCGAGACCTCGTCGCTGAAGAGCCGGTCCGCCGAGAGGGTGCCGATGACCTCGGCGCCTATCTTCACCGGCACGCAGATGAAGGCGATCTCGTCCCTGTTGAGACGGTCCCGGGAGCCGGTCCTTCCGAGAAACTGCGGGTCACTGGAGATACTCGGCACGAGCACGGCCCTGCCGGTCTCCACGACCCGCCCCGTGATCCCCTCCCCGGGGCGGTACTTGCCGCGTGCCCGCTCGTCCGGAGAGAGGCCGTAGGCCTCCTCGATGACGATCTCGCCGGTCTCCCTGTTGAGGATGGTGATGGTGCCGCGGTGCATCTCCATGTAGCTGGCCATCATCTCCAGTACC
This sequence comes from Spirochaetota bacterium, assembly GCA_016929135.1. Lineage (GTDB taxonomy): Bacteria > Spirochaetota > UBA4802 > UBA4802 > UBA5550 > JAFGJK01. The sequence continues at coordinate 58,693 of JAFGJK010000062.1, read as the reverse complement.
GGGCTGAATACGCCGCGCAGGTCCAGCGATTCGTTCAGCGCCGCGCTGATCTCGTAGAGCATCGCGAGCTCCTTGATCCCCCTGGCCGCGTGTCTGTCCCTCCCCACCGCAGCCTCGTCAATCTCATCCTTCAGTCTCATCGGCGCACCCTCCGGTACAGCAATTTCTGCCAGTATGGCCGGGGGCGCCGATATTTCAAGACCCTGTGCGCATTTTCCTCCAGGGCAGGCGCTTTTTTACCTGTTTGAAATATTCCGGAGAGCCCAGTGGGGCCAAAATTGTCTTGATCACCGTGCACGTCACCACGGTAATGTCTTCATGCAGGAAGAGATCACCCTCACCTCGACGATTCACCGTGCCGATGCCGGCAAGCGCCTTATCGCTTTCCTCTGCGGCCGCTTCCGGTACCACGACGACGGCGAATGGCGCTCCCGCATCCTTGAGGGTAAGGTTACGGTGAACGGCGCTCCCGCCGAACCGGAGCGCCCCCTGGAGGCGGGGGACACCGTGGCCTACCGGGTGGTGCTGCAGGAGCCCCCGGTGGACGGTAACATCGTCATCCTGCACGAGGAGGAGACCTTTCTGGTGGCGGCAAAATCCGGCAATCTCCCCACACACGCCGACGGTAATTTCATCAGGCACACCTTCGTCTATATCCTCAGGGAAATGCTGCAGGACAGGGGCCTCCAGGGGCCGGTGAACCCGGTGAACCGTCTGGACCGCGAGACCAGCGGCTGCATCGTGGTGTCCAAGCAGCGGGAGGCTCACAGGGCACTCACCCGCCAGTTCGAGGCCGGTACCGTTGACAAGGAATATATTGCCGTGGTGCGCGGCCCCGTACCGCGGGAGCGCTTCGAGGTGCGCGGTTCCATCGCCCGGGACTCCGGCAGCTCGGTGTCATTGCGGAAAACCGTGGTGCCGGAGGGACATCCCGGCGCCAAGGCCTCGGTCACGGAGTTCACCGTGCTGGAGCGCCTCAGGGGATTCACGGTGCTGGCCTGCCGTCCCAGAACCGGGCGAACCAACCAGATCAGGATCCATCTGGAGCACGCCGGCCACCCCCTTGCCGGCGACAAGCTCTACGGGAGAAGCGATGACGAGTACCTGGCCTTCGTACACGCCGCCAGGGCCAGGAGGGGGGGAGATCTCCCCTGGCTCGAGGCTGAGCGCCACATGCTCCACGCGCAGAGCATCTCGCTCGATCACCCGGTCACCGGCGATCGTGTGCGCTTCGATGCTCCATTGCCGCAGGACATGTGCGCCTTCATGGAGCGGCACCGGTAGAAAAAAAACCTGTGGCGCCCCGTCACGCCTTAGCGGGTTGACAAACATTCACGCGCACGGTACATTGACCTGATGCACCCTAAAAAGGCGGTATATATCGATCAATGAGCGCACAACCCGAGAGCAGAAAAGCAACCGACGGCTACCACCGGCTCACGACCCACGAGGTGAGCGGGGTCCTGGAACGAATCGTCCAGCTGGACATCCCCCTCCGGAGAAAGCGGCCCGACGGCTCCTACGGCTACATCCCCCCGAAGGATTTCGATTACTACCTGAAAAACAAGGAGATGACCTTCTACATCGACGAGGATTCCTATGAGAAGCTGATGCGGAATGACCCGGAATTGTCAACGTCGCCGGTACCGCACGGCGAGCCGCAGGCGGAAACGAAGCCGTCCTTCGAGACAGACAGGATCTTCCAGCAGGAGCTGGACAGGGCCGAGGAGATGGACATCACCGAGAGGATACAGTCCATCATGAACCACAGCTTCAGGATTAACGGCATGATCGAGGAGGGACGGCGCTTCGATCCCGGCACCATCGGCACGGTGAGCGACATCTTCACCAGCACCCTCTGCATCAACAAGTCCACCATGATGGAGAACCTGACGCAGCCGATACCGCAGGAGAACATGAGCCGCATCATCACCGGCAGCAACGCCCTTATCGACAGCCTGCTGAAGCTCATGGCCAAAGGGCGTGCCAGCTTCGCCGACCTGGCGAGGCTGGAGCATGTCCAGACCGGCTCCATTACCCTGAACCACATGAACCGGCTGCTCATACGGTTCATCGCCTTTCTCTTCTTCTACAACTCCTACTTCCAGAGGTTCTCCAACGACGTGAAGCGCTTCAGGGCGCACTTCAGGGATCTCTTTTACCAGTACTACGACCGCATTCTGAAGGGCTCGCAGCAGGTGAACCTGGAGATCGTCTTCAAGGGGGGCATCGCGCCGGTACAGGAGCGGTGGCGCTTCATCGAATACGTCATGGGCGGGTTCATGCACGACATCGGCAAGCTTCCGGATATCAGCTACCACGACGGAACCGAGGGCTTCGACATGAAGAAGGCGCGGCGGCACGTCTTCGACAGCTACAACATGCTCTTGGAGACCCGGGAGCTGAGCCTCGGCGTTGTATCCACCGGACTGCTCCACCACGACTACTACGGCGCGCCCTACGGCTACCGGCAGCTCGAGACCTTCAGGAAGAAGTTCATCGACCGCAGGGAGAAGTCCAGGGACACATCCCCCCTGCTGCACATGATCTCCTACAACATAAACGATGTGGGCTACGGCAACACCGTCGCCTACTTCCCCAACAAGATCATGGAGATCCTGGACATCTACGACGCACTCACCGATCCGGACAAGAAATACCGGACGAGGACCTACACCCCGGAGGAGGCGCTGATGCTGATGCGGAAGGAGTACCTGGACGTGCCCTACCCCGGCATCGATCCCATCATCTTCTACATCTTCGTGGATTTCCTCCGCGCCAGCGGCGTCATCGCGGACCCGGCAGTGGCCGAGGAGTTGAAGACCTTCGGGGGTGCCGCCCCGCTGTGACGGGCAGGGCCGCTTTAATGGAACTGCGTTGAAAATGTCTCTGATACTGCCCCACCACGGAAGCACCGCCGCTCTCTACCAGCATGCGGCGCATCATCGCCGCCGTTGCAACGGGAGGCGGTGCATACGGCCGGTGCGACTCACCGGTCTGCTCTGCGTTTTTTTTCTTCTCTCTCTCTCCTGCAGCGGCATGATGGAGGACTGGCAGGATATCGCATCAGGGGAGCGGTCGGTCATATGGCAGAGCGCGGACCCGGCGGGTGCTTCGTCGCTTAATGAAAACGCCGCGGCCCCTGCCAGCTACATAACGCTGAAATCCTCCGGCGGGCTCCTCTACGCCGGATGGTACGAAAACATCTACTACCACATGAAGGTCTACAACAACGACGACACGTTCCCCCAGTGGACCCCCCTCCCCTCCTGCAATCTCTCCGGGGGGACCAACGGCACCATGGAGATCCACGACGGACAGGCGCACCTGTTCACCTTCGCCACGGGAAGCCTCTACTGCTACCGCCTGAACAGCGGGCTGGGCGCATGGGAGGAGATCGGAGCGGGCACCATCGATTACGGAGGCACCCCTGAGCTTCCCCTGAAACTCGTCTCGTACGCCGGCAGACTCTATGCCATCTGGAAGGAAACCCACATCCGCATGAAGCGTTACGACGGCGGCACCACCTGGACCCCGGTGGAGGATATATACGGCTACGGCATCAATGATGTCAGCGACACCGCCTACGGTCTCCAGGCGGCGGTGCACAACGGCCTGCTCTTCGTTGCCTTCGGCGCCGTCACGGCCCCTTCGCCGCACCGGGCGATCAAGGTGCGGGTCTTCAACGGCTCCACCTGGTCCACCGCGGGCCAGGGGATTGACATCGTCAAGAATACCGGCAATTACTCCAACCAATGCTCCATGGCACCCTACAACGGAAGCCTCTACCTGCTCTGGCGCGAGTTCGAAACGCCAACACCCTACGACGGCCTCTGGGTCACCAGGCTCAACGGGCTCTCATGGGACCGCATGGACGGCAGAACGACCCTTACCAGGGACGGCCTCAGGTACGCCCCGAGGGACGACACCTCCGTCAACAATACGGCCGCCACCGCCGCGCTGGAGGCCCTGACGGTGGTGAACGGCCGGCTTGCGGCCGCCTGGCGGGAGGACTGCGGACCGCTGCCCGCCCCCACGGCCAATCCCATCCAGCTGCGCTGCGCCCTCTTCAACGGCGACGAGCGGGCCCCGGGCTGGATCTTCATCGACGGGGGCCTCGCCACCGGCCTCAACGTCGACACCGGTCAGAGCATCGGCGAGGTCTACCCGGCGTCCCACGACGCGAAGCTCTACATCGGGTTCACCGAATACAACGGCGCGGCGAACAACTTTCACGTGAAGGTGGGGTACTGAGGCCGCTTTCGAAGCCCCACGGAAACATCCTGTATCCACGGGAGGCTGTAATGAAAAGAGCACCGGTATATCCTGCACAACAGTACGTTCTCGCGGCGGTCCTCGCCGCAGCCATCCACTCCTGCGGCGTCCCTTTTCATGAAGGCGGCCCCGGTGCCGACGATGAATGGGTCGCCGCGATGCCGAAGAGGCTCTGCGCCCGCCTCTACCCGTCCGACGCCAGCTACGGCGCCGGCCACGAGGCCATGCTGCGGTGCCTTCTGGTGAACAACGGAAAGTCGGATGTCACGGTTGATCTGTGGACCGTCGGCCAGCCCATGTACGTCCTGGACGTGACTGACGAATCCGGAAAGCGGATTCCCGCCATCGGGCCCTCCACGCCGGTAGGTCCCGAGGAGCGGAAGAAGTACCTGAAGGTGCTGGGCCCGGGGGAGCGCATGGACCTGGAGTACACCCTGCACATCTTCAGTCCGGAGCTGCCGCCCGGGAGATACACGGTGACCATGCCCGGCGTCCCCTCGAACACCGTGCGCTTCAGGATCCGGAGCCGGGTCCTCCCATGGTGACGGCCACCTCGCAGCAGTCGGCGCCGCGGTTCAGGTTCTTCCGGTGCTCCACCAGGAGCTCCGTGTCCTTGCCGAAGAGGCCGCGCCCCATGCCCCGGTAGGTCTCGGCGGTGGCGATGCCGCAGTCAGCGATCCCCGCCTTGGCGATCCCCTTCTGAATGTCGCAGTCGACGACGCGGACGACGACGGTGTCCCCCTCCAGGGCGACGCTGCGCCCCCTTATCCCCAGGATGTTCATGAACACCTCCATGGCCTCGAGAAAGCTTTCGGGCCACCGGGGATCCCCCTCGAGGCGCTCCCGCATCTTCTTCCCCATGATGTAGGAGAGCTGTTTCCATGCCTCCACGTCCGTCTCCCACGCCGCCTGAATGCCGAACCTCTTCGCCACGGCGATGAACCACGCCCCGTCCAGCCTGATGAAGGACATCTGCGCCAGGTCCAGGATCTCCTCTGCGTTGAGCTGCATGCGCCCCCCCCCTCTTCCGGTACTACCCGTATCAGAGGGGGAATGCATCATTTTGCAAGCATAAAACATACCCATATTTTTTCCGGCTGTTGCGCCATCTCCGGCATGAGGCATCACAATGGGACCGAACCGCTGCCGGCGGGGCATGCCCCGCCGGCAGGAATAAAGGGCGTGCCAGCACCTCATTCCTACCGGACGATCAAGAGCCATCCGGCGAGGGGGTGATCCCCGGCCCGCGGCATCCTGGATCTAGTGGACATTCCATGCGACACGATTCATGGTACCGGTCACGCTCCCCTTTTTAAATTTTTAACAGCTGCTGTTCGTCAAATTTATTGTCTGGACAGGGACTTTTTCAAAAGAGATAGGATTCAATATGCCTATTAAGAAAATTCCCCGTGAGCGAAGTAATTCTCTTACAAAACGAATTCCTATTAAAAATGGAAAAAAATTTGCTTCCGGCGCCTTTATAGTGTATAATGAAATGTCCATATAACATACCTACATATGCTCTTCCTGGGGGTGTACCATGAAGACAGTATTTGAAACCATCTTTCTCAAAGCCTACCAAAACGATGAATTCATGAAGCAGCAGCGGGCCCGTGTTCTCATGTACTTTCTGTTCACCGCCGCCCCACTGATTCTGTTGATTCTCATCAATAGTGTTTTTGTCTTAAAACAGGATTTTTTTTCTTTCAGTACCCAGAGCAGTGTCATACTTATACTTAACTGCTTTATCTGTCTCCTTTTCCTGAGGGGGGGGAAATACGAACTGACCGCCAACCTTGTCCTCTATGTGTCACTGGCCATCCTGGGAGCTCAGATATTGACAACGCCCCAAGAGAATGCCGTGTCGCTCTCTTCTTCTTTGAACTATCTCTTCATCTTCATTATTATAGGAGCAGTGTTCTGTTCCCGATCCTCCACTATCATTGCTTCGGTTGTCATCATAGCTATTTGTCTGGCTGCCATTATCAAAAGCGATATGATTACGGGAAAGGACCAGAACAGCCTGATAGTCAGCGTCGTGGCAACCACTATCTTCCTCGCCCTGCTCAGCTACCTGCTGCTGACCATTGTAAAAGCCACCCTTGAAAAAATAGAAGAGGGGAAAAAGCAAGAACAGGAAAAGAACTTCATCATGAATATTCTCAATACCGTCAGGGATGTTTCAGAAGAGCTTGCAGAACTTTCGAGGAAGATGCTCGATGACAATAAAAGTCTTTCCATGCGCACATCCGGGCAGGCCGCGGCCATTGAAGAGATCAGCTCAGCCATTGAGGAGACGGCGACTTCCATACAGCATAACAGCAGCAGCACCAATGATGCGGAAGAGCTCGCCGTGAAGGCAACGAAAATTGCAGATGATGGAGTTGCCATGGTCGAGGATGCGGTCAAAGCCATCAACGACATCAACCATTCAAGCAACAAAATCACCGAGATTCTGTCCGTCCTCAACGAGATAACCTTTCAGACAAATATCCTGGCATTGAATGCTTCGGTTGAAGCGGCACGGGCGGGGGAATACGGCCGGGGTTTTGCAGTGGTTGCCGGGGAGGTGAGAAATCTGGCACAGAGATCCTCAAAAGCGTCAAAGGAAATCGAAGAGCATATTCGGGAGTCCATAGACAGAATTGAAAACGGGACAGAGCATGTTACTAAAAGCGGAGGTGTAATTAAAAATATTTCCGAGGCGATACGTGAAGTGAGCTCCTATATTGCCACTATAGCCACGGTAAGCCGTGAACAGAGACAGAGTATCGAACAGGTCAATATTTCCATAACCGAGATGGATAAAACCATTCAGGAAAACTCTCTCTTTGTTAAAAAGGCTACAACATCGAGCAACAGGATTGCCCTCAACGCCGACAAGCTGCTGCAGTTACTCAATGAGGCAAAGTAGAAAATATTCATATATAACAAAGTATCGGCCCGATGGCAGATGTTTTTCATTCCTCGCATAAATATGAAGAAGGGCTGCGGTAAATCGTTTTCTTATTCTAAGAAATACCGGTCACGCTCCCCTCATAGCCATGGCGGCATAAATGCTATTTGATTCAATAGTGTATGAGCTCTTGAAAAACATTTCGATGGCTGCTCATGTTTTCCCGTATATCTTGTTATTTTTTTTCACCAGCAGGCACTGTTTTTACCGCGTTCAGTATTCGTACGATTGCGAGATACGATACATAAACACAGTTTCCACAACCAATTAATAGTGTTCGATCAACTGAACTGTTCATAGTTTCTTCTGCATACAATTTTGTATGTATTAGTCTTGACCTTGAAACACTACAATGAAGCGTACACATGTTGGAAGTCGCATGAGACACACTTGAATGTATCGGCCGCAATCCCATGGAGGAGCATCGCCAAAGCGCCGGTCACGCTCCCCTCTTAATTTTTGGTCCACAGGGGCCTCACCAACAAATCCATAGGGGAGCTCCTCTCGATGTCGGCGGAAACGGTCAAGCGGCACCTCGTAAACTTGTTCGATAAAACCGGCGCGAGGAACAGGACTGAGCTCTCGAACATGAAATGATAAACCGGCCGCGGAATCGGCATGAATCGATTTTACGCATATCCATTTTTTTCTGGGTAACTGCAAAAACCACGCAATCTACAACTTTCGGGTTATTGACATAGCATATCGTGGCGTGTATTGTCACTTTTAAAGAGTGTATCGGTATTCCGGGTGATGTGGTCAATTATCGTACCGCCTTGCTCTCCGTGCCTTACAAAACTCACACTCAAATTGTACGAGGTGGCAGATAATGAAAAAAAAGGTGATTATTGTATTCCTGTCGGCTTTCTGTCTGTTTCCAGTTGTGACGAATGCGATGAGCATCAGCGCAGGGCCCTACGTATGGTATGCCTGGTGGGACTCCTCGTTTGCCCGTGCATTGGTTAGAGACAATATATTCCTGACCTATTTCAGGCCTTCGATCAGTATAAACCCTTCATTCTTGTACGGACCGGTCCTGTCGGTCAATTTCAATGAACGGGTTAGCTGGTCCACCGTTTTTGTCACTGGTGAATTCGGCATCAGTAGCAGGAGTATCGTAACGAGTCCGATGGCAGTAGGAACGATAGCTCCGCTTTCTACCAGTCAAGAGGTTCGGCGCTACGATGTTGATTCAGCCCTGAACTACAAATTCCTGGATTGGCTGAAACTTTTCGTGGGTATCAAATACCAGCATTATTCCATCGATCACATCTTTTTCATACCGAATTCCATGCTTTCGGAATATGAGTATTCAAATCACGGCATAAGCGCAGCCGTGGGCCCGGGTTTTACCTTTCATCTGGGGGGAGCCTTCTATCTCCTGTGCAACGTCTCCGCACTGTACCAGTATTTGATCATTGATAAAACGGGATATATTATGCCGTTAAGCTCTGCCATACGGCTGCCCGCGAATCAGCTTGTGAACTATCATCTGATCGGGGCCAACGCGACCGCTTCGATCGCCTATTATATCAGCGGGCTGTCTACCACGATCAACCTGGGATTCCGTTACCAGTATGCCCACATATTGGACAAAGGAACAACCAATGATCCGGAACTGGGCGGACTGTCGGACCATTTTTACGGCATAACCTGTTCTGCCGTATATACCTTCGAATTGTAACTGTCGGTCTTGAAAAAAGGGTGGACCTGAATCGCGGATATGTCCTGTCGATTCAGGATCCTCCCGTTTTGCCTCATGATATCTGCTGCATGACAGCATTGATTGCCCGCTTTGTATAAGTATAAGCAGCATCCGGTTTTTTCCTTCAGGTCAGCCATAGGACGTAATGCCGTGTATGATCATCGTCGAATTTCCGGCCACGCTCTCCCCTAAATTTTTATGTTGGTGATGCGCGCGCTGAAATCCTTCACGTGCCTCTCGAAGGCCGCGGCGACGTCGGGCGATTCCTTTCCGGGAGGCACCGGCGGAATTCTCGGTGCCATGGTACAATCTCACTCTCGCACGATTTACACTGACAGGCGATACAATCACGGGGGACGCACCCATGGCAGGAAAAAACCGGCCGGAATGAGCGGCAAGGAAGACGCGGTTCCCCTGAGTCACAGTCCCCTCTTAAATTTTTATGGCGGGCTGTATCTGCACCATTGCCAATCCGGCCGGAGTCATTTCCCCGGTATACCAGATAGCGCTATCCAGTATTCAACAAAGGAATGACTGAGCGCCACAAATACATCGCTCATACCGCTCATGAAGCAGGTAGGCCGGCTCCGGGAGGCGCCACCATCGCCATGCTGTCCGATTGATACATCCACCGGGTATAGGGCGGAACCCGCCCCTACTTAACGTACTCTTTCTCAATTTGCGGCAGGTCCCTGCCGGTGTTCTTGATGATGAAATCGACGATCTGGCCATTCTGTGAAATTTTACCCCTGTTTATTTCCGCCATCAAACGATCCATGACACCGGCATGATTTCTCATCAGATAATAATACAGCATCATGGACTGGGAATAGTGCTTGTAAAACTCGCCGCTGTAAAACTCCTTCTGTGGCATATACACAAGCTTTTTCAGCGGGACGAGTCCATTCTTGCTTCGCCAGTCAATGAACATGCCGTGCAGCGACTCGAAGGGCTTCTCCACAACCAGGTTGTCCGCCCTGTCGATGTATCCCGACTCGAAATACATGGCGCTCCCCTCGCAGAACCATGGATACTCATAGACTTTCGGATAGGTAAAATACATAAAGTAATGGCTGATCTCGTGGAGCTGAGTGCCGAAGTCCGGTTCCGTATAGGGAACGATAAACCATTGGCTGTGGTCTCCGGTCCAGTTGACGGTGACCTGCCGCGCCCCTTTCAGCACGATTGTCGGATATCGTTTTAATACTTCATCGTACCGCTTTTGATTCTTCGTATAAAAAAGTTCGATGGACTTTCCCGGGGTCCGGGCGAACATTTTCGAATACAATCGCCAGACTTTCAGACAGTGTTCCCCATGGATTTTGCTGAATTCTTCGCTGATGTCCGAATAGACGGTGACGTTTCCCACGGCGTATTTAAAGGGGAAATCATTAGTAAAATTCACGCTCCCCGAGTAGGCTGTTGAGGCAAACAGCATGGCCTGCAGTATCACAACCGATATAATATTTTTCACATTATACCTCCGCAAAATTAAGAAGAGTGTTGCGTTGAATTTTCCGCGGGTTAATTGATTTATTGAGGACCGATTATGTCCATTCTGTCCCATGGACTTATCGTAAATTCCTAGATATTAAAGATATGGCCCCCAGAGTTAACGGTCAAGGACGGTGTTACTGAAATTCCATTAAAGTTTACAAAACCCGGAAGTTACTATATTCATATATACTTATCAAACAAGGATGAGCGAAAAGCCATGAGTTTCATTATAAAATGCAAACCGCAGGCTTCAGGGCTGGTGATTACTGTTCAGTAGATGCAGAATGGGCACGAAAGGCTGAAGAGAAAGAATACGATTCAATATATACGGGTACCACAAAGTAGTACCCGTATATATTATTTATATACATAGGACATTCCATGCGACATACTGCGTTTTATCGGCCATGATCCCACGCATGTACATCGCTGCAGTGCCGGCCACGGTCCCCTTTTAATTTTTTAAGGAATGATTTTATTATGGACGTCCAGCTTCATCCCTTTTCAATGCCGGACAGATAGCAACGACAAATATAATCCTGCGAGGAAATCATAAATACAGATAACAGCGTCAACCGTTGCAGGCCGGGATTTGGCGCATCCTGTTCTTTCTGCTGCGGAAGCCATAACTATACATTTCCTCCCGATCGTATCGAGGAAATGTTCATCAAAAGAGACAATGAAGCACGGCAAGTAAAGCATCCGGAAGAACCCTGTGACAAGAAACTGGTCAGAGACGGGATGCAATGTGCGAATGTGGGCATTTCGCGATCAGATCCCGACATTGTGTGCTGTCTGAGTTATCATGATGAGCATGAAGGAAGCGTGGAGACATTCTTCAAGGGAACCTGTAAAAAATACCACTGTGCCGCGTGGAGCGAACTTACCGACAGGCAGGTACTTTTTGCCGCGGAGCTGATGAAAGACTGGTACTTCTACAGTCTGTTGATCAACGCGATTGAACTCACAACGGATTTATGCGCGGACTATGAACATCCCGATGATGTTCCATCTGAAATTCTCGACGAACTGAAGATTGAACTCACAAGCCGATTGATGGAAAATGAACTTTTTTGAAATTCGCCGTTATCCCCGATAAAACCCTGAATCCAAAAATAAACCAGGAAGACGCGTATTCATTAACACATGGCAAGCTGGATGAAACTCAATCAGGTGTATCGGCCGCGGTCCCATGGTGGAATCACACCGAAATGCCGGTCACAGTCCCCTCTTAAATTTTTCGCGCGCCGAAAACCGGCTGAACACAGCTCGATATTTCGAAAATGCCGCACTATTTCCAATTACGTGCATACTACTATGGCGCCTGGAGTTGTGCAAGCTGAAAAATGGCTGGAATGAAGATTTAATCTGTTATCCGTTGGTCTCCGGCTCAGGGGCCCCGGCGCGGTATGAAGTACCCTTTGTACAGGTAATGCGTGACCGTGAGCGACCTCATCGTCCGGCCCGCCTCGAAGGAGTACTTTGCCTGCTCGATCATGCAATCATTACAGCGCGGACATCGCTTCGGGTCTGTGTGGAAGCAGTGCTCGATGGCGTAGGCCCAGGTCTTTTCCCGTATGGTGTCGAGCTTCTCCTCGATCCCCCGGGCGTAGATGCCGTAGTACCGCACCGATTTTCGATGCCGGTCGGGTAAAAAATATAAAATTTTTGCCATGAACTCGTACACCGGCAGGGTCTGCACCCTCCCCTTGACTTCAACCTGCGCAATCGCTACTATTAATCCAAACAGGTACCGCCCCCGGGCATAGAACGGTATGGGACGTGGGAGAGTTCATCCGCATCACCAGAAGACAGGCGCTGAAGCTCCTCGCCGGTGCGGCGGCCCTTCTGGGACTCGGCCCGGGCTCCCCCCTGGCCTCGCAGGACGCCATGACCGGTAAGAACAGATCGATGGCCGCCCCCCAGAAAACGACCCCGGGGCCCCGCCGGGGGACCCAGCTGGTGTCGGTGCGGCCGTGCCGCACCTACGACGACGCCGAGGTCCACGCGGCGGTCTCCTCCGCCCTCCGGGCCATCGACTTCACCCCGCGCCGCGGTCAGCGGGTGCTCCTCAAGCCGAACATCATGGCCCAGAACACGCCGGAGCAGGCGGCCAGCACGCACCCCGCCGTGGCCGGCGCGCTCTGCCGCATCTTCACCGAGGCGGGATGCACGGTGAGCATCGGCGATTCCTCCGCCTTCTACCAGGGGGGGTGCACGCGGGAGGGACTTGAGACCACCGGCATGACCGCCGTGGCGGAACAGTACGGGGCGAGCCTCCTCCCCTTCGAGACCACCACCCTGCGAAGAATCACCACGAAGCGGTACCTGAACCCCCTCTACATCACCGAGGCGGTCTTCGCGCACGACCTGGTGGTGAACCTGCCGAAGCTGAAGGTGCACCGGCTCGCCCGGTACAGCGGGGCGGTGAAGAACATCTACGGGTGCGTGGTTGGCGGGACCAAGCAGCTCTATCACATACAGTACCAGGACAGGCCAGATTACAAGGAGTTCTGGGGCCGGCCGCTGGTGGACGTGTACGAGGCGGTGGACCCCGGCCTCACGGTGATGGACGCCGTGGTGGGGCTCGACGAGGACGGGCCGGCGGCCACCGGCACCCCCCGGCAGACCGGGCTGATCCTTGCCTCCAGGAGCGCCCCGGCACTGGACGTCGTGGCATGCCGTATCATCGGCTTCGACCCCCGGTGGGTTCCGGCAGTGAGAGAGGCCATGGACCGAGGACACACCTCCCTGGAGCGGGCGGCGGCCCTGTCGTCAATCCCCCTCCCCTCGGTCCCCTACCGGCGGCTCCCGGACGATCCGCCCGCCACCGGCATCATGCGCAGCCTGGACCATTACGTCTTCGACCGGATCATCGTGCAGCCGTCAATCTCCCGCTCCAGGTGCACCCGCTGCGGCGACTGCGTCGAGAAGTGCGCCGCCGGCGCCATCTCCATCACCCGCGGCGGGTATCCCTCGGTGGACCTTGAGGCCTGCATCAGGTGCTACTGCTGCGCCGAGTACTGCACCGCCGGCGCGGTATCCATGAGCGGCGGCGTCATCAATCACCTCATCCGCGCCGTCCGCCGCATCAAGCGGATATAACCGCCACCCCCCTTTTTTTATTGACAATACCGCCCCGTGCTGCCGTAGACTGCACGGAACAGAGCCGCGGTACCCTCCCCAGCGATAATCGTTGGCACTGCGGCCATCCCCGAGAAAGGGACACAGTGCCATGGAACAAAGACACATCGTCATCGCACACCGCGGCGCCTGCGGCTATCTGCCGGAGCACACCACCGCCGGGAAGGCCGCCGCGCACGTCATGAATCCCGATCTTATCGAGCAGGATGTCGCCGTGAGCAACGACGGCAGGGCGATCATCATCCACGACTACCTGGACAACGTGACGAACGTGGCGGACCGCTTCCCGGAGCGGCGGCGGAAGGACGGCCACTTTCACATCCACGATTTCACGCTGAAGGAGCTCAAGACGCTCAGCCTGCACGAGCGCGTCAATCCCGAGACGGGGGAGGCGGTGTACGGGGGACGGTTCCCCGCGCGATCGCCGGTGGAGTTCTTCCTACACACCCTGGAGGAGGAGCTGGACCTGATACAGGGGATGAACAAAAGCAGGGGCGTGAACATCGGCATATGCCCGGAGCTGAAATCGCCCGCCTACTACAGGGAGATGGGGGTCGACATCGCCCGCATCGTGCTCAAGGAGCTCTCGTTCTTCGGCTACGAGGATCCCGATTCGAACTGCCTCGTGCAGTGCTTCGACCCGGAGACCATCCGGTACATGCGCCAGGGGCTGGGGAGCAGGCTGCGGATGGTGCAGCTCATCGCCGACAACAGCTGGCGCGAGTCCCCGGGGATCGACTACGACCGCATGCTCACCGGCCCGGGGCTGGACGAGATCGCCCGGTTCGCCGACGCCATCGGCCCCTGGTCGGAACAGATCGTCGCCGACCGGGGGGCGGGGGTCCCGCCGCACCGCACCGGCCTCGTACGTGAGGCCCACGGGCGGGGCCTGGAGGTGCACACCTTCACCGCGCGGATCGACGCCCTGCCGGGCTACGCCCCGGACGCCGAGACGCTCTTCAGGACCCTCTACATCGAGGAGGGTGCCGACGGGGTCTTCACCGACTTCCCCGATGTGGCCGTCCGCTTCCTGGAGCGGCAGGGCCTCAGGGAACCCCGGCCATGAACGTGCAGGCGGGCGTTCCCCGGAAACTCCCGGCGGTCCGCGGGCTCTCCCCCCGGGGGGTCGGCGTTCTGGCCATGGCCGCCACCGCCTTCCTCTGGAGCATCGCCGGCCTCTTCATCAAGGTGATCGACTGGAACCCCTTCGCCATCGCCGGCATGCGGAGCCTCATCGCCTCCTTCGTCATACTGGCGTACCTGCGGCGGCCGAGGATAACCCTCTCCCTCCCGCAGGTGGCGGCGGCGATCGCGAACGCGGCCACCATGATACTCTTCGTCACCGCCAACAAGACCACCACCGCGGCAAACGCGATTCTCCTCCAGTACTGCGCCCCGGCCTTCACCGCCGTCATCGGCGGCGCCCTGCTGAAGGAGCGCACCAGGGCCGACCAGTGGGCGGTCCTCCCCCTGATCACGGCCGGCATGGTGATCATGTTCATGGACAGGATCGGCGGCGGGACACTTTCGGGGAACATCATCGCGGTCCTGGCCGGACTCACCTTCGGCCTCTACTTCATCTTCATGCGCATGCAGAAGGACGGCTCGCCCCTGGAGTCGATACTCCTGTCGCACTGGCTGGCCGCAGGGATCTGCCTCGCGGTCTGCCTCTTTCTCCCGATGCCGTCCTTCACCCTGAAATCCATGGCCGCCATGGCGGTGCTGGGGGTGCTCCAGATCGGTGTGACCGCGGTGCTCTTCTCGATGGCCATCACGCGCATATCCGCCGTCTCCGCCAGCATGATCGCCCTGATCGAGCCGCTCTGCAACCCCCTCTGGGTCTTTTTCGTCCTGGGGGAGACCCCGGGGCCGAAGACGCTCCTGGGGGGCGGCATCATCCTCCTGGCGGTGACCGCGGTCTCCATCTCCAGCGCCCGCAGGAAGGCCTGATATCCCGCGCACCGGTACCCCGAGGCATAGTGGTTGACAAAATCGGGGGTTCGGGTGATTGTCGATGTTCCGTGCCCGCGCGTCAATGCCACCGGCAGTATCGCGACGGCACGCAATACCAACGAAGGGAGACACGCATGAACCAGCTCACCGCAACCATCACCACCGACAGGGGGACCATACGGCTGCACCTCTTCGCCGACAAGACGCCCCTGACGGTGGCCAATTTCGCGAACCTGGCGAAGCGGGGGTACTACGACAACCTGAAGTTCCACCGCGTCATCGACGATTTCATGATCCAGGGGGGATGCCCCCGGGGGGACGGCAGGGGCGGCCCCGGCTACGTCTTCGAGGACGAGTGCACCCCCGAGCTGAAGCACGACAGGCCGGGGATGCTCTCAATGGCCAATGCGGGGCCCGGCACCAACGGCAGCCAGTTCTTCATCACCCACGTCCCCACCCCGTGGCTCGACGGCAAGCACACCGTCTTCGGGTGCGTCGTAGACGAGAGCGACCAGAAGACCGTGAACGGCATCAGGCAGGGGGACGCCATAAAGTCGATCGTCATCGAGGGGGACACGGCACCGCTTTTCGCCCAGGTGCAGGGGAGGATCGACGAATGGAACGCGGCTCTGAAGTGACCATGGCGGACCGGATCGTCTATTCCACCGAACGGGGAGACCTCAGGGGTGCGTATGAGGGGGGGCGCTCCGCAGGGAAGAAACCGGGCGCCCCGTCCGACGGGACCGTACGGGTCAGGCGGGAAACCAAGGGGCGCGGCGGCAAGACGGTCACGGTGGTCTACGGGCTCCTCATGACGGGGGAACGCCTCGCCTCCTTCGCCGCGGCGATGAAACGCGCCTGCGGCACCGGCGGCACCGTCAAGGACGGCGCGGTGATCATTCAGGGAGACAAGATCGATGCCGTCATCGGTCTCATCGAGGCACAGGGGCTGAAGGTCAGGAGATCCGGCGGCTGACGTTCACCGGCGCCCGTCTCCCCTCCCCGGCTGCGCCTCCTTTTTCGGCGCGGTGACGATCCGGTAAAACCGGTCCCAGTCCTTCAGGTCCACCAGCAGCCAGTTCCCCTCGCCCCGCTCCGCCTCGACGTGGCTCCTCTTCAGGCCCTTCACGGCCCCCGGCACCGACAGGGCGATCCACAACGCCAGGAAAGAGACCAGGAACGCACTGATATAGACGGCACGGTATATCCTGCCCGCGCCGGACGAAAAATCGACCCTGAATCCCACCACCAGGGCGCCGTAAATGAGGACGAAAAGGATCGATATCCCCATGGCGGCCCAGAGGAGGTTCATAATCCAGGCGCGGTGCGAGAGTATCTGCCCCGGGGAGAGCTCTAGCCGGTGCTCGCGCACCCCGGCCAGGTCGTATTCCTTTCTCAGCACCATCGCCCCGCCGTGGCCGGCGGGGACCTCCCTGGTTCTCTGCGGGACGCTCTTGAACTCACAGATCCTTTGTTTCACGCTTCCTCCGCGGCCGCCGCTTCTGCCGGGTGGCGCGTCCCGTGGACGCGTCTTTCCCCGCGGCGGCCTTCCTTCTTTTTCTGAATTCATCCACGAACTCCCTCGATGAGACGTACTTGTCCACGAAGGTCACGACGAAGGACTCCCTGTACCGCGGCGGCAAAAACGTCAGGGGCCACATGTGCTTGACGATGATGTCCCGCTCGGTGTCGTTCAGGGTGAAGTATTTCAGCGAATTCTCCAGGGCGATGCGCGGGTGCTCCAGGCCGTGAAACTTCTCCCGGGGTAGGTCGGGCGCGTCGTGGTTGCGCCAGTCGTAGAGGAAGAAGTCGTGCAGCAGCCCCCCCCTGGCGGCCGAGACGTAATCCAGGTCAAGATATCGGCACACCCTGTAGGAGAGGTACGACACGATTCTGGCGTGCTCGTAGATCGACGAATTGTGATGGAAGAAATCCTTCAGCCTTAAAAATTCCGGGTGGGCCAGAATGTCCTTCACGATGTCCAGATATTCCGCCTCCTGGGGCCTCCTGTCGGCGACGGCCGCCTCCAGGGTCCGTGAGAGCCTTCCCATCATTCTGTCCAGCCTGGCCTTCAGGTGCTCGTTCAGGTTCAGCTGAAGGTGCCTGTTCAGATCGGGGAAGGCTCCCAGGATGCGCCTGAAGGAGCCGATGATCCGCTGCACCTCCCTGTTGCTCAGGGTGACGTACCTCTCGTACAGGTAGGCGATGTCCCTCCTGAAGCGGCGCAGAGAGATCACGGAGACGGTCACGTCCGCCGCGAAATAGGAGAGGAACACCGCCGAGAATGCCAGGGCGGCGGTGCGGTCCAGGGCGGCGACCGCTCCCCTCGCCAGGGGATGGAGGAGATACGCCAGTATCATGGCCAGCGCAGCCCAGGCCAGCGAGAAGGGGAGGCTTATCTTCCCCCGGAGGCTGAAGCGGCTGTCGCTGTAATCCCACAGCTTCAGGCCGAAGGCCCGCTCGAAAAACTCACCGGCGGCGTACTCCACCAGGGAGAGGACGGCGCCGTAGGCCAGGAACTGCAGGGCAGGATTCAGCGGCGCCATGACTTGGTGGAGAAGGAGCACCATCAGCGCGCCGATGCCGTAGATCGGCACGAAGGGGCCGAAGAGAAAGCCGGGATTGACGGGCCGCCGCTGCGTCCATGAGCGGTACAGCGCCTCGATGATCCATCCCGTGAAGGAGTAGAGGGCGAAATAAAGGGTAATATTCCAGTGTTCCATGCTCTGCCGACGGTTGCGGTAACGGGCACCGTATCAGGCGACGGTGAATTAATCAAGCAGTAATCCGCCGCGGTATCGCGGCGGCATCGCCGGCAGAGGCGGTACAGGTAATAACTCATGGATCCCCGAATGCGTGGCAGGACGATGGGCGACGGCTGGGGCCCCGCGCCTTCCCAGGCCGCGAAGGCGCACGGGGAAAATGGCGATACCGCGCCCCTGTCATTGCAGGGGCGCGCCCTTCCCTACGTTTTAATAAGCAGGAAGATGAACAGGGCGAGGGAGATGAGCATCGATACGATCAGGGAGATGCGGAACCTGTCCGATTTCCTCTTGTTGCGCATCATGTTCACGATCATCCCCCACATGCAGAGAATGACGTTGAAAAACATGAGAAGCTTGGCGCCGATGATGGCGAGCCCCCCGCCGGAGCCGCTCATCTGGTTGAAATAGTCCGATGCGCGGATGGGATTGACCGTCATGTAGAGGATGAAGGCCACGCCGATGACGAGCCAGGAGATCGCGTTGAAGGTCGTGATCAACTTCACCATGGTATCCGGTCCTCGCCGCCTGTTTTTTATCACTGCCATAAGCACACCCCCGTCAATTCAGAGTCATAAAAAACGATACCACTCGTTGCATGAGATCGCGCCGCCTCGCGCCCGGTCCCCGGCCTCTCTGTGCCCCATCTCCTCCCGCTCACTGTCACCGGGAACCCGTTATTCTCTTTGTAGATGAACATCCCGGGAACGTACTGAAATTGCAAACACTATTTTATTGCACCGTCATTTTATCGGGTCCTGGACACCGGCGCCATCACCCGGTGAGCCGCGGAAAAAAGAAATGTTGATTTACAAAACCTCCCGTGCTATGATTGGATTCCCCATGGAACAGGACGGTACTGCATGAAGAAGACGGCTCTGACGCTGCTGATTCTATTCACCGCCGCGACGGCCCGCGCGGACAGGATACTCCTCAGGGACATGACGGTCCTGGAGGGGACGGTGATCAGGATAACCGAGAGGGCGGTGGAGTACGATCCCGCCGGGGACACCCCCTACGGGTCCGTCCCCCGGGAGAGGGTCTGTTCGGTCCGGTACAACGACGGGAGGGTGCAGGCCGTATCGGTGGACTCGGTGGAACTGACGGACGGATCCCTGCGGCGGGGGGTGATACGGGAGCTCCGCCCCGAAGGCATACTGTTCATGCCCGTGGAGGGAGGGGCGGCCGATACGATCGCCCGGGCCAGAATACGCGCCATCACCCTGGCCGACGGCACCGTCCGTGATGCCGGGGATCCCTCCTGGGACAGGGCGTTCATCCCCGTGCCGGTACCGGGGTTCCGGCATTCCATCGTCAGAATCGCCGGATACTGCTCCTTCCACAAGCAGCAGAGCCCCCTCTTCGACGAGGAGCAGAGGAGCCTTGATTTGACCCAGCTCGGCATGACCGCCGACCCCTTACTGCTGTCACGCCATGCCTTCAAGCTCTTCGTGGACAACTGGTCCTGGGGCATCGACGCCGACCTGATGCTCCCCGCCCTGGGACGGGGCGGCTCCCCCGGCTTCTCCTTCAGGGGGGTGAAATTCGGCATCAGGGGAAGGTACGGCTACGAGATCCTCGGCACCTTCCTGTACAGCCAGTCCCGCGGGGGCATTCCCCTGGAGCGCCGCTACACGGCCAGGTACCTGGATTACAGCTTCCTCGGGGCGGGACCGGTGTTGGATATCATCTTCGGCCCGCAGAACAATCACTATAACCTGATCATTCAGGCCTTCCTGATCTACGGCGGAATCCTCCACGGGAGGCTCAGGCCGAACGCGTCGCTGCGCGACGCGGGGATACTGGTATCGGCGATTGACTACCGAATGGATGCCGGGGGGTACACCCTCCGGTGGGGCCTGGGCCCCCATATCTGCCTGAACCGCTGGCTCCCGATCATGCTGGGGATGAACATCACCATGGCCTTTACCAGGCTCCGGCTCCCCAGACCGGTGCTCTCCTATTGGAGCGGCAGGACCAGACCCTACATCATAAACGATATCGGCATGGAGATCACCCTGGGGATCCACCTGTGAGGCGCCGCGCTGAAGCGTCGGGAATCACGGAACGAACCTGTCGTCCCCCCACGCCTCCTCCACCGCAACGGCGGCGCTGGCCTCCTTGTCCTTGATCTCCAGCATCAGGTCGAAATCGTGGCCACGCGACATATCCAGGAAGGCCCTGAAATCCTCCCTGTCGATAGACTCCGCGTGCGTCCCGGCCCTGGCCCCCGGTTTCTGGCTGCTGTAATCGCACATGGGGATCCCGTTACCGCTTTTCCATGTCGATGCCGCCTTCGCCAGGGCCCGCCCCGGCGGCTCGCCGCCGTTGATCCTGTGGTGGAACCAGTCGAAGAGCACCGGAACACCGCATCGGCTGTACAGCTCCATGCAGTGTCCGAGCGAGTAGAGCCTGTCATCGTTCTCGATCACCAGCCGTCTCCGCACCGCGCCGTCCAGTCTCCCGTACCGGGCCGTGAAACGCTCCATGGCGGCGGACCGGTCGCCGTACACGCCCCCCACGTGTATCTGTATCCTTGCGGTTGCATCCAGTCCCATGAGGTCGAGCACCTGGGCGTGGTATTCCAGCTCGGCGAGGCTGCGGCGCAGCACCTCCCGGTCTGGTGTATTGATCAGCGTGAACTGGTCGGGATGCATCGATATCCGAATCCCCTCCCGTTGGATGAACCGGCCGATCTCCCTGAAGACCTCGCCGAATCGGCGCTGCCAGGGGTAGCGGCACACCGGGTGCGACGCGAAGGGGACCAGGTCCGAGGTGATGCGGAAGAACCGCAGGGAATGGGCGGCGTTGTACCGGAGAATCGCCGCCAGGCAGGAGAGGTTGGCCTCCACTGTGGTCTCCATGCGCGCCTCGGAATAGGACCTGAGCCTGAAGGTCCTGCCGGAGCTGCAGCCGATGCCGCGGTTGATGCAGGGATAGCCTATCCTCATCTCCCGGCCCCGTATTCATTCATGTCCGCTGGCGGCCCCCATGGGGGGGGTAACAGCCGCGCCTCGACGGAACTCCTCGGGCTTGACGGGCCTACGCAGATACGGCGCGCCTGTCCAGGGGCTGCACGTTCTCGGTGAAATAGCGCTGGAGCTGCGGCGAAAGCCGCCGGTAGTCCACCTCGCGTATGCGTGCCGAGAAATCCCTGGAATTGCAGGTGTTCCAGAAGAGGACCGTCTTGTCCCGAAGGGCGCCCGATTTCGCGTCGTCCGCCAGCGCCGCGAAGGCCTTGCCGGTATAGGTCCCCTCGATGGCGATCCCCTCGTACCGGTGAAGCATCTCGACGGACCTGACCGACTCCTCGGTGAAGATCGCGTAGCCGTAGCCGAAATAGTTGTGCCGCACATCCAGCTCCTCCCGCGGTAGCTCGTACCTGGGGAAGGAGGAATCGAGCCCGTTCAGGTACGCCGTGGCCCGGTGGTAGAGGCGCACGACGTTCCGCTCCCCGGCGGCCTCCAGCGGCAGCACCCTCACCGCCACGACGCGGCTCTTCATTCCGCTGGCCTTGAGCCCCAGCATGAGGCCCACGGCGGTGCCCATGGAGCCCATGGCCACGTAGACGTAATCCGGCTCCGGCATCCTCCCGTTCTCCACCTGGTCCCGCAGCTCGAAGGCGGCGTTCACGAAGCCCGCGATGGAGAGGGGGGTGGTGCCGCCGAAGGGGATGACCGCAGGGACCGCACCCCCCCGAAGGCGCTCCCGCAGCACCCGGAACTTCGCGGCCGCCAGGGCATAGTATCCGCCGGGGGAGAAATGCAGGTCCGCCCCCGCGGCGATGTCCATGAGCAGGTTTTTCCTGACGTAGTGGGCGTTCGGCTGGGGGACCAGGTAGAGGCTGCAGTGAAGTCCTTGCTCCCCTCCATAGATGGCGGTGGCCAGTGCGTGGTTCGAGCCCGCCGCCCCGAAGGTGATGACTTCCCGGTGCCCCCGGGCGATGGCGTCCCCCAGGAGCAGCTCCAGCTTGCGCACCTTGTTGCCGCCGTAGATTTTTCCGCTGATGTCGTCGCGCTTGATGTACAGCCGCTTCAGCCCCAGCTCCCTCCCCAGGTTGTCGAGCTTCTTTACCGGCGTGGGGAACTCGCCCAGGGGGACCCGCGGGAGCCGCTCCCCCAGCAGGGGATACTCCCGGAACAGCGGCAGTTCCGTTTTACTCATCGCACCTCTCCATTCATGTTTTGCGTACTGCAGTGTTCCATAAATACAGATACGCGCGGCGATGTCAATTCATATCATATCGACACCCGGACAATCCTGCCGCGGGGTTCCGCGGCATGGCCGGATTATTGTATTGACATCCGCATGGTTGCGGTTGTAGTATCCGGCAAAATCAGTACGGGATGGCGCCATGAACAGAAGACTTGCAGTAGTCGTCGCGTGTACGGCGATGTGTGCGGCATCACGCGTCCTGCTCGCCCAGGGATTGTCCACTGTAAGCGGGTTCGAGGAATCCATCCGGGGGCTCATACGGGCCTCGAACGTCATGCTCTTCGACAACACCCCTCTGGAGACGCACTTCAGGCGCGGGGCCTGGGTCATCAACGCCACACCGGCCTACACACGGATCACCAGGGCCGTGGACTCCGAGGGTTTCTTCTCCTCCACCACCGTCAGGGCAGACGCGGTCTCCTGCGGGGGTGGTTCGGCGGCCTCAGCGCCTACTACGCCACCAACGAGTCCTTTCTCGTCTTCACCTCGGTCTCACTGATGCAGTCGGGCGGGACGCTGCGGCTCTACCGCATGCTCCTTACGTCGCCCCTCCCCTGCCGCCTCACCATGGACTTCGACACCTAAAACCTTGTCACCGGCGGCGCCTTCGACTTCGTGGGTCTCATCCATTCCGATTCATTCCTCTCCCTGCCGATATACTTCGGCTGCTACATGATGTACTTCGACACGAGGGGCGATATCGCCCCCTACTACCCTCTGAATGACCGCACCCCCTTCATACGGATTTCCGGGAGCGGCCCCGCCGCAGGGCCCTACCTCGGTATGGCGATCTCCTTCCGCCTGTTCGGCTCCGTCATCATCTCGCTCTTCGGTATCGTAAATTTCGAGCTCTCCGATGAGACGATACACGGAACCGTGGTGGCGGACAATCCATCGGGGCCCTACGGCTCCATCGGAACCAGGGAGGGAATCGCCCTGATCTGGTCCTACTACATATCCGCCGGACTGCGGATCTCCCTGCGGGGCGAATCCCCCGTGTCGATGAGCCTTGTCATTACCAGTTTCGCCCCCGAGATGAATCCCTTCTACGGGAGCATGCACGAGGGGCTTCG
Source organism: Spirochaetota bacterium (assembly GCA_016929135.1). Lineage (GTDB taxonomy): Bacteria > Spirochaetota > UBA4802 > UBA4802 > UBA5550 > JAFGJK01. The sequence continues at coordinate 35,113 of JAFGJK010000062.1, read as the reverse complement.
CATGAGGACCTACGGCCTCACTGTATCGTACAACGCTTTCTGAGAATTCGCCCCGGTGGCGCCGGTGCCGGCGGGTCAGAAAACAATCACCCGCCGTCTCATCTGTACTGCCGCCGGCAGTACGGCCCCATCCTGCCCCACGCCCAAAATTCCGAATTACGCCATTATTATTGCTTGATCTCACCCTCGCCGCTGTGATAGTATACAGACGGAAGGTTTTCCGGGACCGAATTCGGTGACGATTCCGAATTGGGACCGCAGCGGGCCACGGGAACTGGGACGATATGAACGAATCGATTCTTATTGTCGAAGACGAGGAGATCATAGCCAGGGAGCTCTCGCTGATCGTTGAGCGGGAGGGGTACAGAACGGCGGGGATCGTGGGCACCGGCAGGGAGGCCGCCGCCGCGGCGGAGGAGCTGAAGCCGGATCTCATACTCATGGACATATCCCTGCAGGGGGATATGGACGGCGTCGATGCGGCGGTGGCAATCATGGACCCGCTGGGGATTCCGGTGATATTCATCACCGGAAGAACCGATCCCCACATTGTGGAGCGGATAAAAAAAACAGGCGCCTACGGATATATCGGCAAACCCTTCAGGAAGATGGAGGTGTCCATCGCCGTGGCCATGAGCCTCCAGCGGCGGCGCCTGGAGAAGCAGCTAGCCGCGAGCGAAAAACGCTACCGCAACACCATCATGAGCATTCCGGACATCGTCTATACCCTCGACAGACGGTGCAACATTATATCCATCAACAAGGGGGACGATTTTCTCGGGAAATACGGGTACTCCACCGAGAACATCATCGGCGTCCCCTTCACCGATCTGATCTACAGCGAGGACCGGCAGATGGTCACCGAATCCTTTCTGCAGGCGGTCAATACCCACCGGGAGCATACCCGGGGCCTGGAGTTCAGGATCATGGCGAAAGACAGGAGTATCCAGTGGTATGAGCTCCATTCGCATATGAGCTTCGACGCCTCGGGCGCCTACGACCACGAGGAGGGCGTTCTCAGGGACATCACGGAGAAAAAGATGCTGCAGGCGGAGCTGGAGAAAAACGCCACCTACGATTCCCTGACCGGGCTGTACAACCGGCGGTGCGGGCTGATGCTCCTGGACAAGCAGGCCCAGATCGCACGGCGAAGCAACAGGAGCCTCACTATATGCTATTTCGATATCGACAACCTGAAGACGGTGAACGACAACTGCGGCCACAGCGAGGGGGATCGTCTGATCGAGAGAACGGCGGAGATGCTGAAGGGCATCTTCCGAAGCTCGGACATCCTGATGCGAATGGGGGGTGACGAGTTTCTCGCCGTCATGACCGACTACGACTTCGACGATACCTGCAGGATCATACGGAAGCGGCTCAGCGATCGGCTCACCGAGGAGGGGGCCGGCGGGGAAACTCCCTACCGGCTGAGCGTCAGCGCAGGATTCGCGCGATACAACCCCGGGAGCAACATGACCATCGATCGGCTCATCGAGATCGCCGACCGGGAGATGTACAAGGACAAGAGGGGGAAGAGATAACGATGCCGGCAGATCCACATATACCGTTTCGGCAGGGCGAAGCGACGACACGCCGGGTCCCCAGATGATGCCGGCCATAGAACATCCGGTACTGGTGCCGATCATCCTCCTCTCCCTCTGCACGGGGATACTGGCCATCGGGACGCTCCTCTACCTGTACATCTACTATTACTCGAAGAAAAAGCTCCATCTCTCCGTGGTCATCATCGGGATTATCAGCACGATGACCACGGGCAACGAGATCGCGGTGATCGTATTCGGGCTGATCGGGATGAGTGAGCTGGGGATGCAGTTCCACCGGCTGCAGGCGCTCTCCATCACCCTCTACCTCTTCGCACTCCCCTTTATCCTTCACCAGGTGCTGGAGCTGAACCGGCGTCTGAAAAGGGTCAACAGGGTGGTCTACATAACCGGGGCAGTTCTCGCCTGCATCCTCATAGCGATCGCCTACGGTGCCCCCGACATCTTCCTCTCCTTCACCGTCAGGGCCGGCACCGTGATGACGCCGTGGAACATAGGCAGGGCCAGCCCGGGGCCGGTCTACCGGATCAGGGACATGATGATTTTTGCACTGGGAATATACAGCATCGCGCTGATCATCGTGGACCTCAGGATGACGGGACGGTACCGCTACATCAACTTCATACTGGCCGGCATGACCGTCGGCATCCTCTCCGGCCTGACGGACATGATCCTGGCCTTCAGGGAGAGTGAGACGGGCCTCTACTCGATACGGGTCTTCTCGGTGTTCAATCTGGGCATGACGATCTTCACCATCCTCTCCATGATATCCATCATGAAGATATTCATAGATCATGAGAACACCGCCAAGAGCAGCATGAAGAACGAATACCTGGAGCTCCTGGCCGGGGGAATCGCGCACGACTTCAACAACATCCTCACGGGGATTCTGGGAAACGCGACCCTGGCGCTGGAATCGTACCAAAGGGACGACCAGACCCGGGAGATGCTCACCGGCATCGAGAAGGCTGCCATAAGGGCCAGGGACCTCACCCAGCAGCTCCTCTCCTTCTCCAGGGGGGGCATCCTCTTCAGGGACATCGTCTCCCTCCCATCGATGATCAGGGAGACCGTCGATTTCATCCTGAGCGGATCCGACATCAAGGCGCACTACCGGTTTTCCCGGGACCTCTGGAACGTCGACGTTGACGTAAACCAGATCGGGCAGGTCATCCAGAACCTCGTCATCAACGCGAAGGAGGCCATGCCCCACAAGGGGGAGCTGGCAATCTCCATGGAAAATTACGTGATCACCAACGATTCCCCCGCCCTTGCCGCCGGTAACTACCTGAAGATATGTTTCCGCGACAGCGGGACCGGCATCCCCGAGGAGCATCTCCGCAGGATCTTCGAGCCCTATTTCTCCACGAAGGAGAAGGGGAATGGACTCGGGCTCGCCATTTCGATGTCCATCGTGAAGAAGCACGGCGGCTACATCGAGGCGACGTCACGAGAGGGTGACGGGGCATGCATTACCGTGTACCTGCCGGCGACCCTGAAGAGCGTACGGGACAAGCGGAAGGCATCCACATCGCCGTACCGCTTCCACGGCAGGGTGCTGCTGATGGACGACGAGGAGATGGTGCTGGAGATCGCCGCCAAGATGCTGAAACAGCTCGGGTTTGCCGTGGTCTGCGTCGCCCGGGGAGAGGACGCGGTGGAGCACTACCGGCAGAGCATCACCTCCGGCGAGCCCTTCGATTTGGTGATCACCGACCTCACGATCAAGGGGGGCATGGGGGGGAGGGAGACGGTGGAGATCATCAAGACGATCAATCCCTCTGCCACGGTGGTGGTCACCACCGGCTATTCGCAGGACCTGATCGTCACGGACTATGAAAAATTCGGCTTCGACGGGGCGATCATCAAGCCCTTCACCGTCGAGGATGTCTCCAGGGAAATCGAAAGGGTCCTCAATGCGCCGCGATAGCACAGGGGGACGTCCGGCAGTCATCACCTTCTCCCGCCGCACGGACCCGGCCTTCTTCATGGACTGGTTCATGGACAAGGTCGGTCAGGGATGGTGCATGGTCCCCAATCCCTTTTCCGGGAAACCGTACCGGGTGGGCCTGTCCCCCGGCGAGGTGCTCCTGCTCACCTTCTGGACCAGGGACCCCCTGGCCGTGGCGGCCCGGCTGGGCAGCCTCATCGAGGCGGGATACCGCACCGCCTTTTTCGTCACCTGCACGGGTTACCCCCGGTGGCTGGAGGCGGCAGCCCCCGACCCGGAGAGGGTGCGGAGGGGACTGGCGGCGCTGCGCGCCATGCTGCCGCCGCGCGCCCTCTGGTGGCGCTACGATCCCATCATCGTGACGGGGACGCTGACGCCGCAATGGCACAGGGACAACTTCACCAGACTCTGCGACACCCTCTGGGCCGGGAACACCGGCAGGGTGATCGTCTCCCTGGCCCACATCGACGGCCCCTACGAGTCCATCAGGAGGAGGCTGGTGCGGCTGTGCCAATCGCGGGGCGATCCCCTGGACATGCCCGGCTACAATGCCTTCATCGAGCTGGCCGCCGCCCTGAGGGATACCGCGGCGGCGAGGGGAATCGAGCTGGAGGTCTGCTGCTCACCCCTGATACGGGAGGCCCACAGGGGCAGGATCAGGCAGGAGGGGTGCCTGGCGGAGCGATACATCGCCCCCCTGGTGGATTCCATGCCCCCCCTGAGGAGGCGGGGCACCCGCAGGGGATCGGACTCCCTGGGCTACGCCCCCTGCGGCTGTCTGGAGAGCGTCGACATCGGCGCCAACGGCACCTGCCGCCACGGCTGCGTCTACTGCTACGCCAACAGGCACGGGACCCTCGCCGGCCCGATCCCGCCCGCCTCCCCCTGGCTCTCACCGCGTGATATCGGCGAGGCCGCGCCGTGACACCGAAGCCGGGGGCGTCCCCTGCCGGAGGAGGTGTGCCCCCTACGCCCGGCAGTCCATTCCGAAGAGCTTCGCCACCAGGCGGTCCAGCAGCGAATCCGGAATGCGCAGCTCCAGGGCCGAGAGGAGCCGGTTCTTCGCGATGATGTAGCGCGGGGACGGCCTCTTCTTCTCCAGGATCCGCGCGATCACGGCGGCGGCACGGCCTGTCTCCATCCCCTGGTTCCCCCCCTTGATGAAATCCTCCCTGAAGCGCTCCACCGGATGCCGGTACGGGGCGCTCACCTCCACCCGCTGTTCCAGGGCCCTGTTCCAGATGGGCGTCGCCACCGCCGCCGGCTCCACCAGCACCGTGCGCACGCCGAAGGGGCGCATCTCCCGCCTGAGGGAATCGGCGAACCCCTCCACGGCGAACTTCGAGGCACAGTAGGGAGAGAGGAACGGCATTGCGATGCGTCCCGCCAGGGAACCGACGATCACGATCCTCCCCTTCGATGCCACCAGGGAGGGGATGCACTTCCTGGTGAGGGAGACCATGCCGAAGAAATTGATCTCCATGACCTCCCGGTACACGGCCATGGGCGTATCCTCCACCGGCCCCCCCATGGCCACGCCCGCGTTGTGCACCAGGGCGGCGAGCCGGCATCCCCTGCCGGCGATCCCCCAGATCCACCGGGCGAAACCCTCGATGTCCCTCTCGGAGCGCAGGTCCATCCTGCGGGAGCTGATGCGCTCGTTTCCCGGGAAGGGATCGGCGTCGAGATATGAGGCGGCCACGAGATACCCTTCGCCGGCAAGGTGCCGGCAGAGGGAGTGGCCGATGCCCGAATCGCATCCGGTGACCGCAACCAGTTCCTCCTGCATGATGCCACCTCCATTGAAGACATGATCGAGCCAGGGTCGGCGTCATCCCCCTCGCCGCCCCGGCCTGCGGGGCCACCCGGCCCCCGTTAGATGCCGAAACGCACCGTTACCGCGGTGCCGGCGCCCGGCGTGCTCTTCACCTCGAGGGTCCCCTGGATCTGCTGCGTCAGCATCCGCACCAGCAGGAACCCCATACTCTGCGTCTCCTCCAGATCGAATCCCGCCGGCAACCCGGCGCCGTCGTCCTCGACACTGAGCTCCCCCGTGTCGCCGTCGTTCCTGACGATGACGCGGATCGTCACCCTCCTGTCCCTGATGCCGGCATATTTCAGGGCGTTCGATATGAGCTCGTTCATGATCAGCCCCAGCGGCACGACGCTCTTCACGTCGAGCCAGAGCTCCTGGAGCATCTTCTCGATGGCGACATTCCCGCTCTCCGGCATGTAGGTGCTCTGCAGAGATGCGGCGAGATCACCGGCGTACTGCCCCAGATCGACCCGGTTCAGCCCCCCGGCGCGGTACAGCTGCTCGTAGACCGCGGACATGGAATTGATCCTCGACCTGGTATTGGTGAAGATCGTCCGCGATCGTTCGTCGTGGAGGTTCTTCACCTCCAGTCCCAGAAGGCTCGAGACGATGCTGAGACTGTTCTTCACCCGATGCTGGAGCTCCTTCAGCAGGACCTCCTTCTCCATAACGAGCTTCTCAAGCGCCGCCTCGGCGCTCTTGCGCTCCGTGATGAAGCGGGCCTGCTGGACGTTCTGGAACGCCATGAGGGAGAGATGGTTGGCGATGACGAAGAGCATCCTGGCCACCTCCTCGAACCGTTCCCTGGGCATCGTCGGCACCTCCCGGAAGGCCTCCAGCACCTCCCCCTCGTCGGCGCCGATCTCCCTGGCGTACGACCGCATCGCCTCCTCGTTCTGCGCCTCGTTCCGCACCTGACCGATGAGCCAGTTGGCGATGTGCCTCCCCCCCACGGAGATGCTGGCGCCGCCGCCCCAGAATCCGCCGCTCAGGCACTGCTGGATTATCGGACCCTCGGGATGGTATCTTCCCAGCTCGGCGTCGGAGTGCTGGCAGTTGATCCTCCCCTGCTCCGTCTTCCGGATTATGCCCGCACAGAGGCGGCAGAAATTGCTGGGGCTGGTGATGGGCGTGCCATCGACCGAGGTCATGAGCACCGCGACGCCGGTGGCCCTGGCGAAGTGGTCCTGTATCTCCTGGATGCTCTGGATGTTGAAGAGGTCCTCGAAGGCCAGGGATCCCGCGTCATCCAGGGGGCGCGTCAGCGCCACCAGGCGGCTCTCCAGTGCCTCCTCGGCCCGTTTCCGCTCGGTGATGTCGCGTGACGAGACATGGATCTCGGTGATTTCGCCGGTACGCTCGTCCCGCACGGAGCGGCTGTTCGATTCGAACCAGACGGTGCTGCCGTCCTTGCGGATCACCCGGAACGTGGAGATAGTGACATCGCCGCCGCCCGTCACGGTTGATCGCTTCCTCTCCAGATACGCCTGATCATCGGGATGGACGAAATCGAAGGCGGAGCGGCCCGCCAGCTCCTCCGGCTCGTAGCCCAGGAGAACGCGCGATGCCGGAGACGCGTAGAGGTAGCTCCCGTCCGGCGCGTGCCGCGAAATCATGTCGGTGGAGTTCTCCGCAAGGAGGCGGAAGCGCTCCTCACTCTCCCGCAGGGCAGCCACCGCCAGCCCCCTCTGTACCTCGGCGTTCTTCAGGTCGGTGATGTCGGGGAACACGATCAGAGCGGCGATGAGCTCGCCCGCCCGGTTGTAGATGGGGGATCCGCTAACCATGGCCCATCTGGTCTCCCCGGTCTTCGTCACAATCTGATACTCCATGTTGTGCGTGAATCTCCCCTTGAGCGCCATCATCAGCGGCAGCTCCTCGGCGGGAATCTCCCTCCCGTCCGGATAACAGTCGGTATAGGTGCGCTGGTACTCCATAAGGGGGAGCCCCAGGGGGCTCGGCTCGTCCATGATTCCGAGGATCCTTCTGCTGGCGGTATTGGTGAAGCGGATCACCGCCCCGGGCATGGTGCACATGACCATGGGGACCGGGCTCTGCTGGAAGGCCCCCTCCAGGAGGGCCAGCGCGTTCTCCAGCGCGGCATGTTCGGCGACGCTCTCGGTGATGTCGCTGTGGGTGCCGATCACCCTGAGGGGGCTGCCGTCGTTTCCCCGGGAGATGACCTTGCCGCGGTCCAGGATCCACCGGTAGGAGCCGTCCTTGCAGCGAAGCCGGTGGCGGTTTTCGTAATAGGGGGCCTCGCCCCGGAAATGACGCTCCAGGTCCTCGTAGCAGCGCTCCCTGTCCTCGGGATGGACCCTGGTGTCCCATTCCGAGAGATTATTGTATATTTCATCGTCACCGTAGCCCAGCATCTCCTTCCAGCGGCGCGAGAAGAATACCTCTTTGGTCCTGACGTTCCAGTCCCACACGCCGTCGCCCGACCCCTCCAGGGCGAACTGCCAGCGCTCCTCGCTCTCCCGCAGGGCAGCCAGGGCCAGCTCCCTCTGCTGCTCCGCCGCCTTCTTGTCGGTGATATCGGGGAATATGACGAAGGCGGCGATGAGTTCGCCGGCCCGGTTGTATACCGGGGCGGCGGTGATGATGCCCCACCGGAGATCCCCGTGCTTGGTCACCGTGTAGTATTCCAGGTTGCGGGTGAATTCACCGTTGAGCGCCCTGGCCAGGGGGAGCTCCGGGAAGGGGATCTCCCTCCCGTCCGGGTAGTAATCCTTCCATGTGTAGGAGTAGTCCATCAGGGACGTGCCCGTCGGGTCCGCCTCGTCATGGACCCCCAGGTATGTCCTGCTGGCGCTGTTGGCGATCCTCATTATGGCACCCGGCATGGTGCACAGCACCATGGGGATGGGTATCTGCTCGAAGGCCCCCTCCAGTATTGCCAGGATGTTCTCCAGGTCCGCCTCGGCCGTCTTCCGCTGCGAGATGTCGATCCCCATGCCGACGACGCAGTTCTTCCCCTCGTAGGCGAGCGACGTTCCCGAGAAGAGCATGGGAATCAGCCTCCCGTCCCTGCATCGAAACCGCGCCTCCACCGTTATTTCCCCTTCCTTGTACACCCTTCGTATTCTCTGGGCGATGAGCCCCCTCTCCTCCTCCGGAAAAAAATCGAGGGGTGCCATGGCGGCGATCTCCCCGTCGTCATAACCGGAGACAGCGGAGAAGTTCCGGTTCCACCGGAGGAACCTCCCCTCTTCGTCGAAAAGGTAAAAGAGCCCCGGCAGGCTGTCCAGGGCGTTCCTGTTGAAATCGCGCTCCCGCAGCACCGCCTCCTGGGCAAGCTTCCGCTCCGTTATGTCGGTGAAGAAGCCGGCGTTGCACAGCGCACCGTCGATCACGATCCCCGAGGAGACAATGTCGGCGTAGAAGACCGAACCGTCCTTCCTCAGGCAGGGGATCGAGACAGCCTGCTGTATATCTCCCCGGGTCAGCGCCGCGAACTGCTCGACCACGAACTGGAGCCGCTTTGGGGGATGAATGTCCCTCACCGACAGGCCCAGCAGCTCCCCCTCATCATATCCCAGCATCGAGCAGATGGCGGGGTTCGCGTAAACGAACCTTCGCGTCTCCTGGTGGGCGATCAGGATGCCCTCGGCGGATCCCTCAAGGATCGAGGCGTACCGCTGCTCGCTCTGCCGGAGCTCGGCCTCGATCCTTCGCTTCTCGGTGATGTCCTGGAACACGCAGGCGAACTTTTTCGGTCCCGGCGAGAACATGGAGATCAGGAAGTGCTTTTTCATCGGCTCGTAGTACACCTCGACGGTGGCGGGCCTGCCGGTCAGGGCGACCTCCGAGAATTCCTTTAAAAACGGGGGGTCGGCGGTGCCGTACGCCTCGGAGCTCAGGTGGCCCACCGCGGCATCCCGCCCGACGCCGGTGATTTCGGTGTACCGCCGGTTCACGTCGACGATCCGGTAGTCCACCGGGGTCCCGGCCTCATCGCAAATCAGGTCGTGGAGGCTCACGCCGTCGTTCATCGCCTCGAAGAGGCCGTGGTACCGCCGCTCGCTGGCCTGGAGCTCCTCCTGGTAATTCATCAGCTCCTCATTGGCGGCTTCCAGCTCCTCGTTGGCCGCCTGCATCTCCTCGTTGGCGGCCTGCATCTCCTCGTTGGCGGCCTGCATCTCCTCGCTGGCCGCCTGCATCTCCTCGCTGGCCGCCTGCATCTCCTCGCTGGCCGCCTCGATCTCCAGCTTCTGTTCCAGGATCCTCCTGTTGGCCTCGTGGAGCCGGAAGGCCATCCTGATGGAGGCGGCGAGCACGGTGATACCCGAGCTCTTCACCATGTAGCCGTAGGTGGTTATCTTCTCGGTCCTGTCCACGATCTCCCGCTCCGTGTGGGACGAGAGGAACATCAGCGGGATGTCGTGATCCCTCAGTATCTCCTGCGCCGCCTCGGTGCCGTCCATCCCCCGCCCCAGGTCGATGTCCATGAGTATGAAATCGATCGATTTCGCCGACTTCCTGACCGCGTCTATGGCCGCCTGTCCGCTGGATACGGTGGTGACGCGGAACCCCTCCCTCTCCAGCTGGACGGCCTCGTCCATGGCGATGATCGACTCGTCCTCGACGAGCAGTATCGTTTTTGCGGGTTCACTCATCGCCCACCTCCTGAAAACACCAACGCGTATCCGCCACAGGGAAGGCGGAGGGCCAATGTTCCAGAGTGTGCCACGCATCGATGGAAATGGCAACATAATTATTCATTTTTCCGATGCCTGCTGCCGGTCCCCTGCGGCACGGCGGATCAAAATGGACAATCAAAAGAACTTTGTGCATCATTACGTTGCATGGAACCCCACCCGCCGCATCACACCCTGCGGGAGGTGATATCAGCGGGATATTGGGAAATTCTTGTTGATCCCTGCGTCCACGAGTGGTATCATAAAAAGAAAACGGGGGACCCATGAAAAGGCGAATGACGAACTCTTCCGATGACACCGGCGATGCCAAGCGCACCAGGCGGCAGTTCCTCCAGGGATCGGCGAAGGCCGCCCTGACTGTTGCGGCAGCCGGGCCCATCGCGGCGGCGCTGACGCGCTGCGGCGGCGGACCGGGCACCGGGCTCGATGTCATCATCAGGGGCGGTCGCATCTACAACGGTATCTCCGACACGCCCAGGGCCGCCGATATCGGAATACGGGGGGACCGCATCGAGATGATCGGCGACCTTGCCGGAGCGGCGGCAGGGCGGGTGATCGACGCCGCGGGATTGATCGTCACCCCCGGGTTTATCGATGTCCATACCCACTGCGACCTTACCTTCCTGCGGACAGGCATCAAGCGCCACCTGGCCCGACTCATGCCCAGTTGGAAGGGTAATTACAACTACCTCTACCAGGGGGTCACCACCGTGGTGACCGGCAACTGCGGCTACGGCTATACCGACACGGAGCAGTGGCTCGGCATCGCCGAATCCGTCGGCTTCGGCAGCAACGTGGCGCACCTGATACCCCACGGCGCGCTCCGCGAGGAGGTGGGCGCCGCCACCGGTCCCCTCACCCGCGAGCATCTGCGCGCACTGAAGCGGCGCATCGCGGAGGAGATGGGGAAGGGGGCCGCCGGTCTCTCCTGCGGCCTTGCCTACGCGCCGGGGATCTATGCCTCCACCGAGGAGATGGCGGCGCTGGCGGGCGAGGCGGGACGCCGCGGCGGCGTCTTCGCCATTCACATGCGGGACGACACGATATTCCCCTCCGTACCGGGAACCGAGGGCGCCATCGCCACGGTGGGAGAGGCCATAGAGATCGGCAGGCGCAGCGGCGCCCCGGTGCAGATATCGCACCTCAAGATCCCGATCCCCATCGGCCGCAGAGGGCCGGGAGAGCTGCTGCGGACCATCGAGGCGGCGCGCCGCCGGGGACTCGACATCACCGCGGACCAGTACCCCTACGATTCCGGGGCCACCGGCATCATGGTCCTGCTCCCCAACGAGTTCGTCACCAGCGAGGGAGTGAAGGAAGAATTCAGGACCGCCGACGGCAGGCGGCGCATCAGCCAGGCCATCGAGGCGAGCTTCAGGGTGCTGCCGCCGGAACGGACCATCATCTCCTATTACCCGGACCACCAGGAGTTCGAGGGGAAGAACCTGCGGGAGATCGCCGAGATGCGGGGGGTGAGCCCCGCCGAGGCCTACACCGACATGGTCTGCGGGGAGGCGACGGCGCCGCAGGGGACCTTCCTCAGCCAGGAGATGTCCGTGGTGCGGGCTCTGATGCCGTACGACTACGTCTTCACCGCCTCGGACGGCTGGACCGTACCGAAGGACATGATGAAGCCGCATCCCAGGACCTACGGCACCTTCCCCCGGAAGCTCAAGAGATTTGCCATCCAGGAGCGGATCATGAGCCTGCCGGCGGCGATACGATCGATGACCTCGCTCCCGGCGGCGAAGTTCCGTATTCGGGGACGCGGCGTCATCGCGCCGGGGAACTACGCCGACATCGCCGTGATCGACACGGAGCGGCTGGCGGACCATGCCACCTACGAGCACCCGCACCGCTACGCCACCGGCATCGTGCACCTCCTGGTGAACGGCGTGCGGGCAATCGAGAACGGCGTTGCCACGGGCGACAGGGGGGGGCGGGCCCTGAGGATCTCCTGATCCGCCGGCACCTAGAGGGGCATCGTCCTTTCGGCGATCCTCCTCATGAGCGGATTTTTTCCCAGGGCGATGAGCCACGGGAAGAGACGCGTCTTCACCACGGCGCTGCCGAGGGCCGCGGCGCGGAGCCGCATGTTGAAGGCGCTCCTGCATCTCCCCTCATACCGGTAGAGCCTCCGCTCGTCCAGTCCGCCCCCGGCGTAGGCATCCAGGACGCTCTGGGCCGCCAGGTACCCGCTCTCCAGGGCGAAGGAGATACCCTCGGCGGTTGCGGGGTTGCAGAGCCTCCCGGCCTCGCCGCAGAGGAGCATCCCGTTGCCGGCCACGGGCCCGACGCTGCCGCTGGTGTTGATGGGATGGGATCGCAGCGGTCCCATCTGCCGCGCCCCGGCCAGGCGCGCGCCGTAGTACCGGTCGAGGAAACGGTCGAAGACCCCGGCGACGTTCTCCCCCGCGATCGCGTCCTCGTAGACGCAGATCCCGATGTTCACCGTGCCGTCCCCCTCGGGGAAGACCCATCCGTAGTGGGGGAGGAGCTCCCGGTCGAAGATCATCTCCAGCCGCCCCTCGGGGAGGTCGAAGCCATGCCACCAGCCGATGCGCGACACCATGCGCCGCAGGGGCCGCCTGTCGGGGAAGAACCGCTCCCGCATGGCCCTGTTGTGCCCCCCGGTGGCCATGATCACCACCTCAGCCTCGATGGTGCGCGCTCCGTCGGTGACGCCGCGGAGGCGGCCCTGCCGGTCGGCCATGAGGCGACGCACCAGGAAGTTCGGGATGAAGCGGGCCCCGGCGTTTCTGGCCAGATCCAGGAGGGCCGCATCGAATATCCTCCGGTTGACGGCCCTGGCCTTCAGGCCGCCGGAGAAGACGTTGTCGCTCCCGTCGGGCCCCACCAGGCGGAGGGTACGCATCACTGCGGAGGGGGCCAGGGTCTCCACCATCTCCCACAGCCCCAGGCGCCTCAGCAGGCGCTCCGCGGCAGGCGCGATGCCGCCGGCGCAGGGCTTCTGCCGGGGAAAGTCGGTCCTGTCGACGATAATGAAATCGGTGAAGCCGCGCGAGGCGAACCGCCAGGCGGCCATGGCCCCCGAGGGCCCTGCCCCGACGATTAGCACCCTGGTCTTCATGGATCAATTCCTCCGTGAAATGTTCATGTCTGCCCTGCGCAGCACTCATGGGGCTGTCCCATGTGTCATCCCCGCCCCCGTTTTCGCGGAGGAACGAGACGATGATACGCGTTTATAATGTCACCCCCACCCTGCCCTCCCCCATCGAGGGGGAGGGTCCTCACTCAATACTTCTCAGTCATCCTGACCGTCCTCGACACGCCGTCATCCGACGTACATGATGTACTAGTGGCAATTGCATTCGAGCCATCCTGGCTCGGGCTTGCAGGCCGCATTCCTGGCGGCTCCCGCAAAGGCCACGGAGGGCCGAGAGCGGCGTGCCGGCTGCCCCATCAAGGGGGAGGGTGTTACGTTTCAGAATTATCACTTCATCATAATCAACCTAACATAAGCTTCTACCACCCCTCCCTAAATGGGAGGGGCCGGGGGAGGGTTCTTCTGGCAATACTTGAGAATGATCCCTATTACACTCTCTACATTTTTCATGACATCATTATTCCAGAATCTCAGTACGATGAATCCCTGGGAGCGCAGCCAATCATCCCTGATTGAATCCTTATCTTTTTCCTCAATATGCTGGCTGCCGTCAAGCTCGACAACCAGCTTAACTTCAAAGCATACAAAGTCGACTATATATGTGCCGATAGGCTGCTGCCGTCTGATTTTTAATGAACCCAGTTGTTTTGATCTTAATAATCTCCAAAGCTTCTTCTCCGCTTCGGTTTGATTTCGCCTTAGATGATGTGCAAGTCCAGTCAATCGCTTTTTCACAAACTAATCACTCCCACCCTGCCCTCCCCCATCGAGGGGGAGGGTCCTCACTCAATAGCTATCGGTCATCCTGTCCACCCTCGATACGCCGGCGCCAGCCGGTCTCATCGTTCTCGTTATCTGAAACACCTTCCGTCCGCCAGGACCACCGAGGTGGCCACCTGCCGCTCCGGGATACGCCAGTATCTCCTGAGGAGCCGGTCCTTCTCCTGTGGCGTCACCTGCCGGAACCCGTGCTTCTCGTAGAAGCGCACCGCCCAGTCCGCGGCGGCCCAGGTGCCGATGAGCACCGGCTTTTCCGTGAGGGCCAGCAGGTGGGCCAGGAGCCGCCCCCCCAGGCCGCCGCGGCGGAGCCGCGTCCGCACATAGGCGTGCCGTATCAGGGTGACCTCCCCCCTGTCCTGGATCCCCATGACGCCGTCGAGGCGGCCGTCCTCGCCGATCCCCCAGAACTCCACGCCGTCGGCGATCTCCTCCGCCAGCTCCTCCAGGGGCATGTAGGGTTCGTGCCACCGATCCTCCGGGATCACCCCCCGGTAGGCCGCGGCCGCATCGTTTATGATCTCGAACATCTCATCTGTATCGCTGTCAGCGCACCTTCTGATCACTTTTCCCCACCTCTATCGGTCCGAAACGCAGCAGGAAGAGCCCCCTCTGGAATATCAGGTTCGACGACCCTGCCAGCGCCGTCCCCTCGCCGAAATCCACCGCCAGGGAGCGCACCTGGATCCCCCGGAGCCCCCGGTAGCGCCAGGAGGCGCCCCCGTCGGTTGATCGGAAGACGCCCTGCCCCCAGGTGCCGGCCCAGACCTCACTCCCGTCGGAAGGGTTCACCGCCAGGATACGCAGGTCCGGTGCGGGGGCCCGGCGCTCCACGAAGCCCTCCCCCGGCGCGGCCGCGTAGAGGGTCCCGGTGAGCATCCCCCCCTGGAATACATAGCGCCACCCGCCGCCGGCGGCGGCGTAGGGCCAGGTGACGATGATACCGGCAGGACGGATGTACCGCCATCTACCCTTCGCGTCGTTCTCCATCCATTCCCTGCCGGTGATCAGCACGCTGCTCCCCCCTGCCCAGGGGGCGGCAGCCACCTCCCGCACCGGGAAGCCGGCCCTGGTGAAGAGGGACCACCGGTCCTGGTCGCGGAAATACTCGTAGAGCCTCCCCGCGGCTGCCAGGAAAAACCTCTCGCCGGTCATGGCAGTTGCCGGGTTGTCCCCCGGCGGGCGGACGAACTCCTCCCACCGCCCGGCGTCTCGGTGGAGGCGGTATACCACGGTGGCCCGCCGGGGGACGATCCAGATCTCGTCCCTGGCCTCCTGGTAGTGGATCCCCCAGCCGAAGCCGTCGGGGTAGCCGGTGTCGCTCCAGGCGGCGCCCCTGTTTTCGGTGACGAAGACCCGGCGCGCCCCCCCCACGGAGACGAATGCGGCGAAGCGTCCCCGCCCCATGGAGACCAGTGCCGGGTCGGACCAGTCATGGGTGCCCGGGAGTCGCGCCCAACCCCCGTCGACGGGGCGGAGCATCATGAAGATCGCCGCCGCCGCCAGGAGACAGTGCTCCACCATAAAGAAGCGGGCCAGCAGCCGCTGGTTCTCCTTGTCCATGGGGAGAATCCCCTTCCGGAATATCATCAGGTCGATGAAGAGCCCCAGGCAGCTGAGGAAGAGGGCCGCGCCGTAGAGCCCGTTGGCCATGCATACCGGGGCGAAGAGGAGGAGGAAGACCACCCAGGCGGCAAGCTTCAGGATGTTGAAGACCAGGTAGATGCCGTGGATCCGCCGTATCGTTTCGTCCCCCATCGTCCCTCCTCATGCGCAGTAGTCGCCCCGCCAGAAGCGACATCGGTCTTCAGTCAATATACTGGATCTCGTAGGTTATTTCGCTGGCCCTGCGGAGCATCGCCGAGACGCCGCAGTACCAGTCCCGGGAGAGGGCCACGGCGCGCGCCACCTTCCTCTCGTCGAGCCGGTCGGCCCTCTTGAACTGGTAGATTACGCGGATCCTGCCGTACCAGGCCGGCTCGGTGTCGGTGAGCTCACCCTCCACCGCTATGTTGAAAAACGTCGGCACCACCCGCATCTTCCGCAGAATGTGGATCACGTCGATGCCGGTGCATCCCCCCAGGGATGCCAGGGTGAGGGGCTTCGGCCGTGGGCCGCTGTCGGTCCCGCCCATGCCCTCGTCGCCGTCCATGGTGACCCGGTGGCCGGCAACATTCGCCTCGAAGGCGACGCTGCCGGTCCACCGACACTGGATCCTGTGGTTCATGACTCCACCCCCGTGATTTTGCTACCTGCACACGCTACAGGGCCCGCCGCGCCCTGTCAAGACAATGATTTGTCCCGCCCACCGCGGGATATGAATAACAATTGCTGCGCCCCGCGGCCCTTCGCGGCATGGCGGGGAAACCGGCCTGCCCGAGGATCGTGGTCAGAAACGGGGCAAGGGTCATACGGCCGGTGGTTGCCACCGTGATCCTGCCGCTCTTCTCGAAGACACTGTACGACCAAGCGGCGAGACGATCCCCGAAATAGCATGTTCCGGGCTGGTACACTGACAAACAGGGACGGGAGATCAGATCGATGTCTCACTGGCAAGCCGGTCGAATCATGCGCCGTGTGTCTCGTGAGCATTCGCACCACACTGCATACGGAGCGTCCCGCGGTGTCCCTGAAACTGCGGCGGAGACCGCCATCGATTCGGCAGTATCAACGCCGGGAGGAACACATTGCGGGCAATTCCTGGAATGGGGTGCCGTTCGGGTATTCGATTCTTTCTCATAAATCCAATATTAGTGGTTGTAGTAATACGGGGGTGATGCGTCAATGACCATGAAGCGATTCCCGGTTCGACAGGATCACCGAAGCGGAGGATGGCGGGAACGGCATGGGCCGGCAAGTGTACCGGAATTTCGTTCCACTCGCATAGTACGGAGGTATGATGATTCAGGTAACAGAAGTGTACGAAATGATCGCACGGAGAGATGAATTCCTGTCGCTCTGGATGAAGATTTACCGGCTCGCATGGGAGGCGATACCGGGCGCAGAGGGAAACGAGCTCCTCGCCCTGCATGAGGCGATCGTCTATTGCATCGACGGTTTTCTGGCAGAGCTGGGATCGCACGGTCTTCAGAACCGGCTGTCGTGGGATGTCGCGCCGGATAAAATCGACATAGGAGAGTTGCTGCAGGAGTATCGAGCATCGTATCAGGAGGCACGTCGACTCCGCGCTTCCGGTTTTAAAAGCGGGAAGGTTATCGGCGCCTATATGACGGGATGGACCTATCCCATCGGATCTCCCAGCTGGCGCAACACCATATCCTCCACGTTCAGCAACGATAAAATCAACAGGTGGATGAAGACGCTGGGAGGAGAAAATGCGTGAAAAAGGATCGACAATGGGGAGTACCATCAGATTGACACTGGTATCCTTCGCATCGTGAGACGGCGATGCGAGAAGCAAGCGTATCCCCCGCACCTTCGTTTTTTCCATGGATCCATGTCGTTTCATGATTCTCAATTGTATGAGAAAAAAACATGAAACCGCAATAACGGTTATAGACCGCGATCCCCTGGCCGCGCAGCGCCTTGTTGCCGGCCGCACTCCCCGGCAGATCAGCCCCCCGGCGCTCCGGAAAAAGCAATTGACCCGGCACCGGTCCAATGGGAGAATCCTCGCCATCAACGGCAGTTTCGGCAACAGCACGGATTGACCGGCGCGGGAGAGACCAATGTATACACCGGAACACTTCACGGACAAGATAGTCGATGTCGACGCATTCCTGGAGCTTATCAAACCGGGGAACAGGATATTCCTCTCCAGCGGTCCCGCCGTCCCGGGCCTGGCGGCGCGCGCGCTGACCGGTTCGGAGCGGATACGGGGCTACGACCTGGAGGTGATCCAGCTCTTCTCGATCGGCGAGATCCTGAACGCCACCTCCTGCGAACAGAGCGGCCTGCGCCTCACAACCTTTAGGTTCAGCCAGGTGGGGTACGAGGCCCTCTGCGAGGGGGGCGAGGACTACATTCCGGCGAACCCGGTGGAGATCCCGTACATATTCGCCACCAGGGCCGTGGAGATCGACATCGCCGTCATCGCCACCTCCCCGCCGGACAGGCACGGGTTCATGAGCCTGGGGATTGCGGTGGACGTGGCGGACACGGTGATCAGGAATGCCGCCGTCGTCGTGGCGGAGGTGAACCCCCGCATGCCCTTCACCTACGGCGACTCCACCATCCATCTCAACCAGGTGAGCCACGTGCTGATGAGCGACGAGCCGCTCCCGGAGCGCGAACCGGCGCCGTACGACGGGGTGCAGGAGAGGATCGGCCGGCACGTGGGGAACCTCATCCAGGACGGGTCCACCGTGGTGCTTCACGTCGGAAGGATCTTCGACGCCATCGCGGCGCAGCTGGCGTCGAAGAGGAGGCTGGGCATCCTCACCAACGTCATATCGGACTGGGTGATCCGCCTGGTGGAGTCCGGGGCGATCTCCACGGACAGGAAGCGGGAACAGGGGGGGCTCGTCTCCACCAGCTACTGCTACGGCTCCCGTGAGCTCTACGAGTACGTCGACGGCAACCGGCTCTTCGGCTTCTACCCGGTGGCGACGCTCTCCAACCCCGTGAACATCAAGAACGTCCCCAACCTCATCAGCATCATGAACGTGGAGAGGATCGACATCACCGCGTCGTCGGTGCTGGTGTACGAGCGGGACGACCTGCTCTCAGGGTATGAGAGCAAGTTCAACTTCGCCGTGGGCGCCGCCTTTTCGGGGCGCGGCAGGGTTCTCTACGTGCTGAACTCACTGGACCGGGGCGGCAACAGCAACATTGTGATCTCCCACGACAGGGAGAACGAGCGCATCAGGTCGACCCTGAGCGCGGCCCGCTATGTGGTGACCGAATACGGCGTGGCGATGCTCTTCGGGAGGTCCATCCGGGAGCGCGCCCTGGCGCTCATCGAGATCGCGCACCCGGACCACCGGAGGGCCCTCTTCGACCATGCGAAGGAGAGGGGGATCATATACCCGGACCAGATCTACCGGTCCATCGCCGCGAACTACCCGGCGGAGTTGGAGACGATCAAGCTCTTCAGGGACGGCCTCGAGCTGAAGGTCAGGCCGCTCCGGGCCTCCGACGAGGAGGGGATGCGCAGGCTCTTCTACACGTTCTCGCCGGAGGGGAAGTACTACCGATATTTCCGGAACGTGCGGGTCATGCCGCACGGCGACATGCAGCAGTACCTGAGCGTGGACTACGACGCCATCATGGCCCTGGTGGCGGTGCGCCAGGAGGGGAACGTGCAGCGGATCGTGGCCGAGGCGCGGTACGCCGCCGATCCGGAGCAGGGATCCTACGAGATGGCCTTTCTCGTGGACGAGGACTACCAGGGGAAGGGGATCGCCACGTTCCTGGCGGAGTACCTGATCGACATCGCCCGGTCCCGGAATATCAAAAAGCTCACGGCCTCGGTGCTCTCGCAGAACTCCAGGATGCTCGGCGTGTTCGACCGGCTCTCGGTGGCCCCGGTGAAGCGCCCCATGGGTGAGGTCACGGAACTGGAGTTTCTGCTGTAGGGGTCATTCGCCACTGGCGTGAACCGACTCCGCTGACGCCACCCGGTGACCGGCCTCACTCTGAAATCCGGCTCGAGAGCGAAAATCGAGATTGTCCTAGAAGCGGATCCACGCTGTAGTTTACACCCCCCCCGTGAAGCCTGCCCCCGCGCAAAGGTGGAACGGGGGACCATGAATCGCCCCCCGCCGTGCATTCAATACCCGGGCCGACAGCCCGATTCAGTCCAGCATGTCCACCACCACTGAGACGCTGTTCCTGGTCGCGGAATCGTACTTCCAGAGCATCTCCCTGTTGATGTCCACCGTCCATCCCGAGATGGGCATGGTGGTGTCGGAAAGGCCGGTGTAGTCCCTGTCCCGCTCGTCGGCGCGCTCGGTGGCGACGATCAATTTCCCGTCTTTATCGATGACCTGAATCCCGGTGAAGGTCCTGGGCTTGGCGCTGATGCCGGCACTCCCCCACCAGCTCTTGGAATAGCAGAAATCGAACGAGCAGATCATGGCGGCATCGAGGCCGTTTTTCCGGCAATACTCTCCTACCAGGGCCCCCAGCGGGTCCCCGGGCCCATCCATCCACAGGCAGGCGCCCCCCGTCATGACGAGCATTCCCTGGAAACGGTCATTGCTGTGCTCGTCGCTCCATTTCACCAGCGCGCCGTACGAGGCGCCCCTGGACGAGGCATCGAGGGTCTGGACCTGCCAGCCCAGCTCCCGGGCGAGCTTCTGCACCAGCTCCTCCTGCCCCTTCGCCAACAGGACCTGCCCCAGGGGGGCGAAGGCCCTCATGGCCTCGTCGCCGTACTTGTGATGCTCCTTCGCCGCGTCCACAAGATGAAACACCGGGGCCTGCCCGGGGTTGTTCACCGTGATCCTGGCGGGGGCGAAGACGCTCACCACCGCCACCTTCTTCACCGACCGCATGGAGTTCCGGTCCACCTGGATACTGCCGCAACCTGACACCGACGCGATGGCGACGACCGAGAGAAGAGAGAACACTGCGAAACCGACCTTTCTCATGGCTACCTCCGTATGCTGTTGTGGTACAACACTTAAATAGTACATGGTCCGGCAGACGCTGAACCGTATCGGCCGCGGCCCCGTCCCTGAATGCCGCGGAGCGCCGGTGACGCTCCCCTTATGAACTCACGCGCCGCCGCTCAACACGGCCGCGCGTGAATCGATCGAACACCGTACCCCATGAGAGCGAATTTCAGTACATCTCGTACATCCAATCCTCGTACGGATAGGCGGTGACCCTCCCCTTTTCATATCCGATTGTAATCGTATAATTGTACGGCAGATGGCCGCGCCTGCCAGGATTATCGGTCTTCGATATCAATTTCACCGGGTGTCCCTGTGCATCATTGACGATTTCGATGTTCTGGCGGATTCTGTTCCCTTCGCCCAGGGATGATTGTGCGATCTTCCTGTAATCCAGCTCTGAAAACTCGTTCCAGTTGCTGAAGGCACCCCTTCTTCCATGACGGATGATGCTGGTGGCCACCTTGACCCTGCCGCTGTAGGTATGCTGGGTGACGGTGTACTCCACATAAAAACGAGACAGGAATTTCCGCTCCACCTCGGCACAATTCCCCGCACTGTCATACCGGTACGTGATATCCCAGTACGATTCATAGCGTTCCTGGTTCTTTTTTATCAAAACGACCCGCCCGCGCGAGTCATAGGAATAGTCCATAGTAAAGGTCTCTTTATTCGACTGGGATCCCGGGGTGTGACGCGTTCTCAGCAGCCTGCCCCCCGGACCGTATTCGTAGTCAGTCTCGTGTACGATTTTATCAATGGCGGGCAACCCATCAACGCCCCTGGTCCCGCTCCCCTTGATCCTTTTCACGAGCCTGCCGGCGCTGTCATAGACAAAGGCGAAAAAACCCGCCGTGCCGCCGCCGGCGTGCCAGTAATACATCGTCAGCCTCCCCGCGGCATCATATTTGTTCTGGCAGATGCACCGGCTTCCATCAGCATAATCCCACTGCTCCACCTCCGCCCTGGTCGGTCCCGTCGCCGACGGCGGGTGTATCACCGCCTCGGGAACGACGGGCTGCGCGGTGGCGCATCCGAACGCCCACGCCGAAACGGCTATAACAAGCGCACCCATGAAGTATCCGTATTTCATCTTCATACTCCTTATGACACATGGTTTCCGGCCGCCCCTGTGCGGGCAGCGGCCGGCGATGCGGTCTCCGCCGATGTCATGCAGAACCTGTGGAGATCCGAGACCACCGGCACGGTAAACGGAAACCGTCACCGGCAACAACCACGGCCCGATCGTGCCGTGCTGTATAATACTGCCTGTTGCATTAATATCAACTAAAAATAAACCCTGTCATCCGTGTAAATACGTAGGGTGCGTTTTTTTGATGCAACCGTGGAGGGCTTGGACGGCCAGGTGAGGGGGGGCCTTTGCATTTAGTGTTTGCATTTTTCGCCCCCTCCTGAAATCGTCACGGATAAATCACACAGAGCGGCGGCGCCTCCGCTGATGGCGCGCCGTGTACCGGAGGGATCTATGAACGCGGTGATCATCGGATCGGGGCTCTCGGGCCTCACCGCCGGCGCCTACCTGGCGAAGGCCGGCTGCCGGGTGACGGTGCTGGAGCAGAACGGCGACATTGGCGGCGTCACCATGGGGATACGCCGGGAGGGCTTCTCCTGGGACATGGGCCAGCTCATCCTGGAGGGCTTCGGCCCCGGTGAGCAGGCGGGATACATCCTGGAGGAGCTGGGGATCTTCGACCGCATCTGTACCAGCCGCGCCGACAGGACCTACTCCTTCCCCGAGTTCGTGATCCGCAAGGAGGAGGAGTTCCGCGGCCTCTGGTGGCGCAGGGATTACCTGGCGAGGATCTTCCCCGCCGAGAAGAAGGGGCTGGATGCCTACTACCGGCTCTACGTCCGCTTCATGGAGCTGGTGACCCTGGCCAGGAGGGCCGAGCGGTCCGCGGGGCTCGTGTCGCTCGTCTCGAAGGTCCGCATGTACCTGAAGCTCCTCCCCCTGCTCCCCCGCATCGGGTGGAACGCCCGGAGGATGATCGCCCGCTATTTCGCCGACGAGCGGCTCCAGGGGGCCTTCATCTCCATCCTGGCGGACTTCGTGGTGCGCCCGAGCCAGTTCCCCGGCCTGGGAATCCCGGCGGTGAATCCGGAGCCGGCCTTCGACGCCAGGGTACCCCTGGAGGTGTCGCGCCTGGGACGCCAGCCCAGCTACCGCTTCATCGACGGCGGATGCAGGCCCCTGGTGGACGCCCTGGCCGGCCTGATACGGGAACACGGCGGCGAGATCCGCACCGGCGCCGCCGCGACGGGGATCACCCTCGATAATGGCGCCGTGTCCGGCGTCGCCTGCGGCGACGGAACGACGGTCGCCGCCGACATCGTCGTGGCCAGCGGCGGCGCCAAGGAGGTCTTCTTCGACCTGGTGGGGCGCGACAATCTCCCGGCGAAGTTCGCCGCCGCCATCGACGACATCCCCCTCATGGAGTCGATCTTCATGATACAGCTGGGCGTGGAGTTTGACCCCCGCCCCTTCCAGAGGGACGCGGTGGTCTACTACTACCGCACCTACGACATCGAGGGTGCCGTGGAGAGGATCCAGTCCGGCCGCTACCACGAGGGGAACGACGGCTTCCTCATCTGCATCCCCTCGTACTACTCCCCCTCCATGGCGCCGCAGGGGTGCCACGCCGTCACCATCTACACCATCGCCCCCAACTCGCTCGAGGAAGGCACCTGGGGCGAGCGCCGCGACGAGTTCGCCGGCAAGCTCCTGGACCTGGCCGAGGGGGTGATCCCGGGGCTCAGGGCGCACGAGCGGACCCGCGTCGTCATCACCCCGGACGACTTCAAGCGCATCACCCATCTCAGGCACCACGCCTTCGGCGGCTGCGCGCCGGTGATGGGGAAGAAGGGGGCGCCGCACCGCACGCCGGTGCGGGGACTCTGGTTCGTGGGGGCCCAGAGCGAAAGCGGCGCCGGCATCAACAACGTCCTGGAGGGGACGTGGCGGGCGGTGCGGATGCTGCGCAGGGCGCACCGGATATAGGGTCGATCAGATACTGTCCCCCTGTTCAAGCTCCACGGCACCGTGGAGCGTACCGCTCCTGCGGGGGCTCTTCACGCGGCAGACCGAGAAGATGAAGCGGCAGTCTTCCTTCGCCTGCACCGAGGCGCTCTTGGCCTCGATGGAGACGCCGGCCATGTCGAACCTGCTCTCTTCGGCCACGATCCCCACATCGCCCCGTAACGAGCCGCCGGTCATGGTGACCCTTGAGTCGGTGACGGCGATGGCATCACCGGCCGAGTCCACGGCGAATCCCTCCATCACCACGGTGCTCTCCCGTATGACCAGCGACCGTGCCGTCAGATTCTTCAGAAGAACGCCGCCGCAGGAGTCTATGGTGACGGTGTCGTAGTCGCCGGTGAGCTCGGCGGCGCGCTCGCCAGTGACGACGACGCTCTGCCCTCCGGGCACGGGCCGGCGGCCCGGCGTGAAGGAGGCATCGTCCATCTCGATGGAGCGGAGAAGGAGGCGCGTGAACTCTTCCGGCGACTCGGTGATGGGATCGTGGCCACGCCCCGGCATGACGGTGCGGGCCGCGGCCGGCAGTACCCGTTCCAGCAGAAGGGATGTCCTGAGGGGGGCGATCTCGTCGCTGCCCCCCCATATGATGCAGGCGGGCGCCTTCACCGCGTAGAGCTGCGGCGAGAAGTCGGTGCTGATGAGGGATATCCCGGCGACCCGCTGGGCGTTCTCCTTGAGCACCGCCTTCCTGAAGAGCTCGTTGTCCACGTAGCGCTCCAGGTCCTCGGGCATCACGGTGTTGTCGATGGAGCCGATGGTTGACTCGATCACCCGGTTCAGTAGGGAGAGTGGCCTGTCGGCGAAGAAGCGGGCCACCTTGGACTTCGGCTGCACCAGGAACCTCCCCTTGATGAGGGAGGCCCGGTGCAGGATCCCCGCGGCGTCGGCCACCACCAGCCGGTCCGGCTCGTCCGGGTACATGCCGGCGTAGAAGAGGGAGACGGAGGCACCCAGGGAATGGCCCACCACAACGAGCCTGCCGCTTTGGTACTTCCGCGCCACGAAATGGAGGAGCTTCGCGTAGTTCTCCGGGGAGTAGAGCTCGTTCGCCTTCGAGGACCTGCCGAAGCCCGGCAGGTCGAAGGCCACCACCCGGTAGCGCCGCTCCAGCGCCGGTATCACCGGCTTCCACACCTCCGATGCCTCCTGGCCCACGCCGTGCACCAGCACCACCGTGGTGTCCCGCCGTGCGCCGGAATCGTAGAGCCAGATCGTCCCCTTGAAGACCGGTTCGGCCACGGATTTCCAGCGGCCGGCGTCCTGGGCCGAGAGGCCCGGCATCCCGGGGCCGGTGGCCGCGGAGACGGCGACCGCCAGGCAGAGGCAGAAGAGCGGTGTTCTCATGCGCATGGAGATGACCTCGCGTGTCGGGTGTTGATGCTGTCGCACGTTTATAAGAAATCATACCGGATGCGGCGATACGGGGCAAGTAGAAATTCCTGTGTGTGTTCGCTCACCGCGCCCCCGGGTGACCGGCCCAGCCGCGCCCGAAGGGGCATCCAGTACCTGCGCGCATGAATTCACTGAAGGATTATTCCATGATGATCCGATGCGCGGCGGCGTATCGAGATGCGCCTCGATACGGTGTCGTTGCTGTCGTCACCACCGGGCAACGCTTTTTCGCGAACAATCCGGCACCTCAACATGGTGCCGTCTCGGTTACCGCCGGCAGGTGACGGTGTACAGACTGGTGCCGCTGGAGAAGACCTGCTGCCACAGGATACCGTCTTTCGAGCAGTATATCCCCCCCGATTGCGTCACCAGCACGAACATGCCGTTGCCGAAGGTGATATCATGGATGAACGTGACGGCCAGCTGGGGGACCTGGAGATAGCTCCAGAGGTAGCCGTCGTCGGACCACCAGATCTCGCCCATCCCGCCCGCGGCTACGAACCGCCCGTTGCCGTAGGCGATGCTGTCGATCGGGGTGCTCACGGTGCCGGTATAGAGGTTCGTCGTGTACCCCTGAAAGCCAGATTGCGAGATGGTGATCAGCGATTTGCCCCCTCCCCCCGCCTCCGAGCCCACAAGCACGAAGAGCCCCCTGGCGTACAGGGCGTCATTGAAGGTATAGTCTGCGGAAATGCCCGCCACCTGGCCCCAGGCGGCGCCGTCGCCGGATACGAAGAGCGACCCGCTGGCCCCGCCGGCGACGAAGAGGCCGTTGCCGTAGGAAATGCAGTTCACGCTGAGGGAGCCGTTTGAAAGGATCAGCTTGATGTCGCCGTTCAGGTACTGGTATATGCCCGGATTGTTGTCCGCCACGGCCATCAACACCATGCCGTTCTGGTATATGATCCCGTTCACGTTCCCCTCTATGGCGGCGGTGGCGCTCTGCCAGTTCACGAGATCGAACGATTCGGCGGCGTAGATGTTCAAGCCGTTCCTGCCGGCCGCCACGAACCTGCCGTCATTGTAGGCAGAACAGTAGTTATCAATCGAGGTCGTGCCCGCATAGGTCCAGCGCATCCCGTCCATGGAGACATAGCAGACACCTCCCGCGCCCGTGGCCAGGAAGAGCGGGTCGTCCACGGTGAGCTGGCTCAGGGCGTCGCCGTCGCCGATGGAGCAGGAGAAAAGCGACAGGGCTGCCCATGCCGCCGCTGTGCAGCACAGCGCCATCCTCACGATTCTCCCGAATCCCGGTCTGTGTTTCATCATAATGCGTCCCGCGAACTGTTGTTTGCTGCCGATTGTATCGAGGCATTCCTGCGATGCAAGAGTTTTTTTACGCTGCCAAAAATGGAACTTCCACCGGAAAGAGCGGCGAGCAGGCACGCCTTCGGGAACGGTGGGGACCCGGTTATTCCCTGCCATTGCCATGCCTGCCATGGATTTGCGGCGCCCCCCCTCCCCGCGCTGCCCGGGACACGATCAGTGGCCGAACATCGGCCCCCGGGGGCCCAGGTGGCAGGAATAGCAGCCGAATCCCCGCCGGGTGATGATGTTGAACCCGTCCATGCCCAGTGCGCCTGCCACGGCGGGCACCAGCCTGTCCAGCTTGAGCTGTGTCGTCTCGGGAAAATTCGCACGCTCATGCCCCAGCAAAACCTCGCCGCTCAGCCTGGGCAGATGGTCCGTGGGCATGCGGAAGTCGCCCGTCCTTTCGGCGTCACCGTGGCAGAGCGCGCACCCTATCGTAGCGAACCGCTGGGGTCTCCACGCCCTGAAAATCGGCGCGGCTGCGGGGATGACGGCGCTTTTCATATGGGCCCGTCGCTGCTGGAAGCTCATCTCGCTCCAGGTGAGCTGCCGGCCGTCGGGTCCCACCGGTCCCACGGCCCGCTGGGAGGCACAGTGCAGGACGGCGGCGGCAGCCATCGCCGCCGCGGCCGCCAGACATTGCAAAAGGGGAACCCGACAGAGTGCCGGGGTGCATTTATTTCCGAGCCGGTGCATATTGCTCATAGCCACCTCCTCATGCGTTCATTGTTATCGCGAGGCATTAACCGGGCCGCCCGGGATTACCCACGGCACCGAAAGGCCCGGTGCGAGTATATCACCGAAACACCACGGCTTCAAGCACAATACCTGCCCTCTATAATTGTCGTGCAATGTGCGGGCGCGTGGCCGCCGGACCCGCGGTGCCGGGATAGCCATGGGGCAAAATCATTGACACCGGGCCCGCACCGCGGGATAACGACCCCATGGCAATGAAACGAGCAACACCGATGATAATCATCCTGACCTTCGGGGCGGCCGGCCTCCTCATCATAACGGCCGCCTCGCTCCGAAGGTCCGGCCTCCTGCGCGACTTTGCGGAGCGCCACCTGCAGCACCGGAGCGACCTGGCCCGTGCCCTGGACCGCTACGGTCCCGGCGCCAGGGCGCGCCTGGCGCCCCACTTCGCGAGGGCGGGGGTCCCCTTCCCCCCGCACCGTGCCGCGATCCTGGTGTTCAAGCGGGAGCGGTCCATGGAGCTCTGGGCCGAATCGGCGGGACGGCGGCGCCTGGTGCGGCGCTACCCGGTACTGGCCGTGGCCGGCTCCGGGCCGAAGCTCCGCGAGGGTGACCGGCGGACCCCCGAGGGGATCTACCGGATCACGGCGCTGAACCCACGGAGCAAGTACCACCTCTCCCTGCTCCTGGACTACCCCAACGGCTTCGACCGCGCCATGGCGGCCCGCGACGGGAGGAGGGATCCCGGCGGCGAGATCTACATCCACGGGAAGGACGTCTCGGTGGGGTGCGTGGCCGTGGGGGACGAGGCGGCGGAGGAGCTCTTCGTCCTGGCCGCCCTCACCGGCATACAGCGCATCAGGGTCGTCATCGCCCCCTGCGACCTGAGGAGGCGACCGGCGCCGGCTGCCGCCCCCCCCTGGGTCCGGGAGCTCTACGCGTCGCTGAAAAAAGAGCTGGAGGGATACCGCTCTGCGGCGGGGAGATGACCACACCCTGACCGGTGTGACAGGACAATAATCTGCTGGACATCTCCGTACAACCGCGGCATGATGATTCGATCATGGATTTTCTCCCCTATTCGGAAAACGATATCGCCCTCCTGAAGGCGTTTTTTCAGAACCCGGAGGTGATGAACCTCACGCCGGATGACGTCTACTCCGACGACGGCGTCTCCGCCTACCTGGGGTCCATTCTAGAAAACAATGCCGCTCCCGACAGAAGGAAATACGAGTACAGGGTGATGGAGGAAGGCGTCTCTATCGGCTTCGCCGACCTGGAGATCGTCAGGAGAACCCCCCGGGGAGGGATCGCCGAAGTGGGCTACCTTCTGCTGCCGCAATTTTGGAACAGGGGGCTTGGCACGGCGGTCTGCCGGATGCTCATCGAAACGTGTTTTCAATCCCTGCACATGCACAAGGTGACCGCCTCGTGCCACGAGGAGAACAGGAGATCGATTCGGGTGATGGAGAAGTGCGGTATGACCCTGGAGGGGAGGCTCAGAAAACACCGGTACAAACACGGGAGATTTGCAGACGAATTGAGATATGCGGTCCTGAAGGCCGATTTCAATGAACTCGCATGAGAGTTCGGTGTCGCCACCGCCAATGGACGGCGCAATCGATTCACACTCAGGGGGGGGGGCATGCCCGTAATCATCAACATGAGGGAATACGCCGGGGGCATCGACGGCGCCGCCGGGTACTATCACGGGAGATGGGGTGGTGAAAACAACTACGCCTTCTTCCGCGACGCCATCGCCCACTCGTCGCAGGGGGGCGGGGGTCTGCCCCGGTTCTACGCGATGCTGCGGGGGGAGAGGATTATCGGCTGCTGCGGCCTGGTGGTCAACGACTTCATCAGCCGGCACGACCTGTGCCCCTGGCTCGCCGGGCTCTACGTGGAGCCGGAGGAGCGGGGTGCGGCCCTGGGGAACCGGCTCATGGAGCACGCCGCGGGAGAGGCGGCCTCCATGGGGTACTCGCGGCTCTACCTCACCACCGATCATGAGGGCTTCTACGAACGGTACGGGTGGGAGAGGATCGAGGACGGCTACGATCCGTCGGGGGCGCCGGCGCGGATATACGTGAAGCGGCTGTGACGGCGGCGCGGTACGCCGCTATCCCATGCCCCGCCCGGCGCCCTCGAGGTTCCTCCTCTTCTCGAAGAAAGCCCGCTTCAACTGCGCGAAATCGCCCCCCCCGCACCGCTCGCGGCAGATCCCCTCGTACCGGGACGTGCGGCTGAAGGCCTCTAGGATGACGGCGCAGGGATAGTCGCCGCAGAGGCCGCAGTCGGCCACGCCCCTCGCCCCGGCGCAGGAGCGGATCCCGTACCGGCAGAAGGCGGATCCGTCGCAGCCGCTGCAGGAGATCTCCTCCGGCGGCACCACGCTGTCCCGCCACCCCATGTCCCGCCAGAGCTCCGCCACCCTCCTGAGCTCGGCCGCGGCGCCGTGCCTCGTGGCGATGTACCGCGGGCAGAGATCGCACCTGTTGCCGCATGCCGCCAGCATGAATTCACCTCGCGAGTCGTTATTGTTCCTCATTGCGCATACCCGTTTTTGTGATGATGCACCGCGGAAATCCTGTCAACCAGGTTTTACGCCCCCCCTCCCCCTTTCTGATTGACAAACGGGCCTGCGGGGGGTATGTAGTGGCATCTCGGCACGATGCAATTGAATGCCGGAACCAACAACTGGAGGCGCCCCGATGCCGGAAATCGATTACCGCGTACAGTGCCCCTCCTGCGGTGAAACCCTCGCCGGGCCGTCCCCCCTGTGCCCCGCCTGCGGGTACCGCTTCGATGAGGAGCTGCAGCGCCAGATCTCGCTCCTCTTCTTCTACCTGAAGGAGAGGGAGTCCCTGGGGCGCATGAGGGACGAGGCGGAGGAACGGCTGCGCGATCTCTCGCCGCGCATCGAGGCGCACCGTTCCGCCCTGGGGGAGTCCCTCGAAACCAGGTCCGCAGAGGCGGCGGCCCGGCGGGAGGAGGCCCGGAAGGACCGGGCGGCGGCAGAGACGCCGCAACCGCAGCCGGCGGTGCCGGAACGGCCGGGGAAAAGCCGGTCCGAGCTGGAGCTCCGCATGGGCCAGCGGTGGCTCCTCATCGCCGGCATCGTCACCACGGTCTTCGGCGTCGGCTATTTCCTGAAGTACTCCTTCGAGCGGGGATGGATCGGACCGGCCGGGAGGGTGGCGGCAGCCTACCTCTTCGGCCTGGCCTTCCTGGCGGCGGGCGACCGGTTCCGGAAGCGGGACCTCCGCCTCTTCGGCCTGTCGCTCATCGGCGGCGGCATCGCGGTGCTCTACTTCGCCACCTTCGCCGCCTTCCAGATATACGATCTCTTCGGCGCCGCCGCCTCCTTCGGGCTCATGGTCCTCATCACGGCCCTGGCCTGCGCCCTGGCGATCGTCTACGATACGAAGTGGCTGGCGGTGCTGGGCCTCATCGGCGGGTTCCTCACGCCGGTGCTCCTCTCCACCGGCGTCGACAACCAGCCGGTGCTCATGGGCTACATGGCCCTCCTCAACGCCGGCATCCTCGCCGTGGCCTTCCGGAGGGAATGGCCCCTTCTGACGGTCCTGGGGTTCATCGCCACCTTCTCCCTCTACTCCGGGTGGTACGCGAAGTTCTATGCCGCCGAGAAATTCTGGCTGTCCATCCTCTCCCTGACGCTGTTCTATCTCATCTACGCCGTGGCGCCGCTGGCCTACCACGTCTTCCGTAAGTCCGAGGAGAAGATCCGGGGTCTCATCATCCTGGTCCCCGACTCCTTCATCGCCTTCGGCTTCAGCTTCTGCATGATCAGGGACCGTTACTCGGTGGAATGGGTGGGGGCCGCCACGATCTTCTACGCGGCGGTCTTCTTCGTCCTGGCCCTGGCCCTGTACCGGACCGGCAGGGCGCACCTGCGGGCCTTCGTGCTCCTCATCGCCAAGTCTGCCCTCTTCCTGATAATCACCGTTCCGGTGATCCTCTCGGGCCACTGGATCACCGTCTTCTGGGCCGCCCAGGCCGTGACCCTCCTCTGGGCTGGGCTCCGCCTGGAGAACAGGCCCCTGGAGTGGGGGGCCCACCTGCTGGCCGGCATGGCGCTGTGCAAGTTCCTGTTCTACGACTACCCATTCGTCTTCGGCCTGAGCTTCCAGAGCCTCCTCTTCAAGATATCCTACGACTATACGATGGCGGAGCGGTACGCCACCACGCTCCTCCTCCTGTCGGTGCTCTGCGGGTATTTCCTCCTCCTCAGGAGAAGGGCCGCCCGGATCGGGAACCCGGCGTTCCGGACCGTGGCGAGGACCTCCCTGGTGGCCCTCGCCGCGACGCTCTTCGTCTCCCTGAACATCGAGACCGCGGCGCTCTTCGGATACTGCGCGCCGGGGGCGCGCTTCGCGGCGATCACGGTGCTCTGGACGCTCTACTCCGCGGGCGTCATGATCGCCGGGTTCCGGTGGAACAGCGCCGCCGCGCGCACCTCGGCCATCGTCCTGTTCGGGATCACCCTGCTGAAGGTCTTTTTCCTGGACATCTCCAATTTCAGCACCCCCTTCAGGATACTCTCCTTCATCGTGCTGGGGATGGTGCTGGTGGCCGCCTCGTTCCTCTACTACCGCTTCAAGGACCGCATCATCGAGGCCCTTGCCGAAAAAAAGGAGGCCAGTGAATGAAACGTATCGCCGTGACGGCGGCGCTTCTCGTCGCCGCGCCCCTCCTCTCCTGGCACGCCGGCAATTTCAGGTACGAATCGGACCTGGGGAACCTCGCCCCCGCGACCCTCTACCGCGTCACCCTGGATGCGCCGGTCCTGGAGCGGTCCGCCCCCGGCGGCGACGACATCCGCGTCTTCGATGAAGGGGGGCGGGAGATCCCCTGCGTCGTCATCGTCCACCGTGCGGCGCCGCCGCCGGCGCCGGCGGACCTGGAGCTGGTGGGCTACGACCAGGGTACCCGCACCGTCATGGCGCGGTTCACCGGTGCCGCCGAGACGGTGAATACCGTCACTCTGGACATTTCCGACGAGGACTTCAGGCGGCAGTGCCTGGTCTACGGCAGCGACGACGGCGTCTCCTGGCGGTTTCTCCGTCAGGGACTCATCTACGACTACAGCTCCCAGGTGAGCCTGCGCAGCACCTCCCTCAGGATCCCCGAATCGTCATTCCGCTACTACCGGGTCACCCTCCGGGGAGCGGCGCCGGGGGGTCGTGGGGGCATGCGCCTTACCTACGGCGGGATGACCTTCTCTGCCGACGGGACGGGGGAGCGGGTGCTCCGCGTCGACGGCATCACCGTCTCCCGGGTCCCCGACGGCCCGACAGTCCAGCCCCTCCACGGGAAGACCTTCAGGGACCCGGCCGCGACGCAGGACCGGGAGTCCACCGGCATCGTGGTGGAGGCGAACCTCCCGGTGGACCGGGTCTCCTTCGACATCACGAGCCCCTTCTACCACAGGAAGATATTCATGTACGGGGGCGAGACGGCCGAGGCGAAGTCATTCTTCACCGAGGGGACCGTTTTCCGCTTCCCCGGCCTCGTTCCCGTGGAGCGCCGGGACCACCTGTACTGCAGCGCGGAGAAGCACCGGTACTACCGGTTCAAGATACAGAACGACGACAGCCCGGCGCTCGCCGTCGGCGCCATCACCCTGGAGTGGTTTCCACGGTACCTCTTTTTCATGAGCGGCGGGGCGGGCCGGTACACCCTCTCCTTCGGGAATCCCCGGGTGCCCCGGCCTCAGTACGACCTGGCGGCCTTCGTCACCCGGGAAAACTGGACCGGCAGGCGCTACACCGACATTACCCGCGGGCGGATCACCGAGCGCCGCGATTTCAGGCCGTCGAGGCTTGACGGGATTCGGGGTTGCATCGAGCGATGGGTGCTCATCGCGGTGGTGGCGCTGCTGGCGGCGGTACTGGGCTTCTGGCTCTACCGGCTCGCCAGGAGGGCGGGATGATGGTCACTTCTTGGTGAGCGCGCAGGCCCTGCTCCGGGGTACCAGCGGCCGCTCCATCACCTCGAACCCGTAGGCGGTGGCCTCCCGGATCGTCTCCTCGAAGGCCCTCTTCGAGACATGGCCGTTCGGCTCCACCACCAGGAGCTTCCTCCCCCGCTTCAGGGCCCTGTGTACCTGGGCGAAGAGGGCGCCCCGGTCCGGCATCTCGTGTATCACATAGAAGGCCAGCGCGAAGTCGAGCCTCCCCTCAAGGTCGTCGATCCCCAGGGAGTCATCACCGCAGAGCCTAGTCTCGATGGATCCCCTGACGCCGGCCTTCTCGGCCCGCCGCTCCAACTCCTCTATCATCCTCTCCTGCAGGTCCAGGCTGTAGACCCTTCCGCTGCGGCCCACGGTCTTCGCCATGGGTATGCTGAAGAAGCCCATGCCGCACCCGATGTCCAGCACCCTGTAGCTCGCGTCGACGTATTGCGCCAGGATCCGCTCCGGCTTGTGGGCAAGTCTCCTGAAGGGGCTCGCAAGGAAATAGCCGACCCACCAGGGGCACACTCGTCTGTTCATCCATCAACCTCCCGGGGGCGCGCCCGCGGCACCTGCCGGCGGCCGACGCCCGTAGACTCAGCAGGGATAGCCGGGGGTCCGGATTGTGGCAAGGATTTTTTGTCAGCGCCGGAATAAAATGGCGCCGCAGGCCTTCTGCACCTGCTCCCTGGTCATGAAGACCAGGGTGAGCACCGGCATCACCGCCATAAGCGAATTCACCGACAGGATCCCCGAGGCACCCATCCCGGCCATGGACCCGCCGATGAGCCCCAGCGAGGGTGCGTGCACCGCCTGCCCGATGCGTCCCGCGATGATCGCCATGAAGCGCACCGTGGCCGGCATGATGAAGCCGATATAGATCCCCGTGTCCGCCACCAGGTAGGCCAGTGCCGAGACGCCCCACCAGAAGGAGAGCCTCACGCCCCACGCGGCGTACCTCATGAGCCCGATCCCCGCCGCCAGGGCCACCGCGGAGAGCGCCGCCTTGGCGAGTCCCTCGAGCCCCTGCACGATGTAGACCCCCCTCATGGCGTCGACCGCACCTGCCAGGTCCGGCGGCGCCGCGCCGGAGATCGTCGAGCCGAGGCCGAAGATCGTGGTGATGAAGGCGCTGGAGACGAGCGTGGAGATCGCCGAGAAGAGCGAGGCCACGAGATAGATTGAACCGAAGACGACCAGGAGTATCCCCATAACCTTCGGTATCGATGTGGGTTTCTCCTCCCCGACCGGCATGGCCGGACCGCCCGGAGTCCCGGCCTGTTCCGCGGCGGGGGCCGCGGTATCACCGGTCACCGGCATTCCCTCTTCCTGTGTCATGTGATGCCTCCGCACAGTGTCGTTCTCTTCACCCATGGGATAGCACCTGCCGGCACGCCTGTCCACCAGTTTTTTCTATTTCCCGCCGGCAGCATCCCCTCCCCCGTCGTCCCCTCCAGGTAGGTTCTCGCGGTATTCCAGCAGGTCCCCGGGCTGGCACTGCAGGTGCCTGCAGATGGCCTCCAGCGTGGCCAGGCGTATCGCCCTGGCCCTGCCGGTCTTCAGCACGGAGAGGTTCTGCTCGGTGATCCCCACGAGCTGCGCCAGCTCGTTGGAGCGCATCTTCCTTCTGGCCAGCATCACGTCGAGATTTATGACGATCGCCATGGCAGGCTACACCGTGTACTGCTGCTCTTCCTGCAGCTCCCGCCCCGCGTCCATGATCCGCGCGATGAGGAGGACCAGGAGGCCGATGATGAGCGTCATGACCTGCGACGACGAGAGGCTCAGGGACAGCATGCGGTGCCCCGGAGGATTGTCGATCGTCAGGGCGATGGTGGTGAGAGAGTTTGCGATCACCCCCGCGATCATGGAGAGGATGATCACCAGGCCCAGCCTCCGGTAGAGCCGCACGTTCTCCGCCAGAAAGATCTTCCCCTCCCCGTAGAGCCCGAAGAGCCGCACCAGGGTCCGGAACCCGTAGGCGGCGATGAGGGCCGTCACCATGTGTATGGCGCAGCCCATCGCCCGCGCCGTGAGCGACAGTTCACGCACCGGCCCCGCCCCGGCATCGCCGAAGATCTTCCCCCTCATGACATCGGGGAGGCAGTTGAACCCTCCCCACAGGACCAGGGGCAAGACCGGCGTGGCCACCATGAGCAGGATAAAGAGCACCCTGAACCGCCTGCTGATGCGCTGGATCGTAATCATGT
>JAFGJK010000061.1 GCA_016929135.1 Spirochaetota bacterium | reverse complement strand
GAGGGCACGTCGAATCCGGAGACGGTCTCTACCTGAACCTCTGGGAGCACATCGAATCCTCCCTGAAGGACGCCGGCGTGTCCGCGGCGCGCATTCACAACCCGCGCATATGCACCAAGCAGCACAACGACCGGTTCTTTTCGCACCGGTGTGGCGACGCCGGCAGGAACCTCAATTTCGGATATATTGTCGAATAGGCCTCAGGAGCGGAGGACCAGCGATTCGTACAGGTCCGCCATCCGGCCGACCGATTTCTCCCAGTCGAAGAGCTCACGCACCCGTTCGATCCCCGCGTCTCCCATCCGGGCGAGGGCCTTCCGGTTCCCGGCCAGGCCGTCCAGGGCCGCCGCAAGGGCCCTCTCGTCCCTTGCCGGCACCACCACGCCGGCATCACCCACCACCTCGGGGAGTGCGCCGCCGTCGCTGGATATCACCGGCACGCCGCAGGCCATGGCCTCGCCGGCGGGGAAGCCGAACCCCTCGTGGACCGAGGGGACAACTGCGATCTCCGATTCGCCGTAATGCCGCACCAGCTGCTCCACCGAGATCTTCCCGGTGAACTCGACGCTGCTCCTGATGCGCAGCGTCTTCATGAGGTGCTCCGTGATCCGGTGGTGCGGCGAGCCGCCGTCCACCGCGGTGACGCGCACGGTCTCCTTCATCATGGAGAGGGCCTTCAGCAGGTAGGCGAATCCCTTTTTCCCGTCCTCGACGTTCCCCACGAAGATCACCTTGCGAGGCTTACGCTTCACGTCGCGAAGAGGCCTGAAGATCGAGCGGTCGATACCGTTGTAGACCACGGTCTGCCGCTCCAGGGGGACACCGAAATCGCTGTGAACCCGCCGCTTCGAATCCTCGGATACCGTGATGACATGGTCAAGCCTCCGGGAGACAATCCCCTGCATCATCGTGGGGTAGAACATCACGCTCTTCACCTTGCGCTTGAAGGTGTCGACCCGCTCCAGGACGTTCTCCAGGTCGATGGTGAGCGGATGATGTATGGTGGCGATCACCGGCACCCCCAGGGTCTTCATGAGGAGCAGCCCGTAGCCCAGGGACTGATTGTCGTGGATGATGTCGTAGCGGAACCGGCGGTGCAGCCTTCTCAGCAGGAGGTAGGCCCGGTAGGAAAAGGAGCTGATCTCCGGGAACGCCCCCAGGCGGCTGTGGGCGTATTCGTAGAGATTCACGGGATTGAATATGTCGAAGGGATCCGCGGGGTTCACGAACTCGGCACCCCGCATCACGTAATACTGCCGGTTGTCGATCCGGTGCACGGTGACCCCCCTCATCTCCAGGGGGTACGGCGGCCCCACGATGGCATGCACCGTGTGCCCCTGCCGCACCAGCTCCTCGGCGATGTACTTGAGGTAGATCCCCTGTCCCCCGGAATAGGGATTCCCCCGGTAGCAGAGAAGGCATATCCTCATCGCTTCCCCCTGCCACGCGTGCGCGGTGCCGCCGTTTCCTCCTTTCGAGCGTAGAGAGAGCCCATGGTGACCACCTTCTTCGGGTCCAGCCGCTTCACGATCCTGGCGGGGTTCCCCGCCACCACAACGTTGGCCGGCACGTCTTTCGTCACCACCGCCCCGGCCCCCACGATGGAGTTCTCGCCGATATGGACCCCCTTGCAGACGATGGCGTGGTCCCCCACCCAGACCCCCTTCTCCAGCACGATGGGAGCGGTCCGCCCGACGATCCGGGTCCTGTCGTGGATGTCATGCCAGTCGGCGTCGGTGAGATAGCAGAAGTTGGCCAGCATGCAGTCGTCGCCGATGACTATCTCGGAGGCGCTGCTCACCCGTATCGCGTGCATGAGAAGCACGTTGTCCCCCACGGTGATCCGCCCCTCGTGCCCGTTGGCCTTCACCGTGGTGATGCTGGAGCGGTAGCCGTTGCCGCAGCAGAAGACCACGTTCTTCCCGATGCTGATGTTGGGGCCGCACACGTCGATGTTCCATATCCCCCACACCCGGGGTACGCCGCCGATGTAGCTGAACCGCTTCTTGAACGAGAGATGGTAGTGCAGCAGGGTCCTGGTGAGGAACAAGATCTTCTTCAGCAGGGACCCCTTGACGTCGTCGTTGAACATGGGCCTCCCCTGCTATTTCACGTCTTCCAGCTTCGAAAAATCCAGAAGGTTCCGGAAGCCCTGCAGAATGCCCTCCAGGAGATGGAGCCTGTTGTCCCTTACCCGGGTGTCCTTGTCCATGACCAGCACCTTGTCGAAGAAGGTATCGATGATCGCCTTCCCCTGGATCAGCATCTCGTAGAGCTGGATGTACTCGCCCCTTGCGAGGTGCTGCTCGATGAGGGGCCGCCGCTCCTCGAAGAAGCGGTACAGCTCCCTCTCCGCCTCCTCGCTGAAGAGCGACGCGTCGAAGGCGAGCCTGTGGTCCGGATTCTCCTTGCGGAAGGCCGTCACGATGTTGTTCATCCGCTTGAAGCTCAGGAGCATCTGCGAGAACTTCTCGTTTTTCCTGAAGTCATGGATGCTCGAGGCGATCCTGAAAAGCTCGCAGTAATCGTATTTTCCGGTGGAGAGGCAGGCGTCCACCACGTCGTACCGGAAGCCCCTGTCGGTGTAGATCGTCTTTGCCCTGGCCGAGATGAAGGAGAGCAGCTCGTCCACCAGGGCCCCGCCGTTTTTGTACCCGCCGGCGACGCCCTGCAGCAGCTCCCTCATGGGGATCGTGATGCCGTTCTGGATCAGAAGCTCCACCACCGCGCCGGCCTGCCGCCGGAGCGCGTAGGGGTCGTGCGATCCCTTCGGAACGTTCCCCACCGAGAAGGTACCGAAGATGTTGTCCAGCTTCTCGGCGATGGACACGATGACGCTGGTCATGGCGGTGGGGAGCGGGTCCCCCTGGAACCGGGGCTTGTAGTGGTCGTCGATGGCGTCGGCCACGGCCGCCTCCTCTCCGTCGAGCCGTGCGTAGATGCTGCCGATCTTCCCCTGCAGGGAGGTGAACTCGAAGACCACCCTGGTGTTCAGGTCGGTCTTGCAGAGGAGTATCGCCCTGTCGATTCTTGTACGATCCTCGTCCCCCAGTCCCAGATAGTCGGCGGCGCGCCGGGCGATCTCCCTCATCCGCTCGACCTTGTCGTAGATGGACCCGAGCTCCTTGTGGAAGAGGACGCTCTTCAGGGAATCCACCCTGTCGGCAAGCTTCATCTTCCGGTCCTCCTCGTAGAAGAACCGTGCGTCGTTGAAGCGCGCCGTGACCACCCTCACGTTCCCCTCCTTCACGTGGTCGGTGGCGGGGTTGTTGGAAATGACGATGAACCTGTTCACCAGCTTCCCCTTCGCGTCCCTCAGAGGGAAGTACTTCTGGTGCTCCTCCATCTCGGCGATCAGTACCGGGTCCGGGATGGGAAGGAATGCCGGATCGAACACGCAGAGCACCGGGAAGGGGTGCTCCACCAGGAAGGTCACGGTGTCCAGGAGGTCTTCGTACTCCACCAGGCTGCAGCCCTGTGACGCGGCGGTGGATTCCAGCTCCCGAGCGATCGTCTCGCGCCGCTCCCTCTGATCCAGTATGACCCCGTTCTTTCTCAGGAGCTCCGCGTATGAGGCGATGCTCTTCACCTCCAGCATCCTATTGTGCTGGATGTAGTGCCCCCGCGTCCTGTTCGATGCCCCGATCCCCTCCAGCTCGAATTCAACCGGCCGGTCGTTGAACAGGATCAGGAAGTACGCGATGGGCCTGGGGAAGAGCATCGACTTGTCGCTCCAGTGCATCCGCTTCGGGAAGGGGACCGCCTGCACCAGCTTCTCGACGAGCCCCGGAATGATGGACACCGTGGATTTCGACTCCAGCCTCTTCTTAGCGAATATGTAATCCCCCTTCTCGGTGGATCTGGTGAAGGTGTCGCCGGCCTCCAGCGAATTGGCCTTCAGAAAGCCCTCCAGCGCCTTCGTCGGCTTCCCGCCGCCGTCGTAGGCCGCCTTTGCCGAGGGGCCCTTCATCTCCACCTCTTCCTCCTTCTGCGATTCCTCGAGCCCGGACACGAAGACGGCAATGCGTCTCGGGGTGGCGCATACGTCCACCTCGCGGAAGCCGATCCGCTCCTCGCCGAGCGCCTGGCTCATCGTCTTTTTTATGAACTCGATCGCGGGCGACAGGTACCCCGCCGGTATCTCCTCCGTTCCGATCTCCAGTAAAAAGTTCGCATCACCGATCATGAGCTCCACCAGCCACTCTAAAGTTGCTGAATAGGTTTTCACAGGGCGGTTATTGGTCAATTCCTTTTTTTCCGCGGCCAGTGCGATCACCGTCCGCCGGCACGAGGTTCACGCAGAGGCGATCCGTCCACGAGGAGGAGACAATTCCTTATCAATGCAGAGGAAGGGATGCCTGGGGCCGGATGCTGTTACCGACGCCCCTTGCGAAGGTGACGATAGGGGTTCTCGTGACGGCCCCTGTTGATGATCTCGAAATGCAGATGCGCGCCGGTGGACCTGCCCGTGTTCCCGCTCTTGCCGATGGTCTGCCCCTGCTTCACGTACTGCCCGTTGCGGACGGTGATGCGCGAGAGGTGCGCATAGAGGGTCTTCCACCCGTTGGGATGGGCAACGATGATCGTACGGCCGTACCCCCCAAGCCACCCGGCAAAGGATACGACCCCGTACTTCGAGGCCTTTATCCATTCGTAGCTGGCACGGATATCCAGGCCCATGTGGAACTCGCGCTCTCTCCAGTTGAAGGGGTTGCGCCGCCAGCCGTAGCCGCAGGTAATGGACCTGCTGCCGGTGGGCCACATGAAGCCGGAGACGATATTCTGTGGTTTCGCGTCGGGGATGAAGAGCGTGGTCCCCACGGCGATGAAATCCGGGTTGCGGATGTTGTTCTGCTCCAGAATCTTCTTCAGGGAGATGCGGTAGTTCTGAGCGATTCCAACGATCGTCGATCCCCCCCGCATCCTGTACAGGATGCCGTCCTTGTTCGGTATCTTCAGGAGGGTCCCCTCGCTCAGATGATCGTAGGAAGTGAGGTTGTTGCTCCCGCAAATCGTATCCATGGAAACGCCGTAATCGCGTGCGATATGGCTGAGGGTCTCGCCGCGGCGCACCCGATGCTCCCGTATCATCAGCTTCTGGTCGTCCCTCTCGGTGGTGAAATTCGCCGCATTCAGCAGGTTCCGCTTCAGATCATCGTCATTGTAGGGGCGGCCGCTGTTCGATACGATCAGAGTGATCGCCGTCATCACCGACACGGTGGCAGCGGCGGCGATTGCGATCCTTTTATAGGGATACCCCTTCGTGAACCTGATCGTCTTTACATGGATCCTGCGCCGGCCCACAAAGAGGAACACCACCTCATAGGGGATCATGGAGATGGTGAGCTTTCCGATTTTAATTGTTCGTGTCAGGAATCGATTCATCGCTCATCCAGATTGACCCGCCCCGCCCGCTTCGCACAACAGACGAATATCGGGGCATGAAAAGGCCGCTGTGACGTATGTCCCGTCAGAATAATTAACGGCCTGCTCGCCTCATTTATTGAGTGAAAAGACGGGGGAAAGCCGTCTCAGTTCAACATTCTTGCGTCTAGCTGTTATCGTGGCCCTTCGAGGACCCGCTCTGATATGAATCCTCGATCATCTTCTGGATCTCCTTCCTGTGCCCGCCGGTGACCATGATGTTCCCCTGGGCCACCACTCCCCGCATGAGGGATATGGACGGTGCGGTGATGTCCCCCAGCACCTTGGCGGTTTCAAGGAGCTTCACCTCTTCGTAGGCGGTAATATTCCCGATCACCGTACC
Organism: Spirochaetota bacterium; assembly: GCA_016929135.1. Lineage (GTDB taxonomy): Bacteria > Spirochaetota > UBA4802 > UBA4802 > UBA5550 > JAFGJK01. The sequence goes on along the minus strand of JAFGJK010000061.1, from coordinate 4,785 downwards.
CGCGATCACCACGGATTTCGCCACGATGTCCGTCTTCACCTTCCCCGTTACACCAACGACGAGCTCCTCATCGGTCTTGATATCCCCCTCGAACTTGCCGTCTATCCTGAGGGACCCGCTTATATAGAACTTGCCCTCGAATACCGACCCCTCTCCGATGGTGCTGTTGACCACATCGCTTCTGGATGCCATCTCGATACTCCGTCTCGCTAGTGTATGGGAAAACCTGCGTAAAGCCTACCCCGGGCAAATACAAAGTAAAGCAAAAATTAATAAAACGCCCAAAAATTTCCCGGCGTGGCGCCGTATCACCGTCGGTACGCCGGAAGGGCTATAGCTGCAGATCACGCTTTCCCGGTGCCCCGTCCACCCCCACCGATACGAGGGAGAGGCGCTTGTTTCTGAAAATCCTGCCGGCGATCCTCCTGAAATCATCAGCGGTGATCGACTCGATCTGCTCCACCATATCATTGAACTCGAAGTGCCTGCCGTAGAGGATCTCGTTTTTCGCCAGCTGGCTCATGCGCACCTCCACGCTCTCGAGGCTCAGCGCCAGGTTCCCTATCATGAAGGTCTTGGCATCCTGCAGTTCCTCCCCGGTAATGCCGGGATCGATTATGTCGTGGCACTCCTTGACGATCAGATCCAGCGCCCGCCCGTAGTTCTCAGGCGATGTGGCGCAGTAGATGCCGTAGACGCCGCAGTCCGAGTAGGAGGAGTGGAATGAATAGATCGAATAGCTGATCCCCTCCTTCTCTCGTATGTTCTGGAAGAGCCGCGATGACATGCTCCCTCCCAGGATCGTGCTCAGCGCATAGAGGGCCCAGCGGTCGTCGTCGTTGCTTTTTATCCCCTCGGAACCCAGGCAGAAATGAACCTGCTCGAGATCGCGCTCCACATGCCTGTCGAAAATCCTCTGCGGCATGGAAGGGTCCTGTCCCGCCGCCGCCGCGGGAGATGTCCTCTTCCCGGAGAAGTATTTCTCCAGAAGATCGCGGACGCGCTCCTCCTCGAAATTGCCGGCGATGGTGATAAGCAGGTTCTCGTTATGGTAATGGCGGTCGTAAAAATCAAGCATCCGCTCCCGCGTGGTCCCCTGTATCGACTCGATGCTGCCGAGGATCGAATGGCTCAGGGGGTGGCCCGACAGCATGCTCTCCATGAAGAGGTCATGGATGAACTCGTCCGGCGTGTCCTCATACATCCTGATCTCTTCGATTATGACATTCTTTTCCTTTCCGAGCTCTTCCGTCGCGAAGAGTGAATTGTAGTACATGTCCGAGAGTATGCGGAGCGCCAGCTCCAGGTGGTCCGAGACGATGTTGATGTAATAGCAGGTGTATTCCCTGTTGGTCGCCGCATTATGCTGTCCGCCGACGCGATCCACGATCCGCGCGATCTCTTGGGCGGAGAGGGTCGCGGTCCCCTTGAAGAGCATGTGCTCCACGAAATGCGCGTACCCGTACTGCCGCTCGTTTTCGCTCCGGGATCCCGTCTTTATCCACACCCCCACGGAAGCCGATACGACGCCGCGTATCGGCTCCATCAGCACGGTGATACCGCTGCCCAGAGTGTGCTTCGTCACCATCAGAGCGCGTCTTTCCTGCTCAGGTTGATTCTTCCCTTGTCATCGATATTGATCACCCGCACCCTGACCTTGTCGCCCAGCTTCACCACGTCGGTCACCTGCTGGACCCTGTGCTTGTCGAGCTTGGATATATGGAGCAGACCCTCCTTGCCGGGAAGGATCTCCACGAAGGCCCCGAAGTCCATTATCCTCTTCACGGTCCCCTCGTATATCTTGTCCACCTCCACCTCCTCGACGATGGAGAGAATGATACGCTCCGCCATCTCGATTGATTCCTTGCCCACCGCGGATATCGTCACCGTGCCGTCGTCCTCGATGTCGATGTCCGCGCCGGACTCCTCGATGATCCTCCGGATGGTCTTGCCGCCGGTGCCGATGATGCCGCCGATCTTGTCAACCTCAACCTTTATCTTCTTCACCCTGGGAGCGTGCGGCGACAGGTTCGACTCCGGCTTGGAGATCACCTCGTTCATCTTGCCCAGGATATGGAGCCTCCCCTCCCTGGCCTGCTGGAGTGCCACCTTCATGATCTCCGGGGCAATCCCCTCGACCTTCACATCCATCTGGAAGGCGGTGATACCGGTGCTGGTGCCGGCCACCTTGAAATCCATGTCACCCACGTGGTCCTCAAGGCCCAGTATGTCTGAGAGAACGGCGTAGCGGTCCCCCTCGGTCACCAAGCCCATGGCGATCCCCGCCACCGCGTCCTTGAGGGGAACGCCGGCGCTGAACATGGACAGGGACGCCGAGCAGACAGACGCCATGGAGGAGGAGCCGTTGGACTCGAATATCTCCGACACCTGCCGTATCGTGTACGGGAACTCCAGGTCAGAGGGGAGCACATAGGAGAGCGACCGCTCGGCCAGCATCCCGTGCCCGATCTCGCGCCTGCCGACCCCTCCGTGCCTCCCGGTCTCGCCCACCGAGAAGGGCGGGAAATGGTAATGGAGCATAAACCGCTTCTCCTTCTCGCCTTCGATGTTGTCCAGGCGCTGCGCCTCGGACACGGAGCCCAGGGTGGTAACGCCGAGGCTCTGCGTCTCCCCCCTGGTGAAGACCGCGGAGCCGTGGGTCCTGGGGAAGATGCCGATCATGATGTCGATGGGGCGTATGTCCTTGAGGCCCCTGCCGTCGGCGCGGACCCCCTTCTCCAGGATCATCTTCCTGACGATCTGGCCGTCTAGATCGTGCATGATGCCGCCTGTCTGCCCGATGCTGTCCGGATATTTTTCCGAGAGTTCCTCGACGGCCTTCTTCACGATCCTGTCGAAGGCGTCCTCCCGCTCTTTTTTCTTTTTATAGTTGGCCAGGGTTTCCAGCTCCCCCCGGTAGCCCGACTCGATCTCGGCCTTCAGCGCCTCGTCGGTCTTGAATCCCTGGTATTCGATCTTTGGCTTGTTCACCGAAAGGGCGAGCGATTCCTGCGCCTCGCAGAGCTTTACGATGAATTGGTGTGCATGCTTCACCGCCTCGAATACATCGTCCTCGCTTACGTTTTTGGCGGAGCCCTCGATCATCGTCACCGCCTTCTTCGTCCCCGCCACCACAAGGTCCAGGTCGCTGTTCTCCATGTCGGAGTAGGTGGGATTGATCACCCATTCGCCGGCGATCCTTCCCACACGGACAGCCCCGACGGGGCCGTGGAAGGGCATCCCGGAAATGGACAGCGCCGCCGAGGCCGCATTGATCGCCACCACGTCCTGCTGGTTCTCCCTGTCGGCCGACAGGACGTAGATGATCACCTGCACCTCGTTCGTGAAATCGTCGGGGAAGAGGGGCCTGATGGGCCGGTCGCTGAGCCTGCTCACCAGAACCTCGCGGTCGCTGGGCCTCGATTCCCGCTTGATGAAGCCGCCGGGGATCTTTCCACCGGCATAGGATTTCTCCCTGTAGTCGATCGTGAGGGGAAGAAAATCCTGCCCCTCCTTTACGTCCCTTGAATACACGGCCGAGGCAAAAACGATCGACTCGCCGTACGACAGCGCCACCGATCCGTCCGCCTGCTTGGCAAGATAGCCGGTGTTGAATATCATTTTTTCTTTGCCTAGGGCAACACTGAACTCAACGCTCATGTCAAACCTCTTTCATTTTTCTCAAGATTGGCTGATGTGCGCACGTGACGGAGCGGCGGAGCAGCGGAGAGAGGGAGGGGTCATTTCAGGGATAAGGGATCAGTGTTTATCATGATAAGCCCTGATTCCAATTCCCTGAACCCTTGCTACCCCCGATAACTCGAATGCCCTTCGTTTCACTGTGCAACGGGAGGCGGGATACCGTTTCCGGCGCCCGCCCTTATCGCCTCAGACCAAGCGACTTAATAAGATTCCTGTATCGCTCCAGATCCTTGTTCTTCAGATAATCAAGCATTCTACGCCTCTGTCCCACGAGCTTCAAGAGTCCTCTCCTGGAATGAAAATCCTTTTTATGCACGTTGAAATGCTCGGTCAGCTGATTGATGCGATCCGTCAGAATTGCGATCTGTACCTCCGGTGATCCTGTGTCCTTGTCGTGTATCCGGTATTTCTGGATCACATCGGTCTTTTGAGTCGTCATCACTCCCAAATCCTCCTCGATGATTAACCTGTTCTCGTATTTCCTATTTACCTGTTTGCCATAACCACAGTGTCATGAAAGGTGTTCAGATATGTTATATGCCATTTTTCAGTATCTATATCCGCTATGGCAATCACATTTTGATCCTCATCAAAAATAATAAAGATTTTTTTGTCGCCATGAGACATATTCAGGACCTCCCCCCGGGGGAAGTCAGAGCCGTTCTGGACCCTCTTCCGCATCCCGTTTTTCACCACCAGAGACGAATAATCCCTGAAGGCATCCCGGGGCGTGACGATAAAACTCTTATCCACCGGCGCTCCGTCAATAAACGCCTCCAGCTCACCCAGGGTGGCAGCGTCGCCGACGTTAAAATTCCCCGATTGCACTCTCCGGAGCCCCAGCAGGTGGGCGCCGGTTTCAAGGTCGTTCCCCATATCCCTGGCGAGAGACCGGATATAGGTCCCCTTGGAGCACTCCACCTCGATTCGGAACCTGCCCTCCCTGAGCGACACGTCGGTTACTCCCAACTCGTGAATATGCACGTCCCTGCCGCGGAGAGACACGGTGGACCCGCTTCTCATGATATCGGAGGCCCTCTTGCCCTGGACCTTGAGCGCAGAAAAGCTCGGCGGCACCTGGTG